>CAYWPP010000006.1:0-68002 GCA_964460475.1 uncultured Candidatus Peribacteria bacterium
TGACCGCCTTCCTGACGATTCCGGGGGTCTCTCTGCACCAGGAAAACTCTTCTTCGCTCAGTATTGCCTCTGCTGTCTCCTTAGCACTGCGAAGGAACGCGCGGGGATCGGAGGGATGAAAGATGACCATCTGTCGCACCACCCACGGCGTTTCTCTGCACCAGGAAAACTCTTCTTCACCCAGTATCGCCTCTGCGGTTTCCTTGGCGCTGCGAAGGAACGCGCGGGGATCGGAGGGGTAATTGGTGACCGCACGTCGCACCACCCACGGCGTTTCTCTGCACCAGGAAAACTCTTCTTCACCCAGTATCGCCTCTGCGGTTTCCTTGGCGCTGCGAAGGAACGCGCGGGGATCGGAGGGATTCCCGATGACCGCACACCTCACCAATCCGGGCGTTTCTCTGCACCAGGAAAACTCTTCTTCTTGCAAAATACAACCAACAGGCTCCTCACTTGAGAAACTGGTACTGATGCACTGTTTCTTCTCCAGATCAAGCAGACAGCTGTTGAGGAGGAGTTCGCATGCGAGGAGGAAGTGGACTTCCCTGCGGAAGGTATCGGCCAAGCGAATGCCGCGTCTCCTGCAAAGTTCCTCCCATCGTTCGGTGAGAAGTGCGGTATCCGCCTGGGGCAATTCGGCTGTCAAACGAAAGGAACGGAGCGTTGTGAGCGCTTCCTCCATCTTCTGACGCACATCGTCGTTAATGAATACTCTACCGCGAAATTGTTTTCCAGATTCGCGCTGCTGAGAGCGCGCTTCATCGATGAATTCCCTCGCCTGCCGCAGTTTCTGCATATCCATAATGTTACTATATTTTATATATGAATTTTGTCAAAATACTCTTTCTCCGCATCGGTCTCTACCGCAGGTACCTCGCCTTGTTCTCGTTATGTGCGTCATTCGTCTCGGCGTAGCGGATCTGGCCGTCCGTTCCGTGCAGGTAGTACCAGTAGGGAGATGTCTCCGGATGGAGCGCCGCGCGGACGGAATCGATACCGGCGTTCGCGATGGCCCCGGGCGGCAGACCGCGGTACCGGCGGGTGTTGTACGGCGAATCCGTCTCCAGCTCTGTGCGCGTGATGGGATCGCTCACGTTTCGCGTGACGTACCGGACGGTGGCGTCGATATCAAGGCCCATGCCGGCATCGAAACGTTTCCAGATGATGCCCGAGACGACCGCGCGTTCGTCATCGGTGCGTGTCTCGCGTTCGACGAGCGACGCCATGGTGACAAGCTCGTGAAGTTCCCGCCCCGACGCGGCAATGTCGTCGGCGAGTCCCGTGACGACGCGCGTGCGGAACGCGGAGAGCATCCGCTCCAGAAAGAACTTCGGCACGTAGTTCTCGCGGGCAACGAAGTAGGTGTCGGGAAACAGGTAACCTTCCAGCTTGGAGCCGTACCCTGCTTCCTCGGAACCGAAATTCCGCGTCGGCAGGAACTCGAACGAAGAAAAGTCGCACGTGAAGGCGCAGTCCAGGATGTCGCCCGGCTCTCCGAATCCCCTCTCGGCGAGCAGAGCGTCGATTTGCGCCACGGTAAAACCTTCGGGGACGGTGATCTTCTCTTCATCCGACTTGCCGCTCGTGAGGGACTCTGCGATCTCCGCGGCGCTCATGGACGGACTGAGCACATAGTCGCCCGCCTGCAGCGACGCATCAAGATCCTCCCGTTTCACGAGACGCGTGAAGGCGAATGACGAACGGAGAAGACCGCGCTCCTCAAGCGTGTCCGCGATGCGGGCGAGCGGCCAGCCGCTCTCGATCGTCACGGTCGTACGGGTTGCGCTTCCTGCATCCACGGGTGAGACGGCTCTCGCGAGCCACAGCGAGTACGCACTCCATCCGAGGAGCAGGAGGAAACCGATCGCGAGAATCTTCTTCATGGAAGAGGGTGGAGAAGCGATCTATACATGCGCATACTCGTTCAGCCGATGCCGAGTTCTCCCATCACTCCCTGCATTTTCTCGGCGGAGACGACCTGCGCCTTCTTCATCGCCCTGTTCAGGGCGTCTGTCAGGAGTGCCGGAATCTTCTCGCGCGGAACATGCTCGGCGATCTCGATCTTCACGATCTGCTGTTCGCCGCTCACCACGACGTTCACGCCGGAGGCTTCTGCCTCCACGTGGATGCTCCGAAGTTCCTTCTTCGCTTTCTTGGCTTCCTTCTGCAGCCGAAACATGTCTCGTGCTTTATCGAACATGGCGGAAGAATAGCAGAAACGGGGGGAGAGGAGAAGATTCTTCAACCTTTTGACGAAATAAAAATTGAAGAAATAAAAAAATAAGAAATAACAAATAAGAAACGTTTTTTTATTTCTAATTTCTTATTTCTTATTTTTATTAAAGTCCGATTCTGTCCTCGATTTCCCTGTCGACGAAGGTCTTCTTCCGCGCGTACTTCATGCGGCTGTACTCGCGAATGAGTTCGCCGAGCTTCTCGTTGCGCTTCGATTCGTCGTAGATCGTCATCATGCTGAACGGACGCGACGTGGTGTTGTTGATGTTGAGCTTCGTGTAGCACTGGAAGTTCGGAATGCCGATCACGTCCTGCTCGCCGAGCGACGGCGCGAATTCCTTCGCCAGATACTCGGCATCTTCGGCGCCGACCTTGAAGCTGAGGATCGTGCCGACGTTTCCGAAGACCGCGTCGCGCATCTTCGTACTCGCCTGTTCATAGGCACCGGTCTTCCCGACGAGCTGACCGATGTACTGGTGAGCCATGATGAGCGCAAGTTCGTACTTTCGGGCTTCCGAGAGAATGGTGGTGAACGCGTCGGTCACGAAGTTCTGGAACTCGTCGACGTACAGGTAGAAGCGCTTGCGCTCCTCCTTCGGCATGTCGGCACGCGAGAGCGCGGCCATGCTGACCTTGTTCACGAAGATGAGCCCGAGGAGCTGCGCGTTGATGTCGCCGATACGCCCCTTGGAAAGATTCACGAGCAGCACCTTGCCCTCGTCCATGATCTGCCTGATGTCGAAGGAACTCTTGGTTTGCCCGATAATGTTGCGCATCGTGGTATTCGTAATGAAGGGTCCGAACTTCGAGGAGAAGTACGGGATCATCTCCTCCTTCTCACGTGCGCCGGTCTTGGCGATTTCGTTTTCCCAGAAGCTCCGGACGACGGGATTCTTCACCTTCGAGACCTTGTACTTCTGGAACGTTTCATCCACGAAGAGTCTGGGCACGTCGATGAGCGTGGCTCCTTCGTCTTCATCGTCCATGAGCGTCAAGCATCCGTTCCGGAAGTAGTGCTGGATGCGAGGTCCGAAAATCTCGTTTCCGAAGAGCTTGATGAAGATCTCCATGGCGTCGAGCGACGCGCGGTCCTTCTCTTCCTCGGTCTTCGCCTCCAGCAGGTTGAGGCCCATGGGACGCTCGGTATCGGAGGGATCGAACACGATGACGTCCTTCGATCGTTCCTTGGGCGTATGTGCCAGCGCGTCGGCGATCAAGTCGCCGTGCGGATCGATGATGCAGACACCGTCGCCGTTCGCGATGTCCTGCCTGGACTGCCAGCTTAAGAGCGAAGATTTACCGGAGCCGGATTTACCGATGATGTACTCGTGACGCGAACGGTCCTTGGCCAGGAAGCGCACCTCCGTTTCCATCGCGCGGTAGCGATTATGTCCGAGGAGAATGCCCTCACGCGGCATGTCGTTCGGGGGCGGCAACACCTTGTACGTGATCCACTCGATGTTCGGCGTCTTGTTGTACCTGCTGTCGGGGAAGTGGAAGAGCGAGGCAAGTTCGCGCTCCGTCAGCATGTTCGTGTTGTGCAGGAAACCGTTGATGCGGTTCTTCCATAACCAGCGCATGATCGGCGCGGTCCAGGAGAGCGGCATGAAATCGCTGAAGAGTCTGCGGTTCTTGAAGTAGTTTCCATGCAAATCTTTGTACGCGTTGAACGCGACCTGCAGGTTGTTCGTTACGTCGATCGCACGTTCCCACGTGGTTGCGGCAGCGAGGATGCGCACCGTGGAGTGGAATCCGCTCATGCCCGCCTTCTCGCCCATGCGCTTGTAGAGCTCCTCCTCCGGCTGGATCATGCGGACGAACGCGTCTCCGCGCGACGTACCGGGCGCGTTTGTTCCTCCCTTGGAATTCTTGCCGAAGAATTCGTCCCAGAAGATGCCGAAAACGCCGAGGATTTTAAAGACGCCGGGCAAGGTATCGAAGAGCGTTTCCTCTTTTCCTTTGAAACGCTTCGAGGCCACGGCCTTCGTCACTTTGCTCCAGCTTCCGGAGAACGAAGGCGTAATGACGATCTGGATCGAAGCGCGTTCCGAACGATCGAGTTTCGAGAGAACGTTGGTCGTACCGTTCAGAGGATCATCCTGCATCTGCTCGTAGGAACGGATGGGATAGATGAACTTCTTCTTCGTCATCATGTTGTACCCGACCAACTTGTAACCCGGAGGCTGCATCCGGGGCGGCTTCTCCAGCGTGACTTCGGCATTCGGGTAGTACGACGTGATCTGCTTCTCGACGATCGAGACGAGGCTTTTCGGCATCAACACGTAGAAGCTGATGAGCCCGTCGCCCAGAAACAGCTCGAAGCTGACGGTGTTAAAGCGAAAGATCCAGAAGTGGATCAGTCCCCATACCGTCAGATCGCGGATCTCGTAGAGTGCACGGAAGAGCTGCTCCATGATGGCGACTTTTTCCTTGAAATCCTTCTCGGTGCGCTTCTCCTGATCGAGCTTGCTGTCGTCGCGCGGCAACACAACCTTGAAGCAAACGAGACGTGAGGACGCCTGCCAGGCGTAGAAGAAACGCAGCAGGAAGATCGCGAATTTCACGGTAAAGTACCCCGTGATGATCCAGATCGTTCCGTTGAGCGGATCTGCGATCCACCAGTCCCATAGATCGCCCCAGATGTTCGAGTCGATCGCGACGTTCGCGATTTGCACCGCGAGCAGCACGATCGGCCAGAAGAGGAAACGCAAAAGATGAATCATGATCGCGCGGGAGCGGGAGGTTTGCCGCCCTTCTTCTTCAGGACGTTTTCGACGCGGGCGACGATTTCATCGAAGCTCAGTTCGCTCTTGATGGCGAAGTCGACCGCGCCCATTTCGAGCGCCTTCTTCTGATCGTTCTCCTGGCTCAAATTGGTGAGCACCATCACGGGCACGTTCTGGGAAATGCCCCGGGCGCGCAGTTCTTCGAGCACCGAGAATCCGTCCATTTCCGGCATAAGGAGATCAAGGAGGATCATGCGCCATCCTCCCTCGGACGACAGTCGCTGCAGCGCTTCGCGGCCGGTCGTGACGCCGACCACGTCATAGTGACGTTCCTGCAGGTTCTGTTTGTAAATCTGCAGAAGGAACGGATCGTCCTCAACGACCAGAATCTTCGTCGGCTCCTTTCCGTCCGCGGGCGCATCGGGTGCGGGAGCGGGTTTCGGCGCGGCGGGCTCCGCGGGAGTCGCAACCGCTTTCGCCTTTGCACCGCCCAGTTTGCCCGAGAGGATTTTCCTGATGTTCGCCAGGATCATCTCGAAGCTCAGATTGCTCTTCGTGAAGAATCCTTCCACGCCGAGCTGTCTGCACTTCTCGCCGTACTCGTCTTCGGCGAAGTTCGTGAGCACGAGGACGGGCACATCCTTGAGCGTGGCATTCTTACGCATTTCCTCCAGCACTTCGATGCCGGAGAGTTCGGGCAGCTTCAGATCGAGGAGCAACAGATCCCATCCGCCCTGCGCAAGCTTGTCGAGCGCCTGCCTGCCGTCCGGAACGACGGTCACGGCGTAGCCCGCCTCTTTGAGGCTCTTTACGTAGATCTGTTGCAGGAACAGATCGTCTTCCGCGATGAGGATGGAAGCGTCAGCCATGAGAGGCGGAGAGCGGGAAAGAAAGCGTGAAGGTCGTGCCTTTGTTCTCTTCCGATACGAAGTCAATCTCCCCGCCAAGCAACTCTACGAACGACTTCACCATGTAGAGACCGATGCCGGTTCCCTCGGGGGTGAACGTGAGGGCGTTCTTGGCGCGGAAGAATTTCTTGAAGATCGTCTGCTGCTGATCCTTCGGAATGCCGATGCCGTCGTCCTTCACCGTGAAGACGAGTCTGTCACCGTCAATGCGGGCATGCACGTCAATGTGCGCGCCCTCGCGGGAGTACTTCACGGCGTTGTTGATGATGTTCGACAGCACCTCGGTCAAAATCACCTGATCCGACTGCACGGGCTCGGACACGTCGTTGGTCATGACGAGCGTCGATCCCTTGCGATCCGCCATGGACGTGAACGAGAGCTGAAGTTTCTCGAAGAGATCCGCGATGGAAACGGGAGCGAGCTTCGCCTGCACCTTCTGGGCGTCGAGCCGCGAGAGCGCGAGCAGCGACGAGACGAGTTCCGACATGCTGAGCGTCCGCGAGTAGGCTTGATGCAGGGTGTCGTGGTACTTGGGCTCAAGCGAGACCTTGCGCTCGGTTTCGCCGCGGATCATGGTTTCCAGAAGCCAGCGGATCGCAGTGAGCGGCGTGCGCAATTGGTGCGACGCGATGGAGACGAATTCCTCGCGCAGCTTGTCGAGTTCCACCGTTTCCGATACGTCGTGCAGCACGACGACGGCTCCGCGCTCGCCGCTCGTTTCGAGGAACGGCGCCACGGACATGGTGACCGGCGTGTCGCTCTCGGATTTTCTTCCGCGGACAACGACGGGGCGGGCGAGGCTCTGCGATTGCCCCGACTCGATGACGGACGCCACGAGCGCGGGCATCCCGTGATTCGGTTCTTCGGTCACGAGCGTGAGCAGTTCCTCCAGCTTCCTGCCGAGGGCATCGTCTTTCGCGAAACCCGTCAGCCGTTGCGCCGCGTCGTTGAACAGGATGACGCGCTCCTGCTGATCGACGGCGATGATCACGTCGACGATGCTGTTGATGAGCAGTTCATCCTTCTCCGCGGCTCTGCGCACGGTTTCGATCGATGACAGCACTTGTTTGCGCATGTGATCGAAGCTCTGCGTGAGCATGCCGAGCTCGTCATTCGAATCGCTTGTGAGTTCGTGCGAGAAATCCCCCTCGGCAATGCGCATGGTCGCGGCCTGCATGCGGCGGAGCGGCCTCGTGATCCAGGAGGACAGGATGCGCGCGAAGGCCGTGATGCCCAGGAGCAGGATGGCACCCGCGACGAGGAAGTACGTACGGAAGACGCGCCGCGACGTCTGATCCGCCTGATGCAGCGCCGTGAGAACATCTGCATTCAGGTCTTCCAGTTCGTGCGTACCGGCGACGACGTCATGCATCGCGGTGAGGGCGCCCGTGAGGGCGTTTAACTCGATGGCATCCGATGCGTCGCGCAGCGACGTGCGAATATCCGCGAGGATGCCTTCCTCCTCGGCGACCAGGTGCCCCTTGTCTTCACTGACGAGCGCTTCGTACACGTCGGGCATCGTGCCGATGCTCATGGAGCTCTCGTACGTGACGAGCGTGTGCGCAATGTCGTCGCGGCGTTCTCTCATCACATCAAGGTCATCGGGGATGTTCGCGATCAAGACCGCCTCCCGCAGGTCACGCAGCGTGAGCTGCGCGCGGTAGCGATCCGCCTGTGACTGCGACAGTTCCGGAAGGATGTTGCTCATGTTGATGGCGAGGAGTGCGAGGATGCCCGTAAGTGCGACTGCAAGGCCAAGGAACGAGAGCAGGAACTTGTCACGAAGGGAGAGGGAGGGAAATCTCATGGATTTCTTTGTTTTCTCTTTATTCTAGCACAAATCCCGCCTCCTTTCCAGAGGGATCGGAGCAGGTGCCCGGAGGGCAGTACACGAAGTGATTTTCGCCACTTTCGACACTCAGTCTCCCGTCATTCCAGCATCGCGCGCAAGTGATCGGCGAAGCCCCTGTTCATGCCGTTTTTCACGTCGAACATGTACGAGAAGAACTGCAGCGTATCCCGTATCGATGCGCCTCCCGGCGGCACATCCACGAGGTAGTGACCGGTGAGGGCGAACACGAATTCCGTGAACGGAGCGGCAGGCGGAGGCACGTCGTAGGAGAGCGTCACGAGATCGCCTTTCCGCAGTACCAAGCGCTCTCCGTCCGTCTCGCGCAGGAGCGGTTCCACGAGCAACGTGTCGTTCTTCACGGCCGATGCAGGCGGCATCTCCGTCACCGTCAACTCGGCGTTCTCGCTCCAGTCGAGCCCCGCGAAGTTGTAGAGGTACCACCCGACCGATGTCAGGCGTACGCGCACGTCGTCTCCGGGAGCATCGCGCACGTCGATGGGCAGTACGAAGTCGTCCCAGTGGCGGTAGTTGCCGGGTTTGATGACGCCCTGCTTCACCCATTCCTTCCCGTTCCATACTTCCACGTGCAGGTAGAGTTTGCCGAGATCGAAGTTGGTATCGAAGAGATTCCGGAGGAAGGGAAGATGGAGCATCGCATTCATCGCGCGCTGCCCCCTGCCGCCGAGCGCACCGACGTGACGGTAGGCAACCACGTCCATCGCGAAGGTCGTTTCGACATTGAGGAGCAGCTTCGCGGTATCGGGTGCGTTTTCCGGCTTCGGGAAGCCGAGCGTGATCCAGTGCGTCAGATCGTCGGGGCTGCGCTCATAGACCGTGAGAGGATCGATTTCGAAGATATCGTCATCCTTTGCCGAGAGTGAACTCGTGCAGTTCTCCCACTCACTGGATTCGCACCACGAAGCGGCGGAAGCGTCTTTGATTGTATGCAGTGCGCCGTGGACGTCGGGGTAGACCTTCGCGTCCGGATCGTTATGCGCGACCTGCAGAAGGGAGAAGGAGTCGATATAGGAGGTTTCGTCGCGTTCCTCGCGAACCTGCAAGGTCACCCGACCGTCGATTTCTGCAAGCGAGCGGAGCGCGCCGTAGCTTGTATCCTCCAGCGTGGAGAGGAAGGAGAACGGAATCGTCTCGCTTTCGATGACGAACTCTTCACCGTTCCACGAGTACACGAACGGACAGCTCGATTCGCAACCGCAGCCCGAATCACCGATCGCCTTGCAGGAGTAACCGAACTCCGTGCACGAGCCTTCTCCTTGCACGCAAGCCTCTCCTCCCCCGAGACTGTCATTACACGGAATAATGGAAACGGAAGAGGACGATGAAGAGGAGCTGGCACTGCCTCCCGTATCGCCACCGCCTCCGCCGAGACCGCCTCCGCCGGCATTCGTCGGAGTCCCTCCTTCGTCATCACCACCATCCGGAGAGGAACTGGGCGGAGGGACCGTGATCTCCGCGCACACATCGGGGGAGCCTCCTGCGCCGCACTGGAAACCCGCGGCACAGCCGCAGCAGCGGCAATCCTGATCGAAGCCGACCGAGGAGGAAGAGCTTCCGCTCCCCGAGAGGCCGGGCGTCACGCACGCGGCGGGATTACAGCATTCTCCATCGATCATCACGGGGCAGGAGAGGCCGAGTTCGCCCGTGGTGAATTGCACGTCATCGTCAAATTCCGCTCCCGCTTCGGCGCCCTCGGCGAGCATGTCCTCCACGATCAATTTGTACGTCGTCAGCTCCTGCAGTTCTTGTTCGTCATCCTCCAGAGGAAGAGGAGGATCGGTCACCGTGCGCAGCAGCACGATGTTCGCGGACACCTGCTCGGCGGAAGTGACGGGGACCAGAATCGGATCGGGCGGAAACGGACCCGGTTCGTCCAGATTTTCGATGCGATACCGCTCGATGTCCGTCGCGCTGGCAGGATCGAGAGGCACGGTAAACAGCACGTAGATCTGATCGGGCATCACGGTGGAAATCCCGCGTATTTCAGTGGGAGGATCAGGAGGATCCTCGGGGGGTTCGCCGCACGTAGTATCGCCCATGACGACGATCTTGGCCGCCTCCGCATCGGCGATCAGAATGTTGCAATTGTCTGGCACCGTGGCGATGCCGACCGGACGCGCGAACGTGGTAGCACCGTCCTCGAGCGACGCAAAATCGTTCTTGCCGAACACGCGCAGTGCAGGCTCTCCGGGAAGGTCTTTATCGAAGAGGAGAACGCGGTCATGGAAGGTATCGCTCACGAGCAGGTACTCGTCCTTCACCGCGACGCCTTCCGGGAACTGCAGTGACTCCCCGGTAATCGCGGGTGGCTGAAAACCAAGACCGAACTGCTCGGCAGGCACGGGGTCGAGGGGAGCCGCGGCTTCAATGTCGCTCTCCCGGATTTTCAGGATACGATGATTCCCTGCATCGGCGACGTACAACACTTCGTGCACGTCGTCGTACACGAGGTCGGCGGGGCTGCGGAACGGCTTTGCAGAACCGTCGACGGACGACTGCGTGATGATACGCACGCGATCATTCGTGACATTGGCGATGCCGTTGCGCAAATCGTAACGCACGATGCGGTTCCCTCCGCTGTCCGCTACATACAAGTAGCCGCGCCGACTGAAGGCGATGCCGCGGGGATCGCTGAGTTCCGTATCGGGCACGTTGTCACTGCCGCCATTCAGTGCAAGGCGGGTCCGCCAGGTGAGGAGATCTTTCCCTCCTCCACTCGTCGGCACGGCACCTTCGAACGCAACGATGCGCCTGTTCCCTCTGTCGGAGACGAACAAGGTGTTGTTCTCAGGATCGAACGCCGTGGAAACGGGGCGATTGAAACCGCTGATCGTGCTCGTCGCGACGGCTGACTCATAGTCGTTCTGGCCGAGGACGCCGTCGGCAAACTCGTCGCGCAGTTCGTTGTTGGCGGTCAGACGATGGATGATTACGCGGTTGTAGGCGGTATCCGCGATGAAGAGCAGGTGATGCTTCGCATTGAGCATCACGCCTTCGGGGCCCGAGAGTCCGGCCTGCGAAGGCGTCGCGAAGGCACCGCCAAGTTCCTCCGATGCCTCCTGTCCGTTCTCGTAGCAGCCGCAGCCGTTATAGAAGCACGCGAGAAACGCGTACCTGCAGTCGGCGGAACAGAATCCGCCCGCCTGGCCGTTGAGTCCTCCCGCGTCGCAGTCTTCCCCCGTCTGAATCACGCCGTCGCCGCAGAACGGAGCGGATGTTTGCGTGCGTGCAACATGCGGCAACAGCGCACCGATCATCAAGAGCACGCACACGCAGACGATGCGGAACGCGAGGGATGGGAGGGATGCTGCCTTCACGGTGCCCCATCATTCCAAGATCGCGGAGAGGTTGCAATCAAAAACAGGTGCGGAAAAACGACGAGGAGGCCCTCATGCGGAACGTACTCTCCCCGTACGCGCAGCGTTGTAACGCTCTTCACGGACGAGAAAAACCCCTACCATCTCCGCCCGATTTCTGCTACAATAAGAGGAATGCCTCAACACACACATCCGCTTCTTACTCCGCAGCAGGAGGAACACATCCTGACGTCGCTCGTCACGGGAAACCTGCTCGCGAAACTTGATTTGGAAGAAATACGCAAACAGGCCGAGATCGAAGGCGTGTCGCCGTTCGAAATGGCGATCGAGCGCACGAACCTGAGCGCGGCCCAGGTCGGCCAGCTCATTGCGCGCGAGTACGGCTGGCGCTTCTCGGATCTGTCGAAGTGGAAACCGTCCGGAGAAATTCAGGGCAATCTGCCTCCTGCGATGGCGAAGGCGCAGCGCATCGTCCTGTTCTCACTCTCGCAGGAGAACGGTGACGTAGCGATCGCGGATCCGCGTGATCTCCGCGCGGTGCACCTTCTGGAAAAGAAACTCGCGCGTCCCGTGAAGATTTACTTCTCGACGGCGGCGGACATCAAAGGAGCATTCCGCTGGTACAAGACGAACATCTCCACGGAAGTCGAGAGGCTCGTGAAGAACCACACCGAAGCGACGCGCACCGGCAAACAGGATGACAGCATCCCGCGACTCGTGGAACTGATCGTGCGGCACGGCATCGCCACGGGATCATCCGACATCCACATCGAGCCGCAGCGTCAGGAGCTGGTGGTGCGCATGCGTATCGACGGACTGCTGCAGCGCGAAATCATCCTGCCCGCGAGTTTCCACGAGCTCATCCTGCTCCGTCTGAAGGTGCTCGCGAAGCTTGCAACGGACGAACATATGGTGCCGCAGGACGGAAAAATTTCGATCACCGACGAAGAAGATCCCACCATTCATACCGACATTCGTCTCTCCATCGTGCCGACCATCGTCGGCGAGAAGGCGGTGATGCGCGTCATGACCTCGATGGCGAAGGGTCTCAATCTCGGCCGCATCGGACTCAGCCGCTCGGACCACGACATCATGCAACGCCACGCGGAACGCAGCTGGGGCATGATCCTCGTCACGGGTCCCACGGGTTCCGGAAAAACGACCACGCTCTACTCCATTCTGAAACTGCTGAACGCGCCGGAGGACAACCTCATGACCATCGAGGATCCGGTCGAGTACGAAGTCGGCGGACTGACGCAGATCCAGGTGAACTCCGAGGTGGGACTCAGCTTCGCGGCGGGTCTCCGCAGCATCGTGCGTCAAGACCCGGACATTATCCTCGTCGGGGAAATTCGCGACGAGGAAACCGCCGACATCGCGGTGAACTCAGCCATGACGGGTCACTTGGTGCTCTCCACGCTTCACACCAACGACGCCGCAACCGCATTCCCGCGCCTGCTCGACATGAGCGTGGAACCGTTCCTCGTCGCTTCGACCGTGAACGTGGTGGTCGCGCAGCGACTCGTCCGCAAGATCTGCACGCACTGCATCCAAAGCCAGGAGACGAGTCTGGAGGAACTGGCGAATCAGCTGCCGATCCGCGCCCTGGAATTACTCGGAAGGCAGAGCACCACGCTGCGCATGTACAAGGGCGTCGGCTGTCCGCTCTGCAAACAGACCGGTTACCTGGGACGCATCGGCATCTTCGAAATCCTCGAAGTGACTCCGGACATCAAGAAGATGATCATGGACAACGCGAACGCGGAGCAGATCGCCGCACTCGCGAAGAAGCAGGGCATGAAGACCATGTTCGAGGACGGCATCGAGAAAGTGCTGCAGGGAATCACGACGATCGAGGAAGTGTACCGCGTCGCCACCGGTTCCTAACGCCCATCCATGGCATTCAAGCGCCGTCTCCGGCTCGTCGACTCGCTCACGCTGTTCAAGCACCTGAGCATGACGCTGAAGGCCGGCCTGAACGTGTCCGATTCCCTCGCGACCATGGACGCGAAGAAAGGAAGCACGATCAAGAAAGTCATCGATCACATGAAGAAGAGCGTCGAAACGGGACACACGTTCTCGGAAGCGGTGGAGAGCGCGCCGCGATCTTTTCCGCCCATCGTGCTGCAGTTGATCCGCACGGGCGAACTTTCGGGAACGCTTCGCGAGAACATCGAACAGGCGTCCAAGTACATGACGCAGATGACCGAAACGCGCAGGCAGATCCGCGGAGCGATGCTCTATCCCTCCATCGTGTTCATCGCCATCACGGGGTTGGGGCTCTCGATCGCACTCTTCGTGCTGCCGCAGATCATTCCGCTCTTCGAGGCGATGAGCGTGGAACTGCCGCTGCCGACGCGCATTCTTCTGGGAATCGCAAAGCAGTTCGAGGAACGCGGCACGATGATCATCCTGTCGGTGTTCGGGGCGTTTGCCGCGATCATCATCATCTTCCGTGTCAAAGCATTCAAGCCCGTGACGAGCAGGATTCTGCTTCATCTGCCGCTCATCGGGAATCTGATTCATCTCTACAACCTCACGCACCTCTGTCAGACGCTCGGCAATCTTCTGCGGAGCGGCATTCCGATCATCGAGGCGCTGCATGCAACCATCGACGCGACGGGCAACCCCGTCTACCGCTCGATCGTGCAGAAAGTCGCGCGTGAGGTGGAGGACGGCAACCCGCTCTCCGAGGGACTCGCGAAACACAAGAGAATCCCCTCCCTCTTCCAGAGGCTCGTGAACGTAGGCGAGAGGACGGGAAGCGTGCGCGACACGCTCGCGTATCTTGCGGAATACTACGACGCCGAACTCAAGCACTCGGCGAAGAACCTGTCGACCGCGCTCGAACCGATGATGCTCATCATCGTCGGAACCATGGTCGGCTTCGTCGTGTTCGCCATCATCACGCCGATCTACGACATCACCGGAGAGATAGGATAAGGTATGCTTCGCGCATGCATCGTCCGGGGCTGACCATCATCGAGCTGATCATCGTCATGGCGATCTTCGTGATCGTGAGCGTGTCGGTCATGCCGATGATTTCCAATCTGGAAGGGAAACAGTTGCTGCGCACCACGAGCAGCCAAATCCTGCAAATGGCGCGGAAAGCCCAGAGCCGTTCGCTCGCGGGCACGCTTGGACAGCCGTGGGGCTTGTACATCCCACCCACCGAGGACAATGAGAACATCACGCTCTTCGCCGGGGAAGAGTATCAGGAAGAGGAGGACGTGCCGGATGAAGAGAATCAGGTCACTGAAAAATTCCGCGCACTCGGCGACATGGGCATCTGCCTCGATCCCGCGTTCCCGTCGGGTGAACTTTTGTTTCCGGACACGTCGCTCTCTCCGAACACGCGCACGTACATCGAAGTCTATCCGCACAGCGGCGCGGATTCGCACTTCATCGTCATCGACACGCGCGGCAGCATCGAGGTACGCGAAACGTATACCGAGACCTGCAAACCTGGAGCGTAGGGACGGGAGACGGGCGAAGTCGGATTGAACTCCCGATGCCGCTTCCCTATGCTGGGATAAATGGCTCCGCTCAGAGGACGATCCCCCCCCTGCCCCCCCCGTCCCGTCGGCGATCGCGGCTTCTCTCTCGTGGAGATCGTCGTGGCGCTGGGCATCATCGTGTTCACGCTCACCGGAGTCCTGGCCCTCATCGGCGGCAACTACAGCCGCATCAACGTGGCGCGCGACCAGACCGAAGCGATGCTGCTGGTACAGGAGGCGACGACCGCGGTGCGCAACATCGCCAGGCGCGACTGGAGCGCCATCGCGGCTGCATCGGTGGAAACGGAACCCGGGTGCGACCCATGGGACTGCGAGTATGAGAAGAGCAAGCTCGTGCTCACGGACGATCTCTACTCGTTGCAATCGGGAGAAGAGGTGATCAACACCTCGCCGAAGACGGAATTCTTCCGCTCGATCACGATCATGCCGGCATACCGGAATGCAGACGACGACGTCGTGGAGCAGGAAGACATCGAGGAAACCCACGAGCTTGATCCCGATACGTACGTCGTGAAGATCGTTGTGCGGTGGACGAACGCCGTGGGCTCGGAAGTCTTCATCAGTCCGACGCTGCTCGTGACCCGCTGGTCGCGGGATTCCCTCACCTACGACACGAAGGAGGAATTCCTGGAAGAGGACGAAGGAAAGTTTCACAACACGCAGGCCGTGCGCGAACTCTTCAACGGCGAAGTACGCGCGGAACTGGTGGGGAACATGGTGTCGCCAGCCATCGTCGGAGACGAGGAAGTCGATGAACTTGCCGGAGGCAGTGAACGCGTGCTCGAGATGCTCTTGGGCGGCGACGATCTCTTCATCGCCTCCGCCGGAACGTTCCGGCGGTACTCACTGGAGAATGTGTCCGCCGGACCTCCCGTAGAAATCGCGAGCGCCACGGCGATCGTGAACTACTTGGGACTTCCTATCAATGCGGGGGCATTCGTGTCCTCCCTTGATTTCGATTCGGCCTACATCTACGTCAGCATCAACTCCCCTTTCCCTGCAATACCGCCCATCTTCGGCATCCTGAATCGTGCGAAATTCACCGAGCAGAACATGACGCTCAATGACGTCGGTGAACAGTTCTGGGACAATCTGGAGGGATCGAACATTGAGAGGATCGTCCGCGATCCGAAGTACAACCGACTGTACGTGGGGAGGGTAACCGATCCGAACGCGCTTCGCTTCGAATTCGAGGCGCTGAACATCTCCGCATCGCTCGCGTCCGGAAACGCGGTGATCGCCACGCATGACGACGTGCCGCTGCGCAAGGACTTCAACCAGACCGTGCACTCCATCGCGTTCGACGCGAACTTCCTCTTCGTCGGCACGCAATCCAGCCGCATCTACATTCTCGACCGCGAAAGCGGCCAGACGCTCACCACGCTCGACCTACCGGGACAGACGCAGCCGATCCTCGACATTGCGGTCGTCGATGACAGCCTCTATGTGGGACTCGATACCGGCACGGGGCCGGAACTGGTGAAGTATTTGATCACGACCGTGCAGTACAACGGCGCGGACTACCCCCGACTCGACCGCACCGCCGAACGGGAATTCCCCGGAAGCGCCCAAGTGTCGCGCGTATTGCCCGTATCTTCCAAACCATGGGTGATCGCCGTGACGGGCGAGAGCGCGAACCGCCTGCGCTTCCTCGACAAAGCGACGCTCGCCGACATGGAAGATGACGAAGAGAACGCCGTCACGGTCGACATGTCCGACGTAAACGGCAAGAACGTGAACGGCGCAAACTGCCGCGGCATCGCCTACGAGCAGGACCGTCTGTTCTTCGGGTGTGAAGCCGCGGCGATCGGCTCCCCCGGCAACGTGACGAGCAACCTCTACATGATCGAAGACGCCGCCGAACCGTGGGGCTTCCCGGACTACGGTTCGTACACGTCGCCCGTGCGCTGCGCTCCCGAGGAACACGACACGGAGAATTTCGCGTGGAGACACCTTGCATTCACGCAGGAGGGACTGGGCATCATCGACATCCGCGTCCGTTCGGGCGATCCTTCGTCCATCGAAGACGGCTCGTGGTCGACGGTACCGTTCCATGATGACAGCTACGCCTGGCACGATCTTGGCGCCGCACTCTCCGGCGGTCAGCCGGGGCGCTGCATCCAGTTCAAGGCATTCTTCAATCCTTCGCAGTACTGTCCGCTCTCGCTGCAAAGCGTGACCATGACCTACGTCCACTGACGCTCATGTTCCCCCTCCTTCATCAACGGCGCGCCAATACGCTCATCGAGCTCATCGTGTACATGGCGCTTACGCTCATCATCATCGTGGGTCTCACGAATATCGTGTCGCGCCTGCGCCAAGCGGAACGGTCGGGCGTCGTGAAAACGGACGTGCAGCAATCGGTGCGCAGCGCCATTCAGCAGTTCACGGCGCTTGCGCAACTGTATGAGAGCGGCGCCATCATGAGTCCGGAAGGTGAGCCGCTGTACGGAGAAGCCGGTTCCGATATCCGCCTGTGGAACGCGGCGCAGAATCAGAATCTTCCGCCGGGCGAACCACCGCGTACCTACATGCGCTTCTGGCTGTCGGACGGCGTGCTCTTCACGCAGGAATACAGGAACGACGCTCCGTCGCTCTCCGCCGTCGCCGTGACGCCGGAGAACATCATCGTCTCGACGCTGGAATTTCGAGACGTGAGCGGCCAGAACGGCGACGCGGTCATTTCGATTCGCATCGTCGCAGAAGACAATTCCCCTTCCGAAAATCTGCGTGACCAGTTCACCTGGGAAATCCGCTCCGCGGTTACGCTGCGTCCAAAGAACGAACTTGCCGGCTTCTGCTGCCCCAGTTACCTCAGCTTCTGTCCGACGGGATTCCCGGTGTGCGAGAACAGCGGATGCTTCGCCGATAACCAGGCGGCATCGGATGTCTTCGGACAATTCGAGACCGTCAACGGCATCGGCGTTCCCGACTTTGAGTCGGGGGACAAGAATAACGGACAGAACCTGACGGCAAACGCAGGCGGATTCGACGGGCCACGGGGAGTGGAAATCGATGAGTTAAACGGACGGCTCTTCGTCGCGGATACCTCCAACAGCCGGGTGCTGGAATTCGCAGTGGCCGACGACGGCGCAGTGCAGCAGTACAACGCTTCCGGGGTGTTCGGCCAGCCGAACTTCACGACGACGGCGCTGTCTCCGACGAGCGCAACCAGCATCGGCTTCTCCGGTGTCAATGGCATTGCCTATAACACGCACACGAACCACTTGTTCGTGGCGGATTCCAATACGAACAGAATCGTCGGCTATGACCTTGACCAACAAGGCGTAGCGAGGCGCACGGCCGACATCGTCATCGGTCAACCGAATTTTTCCTCCGGCGGAAACGGCACCTCGCCAACGTCCTTCTCCCAACCGACCGACATCGTGTTCGACTATGCGAACAAGTACGCATTCGTCGCGGATTCTTCGAACAATCGGGTTCTGGGGTTCCGGCTGACGGACGACTACGCATTCGAGAGTGCCATCGGCGATGAAGCGGATATCGTCTTCGGCCAGGATTCGTTCACTGACAATTCTTCGTCACATCTCCACCTCCCTCAAGGAGTCGCAGTGAGCGATACGCATCTGTTTGTCACTTCTTTCAATGGCAACAAAGTCGTGGCGTATGATCTCACATCGATTGGCACAAAAACCGAGATCGATTCCGCGGGCTTCGTCGTCACATCGCAGACTCATCCTCACGTGCCCTCACGGGTCAATTCCCCGACCGGCATCGCCTTCGACTCCGGGAATGATCGCCTCCTTGTCAGCGATGCAAGCCGCGTTCTCTCTTTTCCCGCAGACACTGATTCGCTCAAAAATCCGACAAACAACAATGCCATGGAAGCGCTTAATGTCTTCGGTCAGTCCGGAGAACCGGCGCCATCTGCATCTTCGTTAAGCGCGCCTACTGAGATCGCCTTCGATTCTCTCAACCAACGTCTCTTCGTCAGCGATACGGGCGCACATCGCGTTGTGGTCTTCGCGGGCGGTGCCGCCGCATGCAGCGGAGCGGAGTTCTTCGAACCGCCGACGGGCGGCAGTACGAGCGCGGCGAGCTCTGCTGCTCCCGAAGAACCGATCCATGTCCAGCAATGTGATGCCGATCCTCCATGCCAAGAGCAGGAGTGGGATCCTGCGGCATGTGACTTACACAAATCTATTGACGATGAATTTATTGAAGGATCTTCCACATTCACAACAGACATTTCCGATTACATTCGAGCATGTAGCGCCGTTGAAGATAAAGCAGGAGAATTCGAGCTAACCAATACTCCAAGTGATTTTGATGCAGCGACAAGGGTTACCGTTCGCGCTTCCTATCGGCTGAATGAAACCGAAAGCGAAGGTACAAATACATCCGGCTTCTTTATTTCCCTTGTAGATTCGTCTTCCGAGCCTCTTACCTCGAGTACGATGGTATCGAGTATTCACGATACAGATTGGCGCTACTGGCAGACGGAGCTTCCGATTATTGGATCTGCAAACACCAAAAGTACATGGGATGCCGCCAGACTCGATCTGGAAAGTATCAGTCAAGGCTCGTTCGCCTCCGTGAAGATTTCTGCCATTGAAGTCGTTTTGGAATATGACAATGGAAACAAAACGACTACGCTTCGGCCCAATGGCGTTGTACTCGGCAATACATGGGCCCGTGTCGGCGATCCGCCGCCCTTCGACGCCGGCATCTTCTCCGACCTCAAGTTGTGGCTCATCGCGGGATCGGGCGCCATGAGCGGAGGAAATCCCGCTCAGAACGGCAACGCGGTGGATACCTGGCTCGATCAGAAGAAAACGGGAGAGAAGTACCCCGCCTCCCAATCCGTTGCCACAAAACGTCCCACCTACATTGCGAACGGCCAGAACGGGCTGCCCGTTATTCGCTTCGATGGAAGTAATGATGTGCTCTTCACGCATCAGATGACAGGTGCTTACGTGAACGGGTACACCTACTTTTACGTGATGAAATTCGCTTCTCTCTCCGTAACAGGCACACAACGACCGTTTGGTGCGCGCTATGGTAGTAGCCCGACCTTAAGCTTCTTTGACACCTTTCGATCGGCCTATAATTCAATCGGGCAAGCCACGCGACATTCCACCGCGATAAGCACCAATTTCCCTGGTGGTGGGGGCAGCCTCGTCACTACGGATCTGTTCGGCGGAACGGCGACCTACGATTCACCGTCGGACAGATTCGTCCTCGCGCTCTGGAAACACGGAGTCAAAAAATTATTTTCTCAAACGATTACCCCCGCCAATTGGCAGCTGATCGGAAACAATCCCGATACGTTCAGGCATGCCATCGGCTCGGACAGCCATGTGTCCAATTCATACGATGCAATGGACGTGTCCGAAATCATCATCTACGGACGCGGTCTTTCCGACGGCGAACGCTGTACCGTGGAGGCGTACCTGAGCGCGAAGTACAATCTCGGTATTCCGCCTTGCTCATGACGTTGCGACATGTCCGCCCCGGCCTCACCACGCTCATCGCCGTCATGGTGCTCGGCAGCATCGCCTTGCTGATTTCGTTCGTCATCACCTTGCGGGCGGGCGGCGAAGCGGACGTCAGTCTGAACATCGCGCAAGGCCAGCGTGCCGAAACCATGCTGGCCGGCTGCAGCGAAGAAGCCTTGCTGCGGCTTTCGCGCGATGCAAACTACGCCGTGTCGAGCGAGGAAACGATTCTTCTCGACGATCAAACGTGCCGCGTGCGCGTGGAGCGCGTGCCGGGAGCGGGGCTTCCGACCTTCGCCATCCGCCTGCAGGCAACGTACAGACAGGCGCAGAAGTGCCTCGTGCTGAATCTGGTGGTGCCCAACATGCAGCTCATCACGGCAGATCCCCTGCCGTGCGGCGATTTCTAGAGGACGGCCTTCTTCCTTCCCGCACGTTCACTGCTACAATGCGGGCGTATGTTCGGTCTGTTCGCAAAGAAGTCGCGACTCCTGTGCCTGGCGGTGCACGACACCTCCGTTGCGCTTGCCGTGGTGTTCGGAAAGAGCGGGGCTTCGGAAGACATACGGCAGTTCGAACAGGAGGCACTCCCCGAAGGCGCGGTGAAGATGGGCGTGATCATGAAGCCGGATGAAGTCGCGGCGGCTCTGAAGAAAGCGATGGCGCGCCTGAAGAAAAAAGCGTTCGTAAAGTTGCCGGTCGTCATGTCGGTTCCCGCCACCCTCAGTTACTCGGCGTTCATCGACGATGCAAAGTCCGCGAACAAGGCAAAAAACTCCGTCAAGGACCTGCTTGAGCAGTGGCTTCCGTTTCGCGCGGAGGAACTGACGTTCCGTCAGAACTCCGTTCCGGCGTCGCCCTTTCATCCCGCCTACACCTACGTCAGCGCCCTGGAACTGAAAACGCTGCAGGCGTACAGGACGCTCTGCAGACAGGCGGGTCTCGGCTCGCCCGAGTGCATTCCAAAAACACATGCCTTGAGCCGCCTCGCCTTCGGCGAAAAGGGACCCGAGCGCTACTCGCTCATTCTGGACCTGACGTCATCGCTGCCCGTGGTGAGCCTCTGCATCGGAAACGCGGTCGTGGACGAGCGCGTGCTCTTCGGCGGCGATCCGTCCGCTCCCCTGCGCGAAGCGCTCCAGTCCTGGGTGCCGAAAGTCACGGCGCAATTCCGCGAAGAGAAGAAGCCCGAACCGGTGAAAACTCCCGCAAAGAAGAAGGATACGAAAGACGATGACAAGGCGAATGTGAAGAAAGAGGAGAAGAAGAAAGAGGAAGACTCCGCGAAAGAGAAGGAGTCCGCGGCGCCGACTCCGCCCGTCGTGCAGGCAAAAGCCCAAACCGTCGTGCGCATGGTCGTGTTCGGCGAAGAATCGAAGATGTTCGAGGCGTACGCATCGCGACTGAAGAACGTCTCCGCCGTCGTCACGGAATTCCTGCCCATTGAGAATCTTGCAACCTCCTTCGCTCTCGGCGTCAGCGCCGCGCACGGGGCAAAGTCGCCGCTGCCGAAATTCTCCTGACTTCCCCTCTCCCCTCCCCTCTCCCCACGTGACCCCTCTCCCCACGCAACGCCCCGGACTCACGCTCATCGAAATGATCATCACGATGGCGATCATCGCCGTCATCGCAAGCGCCGTCTTCGCGTCCATCGATCCCGTGCGTCGCTTAAACCAGGCGCGCAACAACAGGAGGAGCATCGACGTGACGGTGCTACTTGACTCCTTCAAGGCCTATCAGGCAGACCATGACAATACGCTCGACTTCTGTAACACAAACGATCCGGGCTGTCTGGACGATGACTCCAGCAGCATTCAACTGATCGGCGAGAATAGGGAGGGCCTCACGTGTATTGCCAGTAACGAGACGCCCATCGAAGGCCAAGTACAGTGCGCGGGCGTGCAGGCGCTCGATCCGGGCGAGGGTGAGGATCTGAACATCAGCAACTGCTTCGTGGCGCTGTCGCAGGACGGCGATGTGCTGGAGGAACTTCTCCCCTATATCAAGAGGGTGCCGGCAGATCCCCTTCGCAAGGGCGATGAGGCGATCGACGACACGCGCTACTTCGTGAACTTCGATGAACTGCGCGGCACCATCACCCTCGGCGCGTGCGATCCCGAGCCGGAAGGCCGTGGCGGCACCGGGGAGACCGAAGACATCATTTTCGGACGTTGATCATGATGCACGTGAGCCGCAGACCGGGAGTGACGCTCATCGAGGTGATGTTCATGGTCACGGTGCTCATCATCGTGCTCAGCGCCATCACGCTCGCGCTCGATCCGCTCGAGAAGCAGCGGCGTTCGCGCAACATGAGACGCGTCGCCGATCTGGAAGCGATTGCCACGGCGTTCTTCCTTTATACGTACGATGAAGAAGACGGCGCCATTCCGCTCTACGAAGACGACAGCGTGATTATGATCACCGACGGCGAGGTTGCCTGCGATCCGCCTCCCGACTGCCCCGCACTGGAAGAAGCGGTGACCGGATGCGCCGATTTTTCCATGCTTGTGGAGGGAAACTACCTTTCGCGGCTTCCGGCGGATCCGCGCTTTGCCGAGAACGGCATCACGTCGTACGTCATCGTCGGCGGCCCGCAGTCCGCACTGGTGGCGTGTCACTCCGAAGAACAGGGACCCGATGATGAGTTGCCTTTCATCGACTTTCTCCTGTAGAATTCGCGGCAACGGTCGCAATGACCCTTTGTTTCCCCGGTTTTTATCCCCCGTTCCCCCTTCTTTATGTCACGTCCGCATGCTCTCAGGAGAGGTTTCACTCTCATCGAGCTTATCATCGTGATCGCCATCATCGCGATCATCATCTCCGCGGTCTTCGTCGCGCTCGACCCCGTCAAGCGTTTGAACGCAAGCCGTAACTCCACCCGCCGCACCGACATCACGGCCATCGCACAGGCGTTGCAGCTCTATGTGACGGATGAGAAGGTTGGCGGTGAAACCGACACCGACATCTTCAATGCTCTCGATATCGATAGTGATACGAACACATGGGAGATGATCGGCGATGGGGCTGACGGCACATGCAATAATGGCGGCGGTGCGATTACCGATCCACCATACACTATTGCCACTTATTGCGGAGGTGCTCCTACGGCAGCAAACTGTGCAACCGGACTCAGCGCCGAACTCGTCCCAAATTATCTGCCACGTATCCCTTCTGATCCCAGTCTCGGAGATGACGATTACACTATGTATGCTGTGAACTACGCGAACGGCGCCTTCACGGTCCGCGCTTGTACGCCGGAAGGTGAAGGAGCAGGTGGCTCTTTCGGTACTCCTCCTGACACCACTCCTCAACTCCCCGTCGAAGTCTCACGTTAATCTCCGGAAGTACTCTCAAAAGAACCCCGCACGTGCGGGGTTCTTTTTTTGCCTTCGTCACAAGTTCCTCCTTTTGCCACAACGCATTCTTCTCGTACTGCTTTAACGAAGCGGAGAAGTGCATCTTTTCGCATGTCTTCGGATGATCTACGATCAGATACCCATGATGAGAAAAGAAGATCAAAGAACGACGACCATCGCGAATGTGCGCGTCCTGCTGAGGAAGGAAGCGGCGCCGATGAAGCAGGATATTACCATCTTGAAAGAGGATGTCATTATCCTGAGGAAGGATGTCTCCGTTCTTAACACTGACGTATCCGTGTTAAAGGATGACGTAGAAATACTGAAAGTTGATCTTTCAAAGTTGAAGACCGATGTTTCATTACTCAAAGACGACCTACGAAACTTCAAGAAAGAAACCGCTCTCAACTTTGTCGGACTTGCAGAGCGCATCACGGTGGAAACGGGAAAGTTGCGGGAAGAAATGAAAGAAATGAAGGAGGAGATCTTTGAAGAAATGGATCGCCGTACCGAAGACACGAAACGACACTTCGAGGTCGTGGCGGAGCAACTCGTGCATGACGTCAGAGGCATGCAGCGTGATGAAGACTCCCATCTCCGCGCGAAAGTCAGCGATCATGAGAAGAGGCTCGTCAGACTGGAACGCGCAAGATAGCGGATCTATTCACAATGCATGGCCTGCATGTCGAAGGTGCGATCTTTTCCGTCCTTGGACGACAGGAGGAACGTGTACGTTCCGGGGATGTCGGGATTGAATCGGTAGAACTCATCGGGGCCGATCCACTGCTCTTCGCGCTGGACGAATCCGTCCGGAAAGCGCACCGACCGCACGACGAAGTAGTCGTCGGCGCGCAGCGTGAGGGGCGAGCCGAGCGTCATGGTCCAGGGCACGCCGGGAGTGAGGAAGAGCGAGGAAGTGATGCGACGCCGTCGTCTGTCATCTTCACAGAGATTCACGAGGCTGACATCGCCGAGCCGTTCGAATCGCGCCTGCGCGATGCCCTTGGAACGTTCCTCAATGGCCAGAAACGCGGCGAGACTCAGGTCCATGTTGCGGCCGAACACGAACGGACCTCGGTCGTTGATGCGCACGGTCACGCTTTTGCCGTTCGCGACATTCGTCACGCGCACCATGGTGTTGTGCGGGAACGTGCGGTGCGCGGCCGTCATGGCGTGCATGTCGAAGGTTTCGCCGAAGGCCGTGCCTTTGCCGTGGAATTTCTCGGAGTACGAGCTGATCTCATGCTCCTCCTCCACCAGCCGGAGATCGAAGGAGCGCATGAGGTCCGAGAGCTCTGCGGACGTGAGCGTCGCCTGTGGATTTGCAAGGGATGCAATGGGGTAACGCGCAAGCACGAGGGGCAGCTGATCGCGTTCGATGATGTCCATGAGGCCGGTTCCCGCTTCGAAGTCGAGCGGCTCGACGTTGCGCGTGCGGAAGAGCCACAGGAGCGCATCCTCGATCGTCAGCGGCTCTTCGGGTCGGAAGCGGTCTTCGTCGTCATCCAGGAGTCCGCGTGCCGCGGCGTACTGGATTTCGCGATACCCTTGGGATTCCGGCGTTACATCGCCGAAGTGCGGATTGCGAACGTCGTACGCAGGCCTCCGGATCGCCTCCCACAGCAGGACGAATCCTTCCCTGCGCGTCACTGCAGGAGCTTCCTGCGCGGAGACGACGGGAACGCACACAGCGCAAAGCAGCGCAAAGAGCAGAGAGCGATGCATGGAGGAAAATTATAAATGAAAAATAAAAAATAAAAAACGTTTTCTTATTTCTTATTTCTTATTTCTTATTTGTTATTTGTTATTTGTTATTTTTAGAATGCTTCTCTCCCCTGCTCGCGCACCCGACTCCACAGAGCCTCCGTCGCATCGAGCGAGAGCGCAAGACGCGTCGCGGGGCCCATGACGCCGGCACCGAAGGAAGCGTGACCGTCGATGATGCCGCGCTCGATCTGGTAGCGGCGCAGCGATTCTTCGGTTTGAGGGCCGAAGACGCCGTTGACTGCCTGCGCCGGGAAGTAGCCCAGATCGGCCAGAAGGCGCTGGACGGAACGCACGCTCTCGCCCGACGTACCGCGGACGATCGTCGTTTCCGGCAGGAGAGCATCGATTTCGCGCGCTACGTGTATTTTATCGAGGTAGAGCTCCCTGCGTCGGGCGAATTCCTTTCCCTTCCACGCCGCGAGAATCGCCGCACGCGTCTGGGGGCCGATGCGTCCCGCACCGAGATCTCCGGCACCTCCCACGATTCCCTGCGACACCTGGAAGGCAAGCACCTGCGATGCCATCTCTCCGTCAAAGTTTCCGTCGGTTCGGCCCCGGTACGCTCCGATGAAACGCAGGAGTTTCTGTGCCTGGCGAATATCGCCGCCCTGCATGCCCTGCGAAAGATGCACGGCAAGGAGCGGAAGATACTCCTCCGTGAGGGTGCCCGCCGCGAGCAAGGCCGACCTGGTGTCGTCGTCGGCAACGGTACCGTCTCCGGCGATGCCATGATCACTCTGGAAACGGGCGAGGGATTCCTGCGTCACGGGACCGAAGAGCGTGGTGACCGCATGGTCGAAATATCCGAGTACGCGAAGCGATTCCTGAAGGAGCGGCACCGCGGAAGAGATATCGCCAAGCTCACTCTGTGCCAGGAGAAAATTCTTCTCCGCCTTGGGGGCGCGGGCGAGTACGGAACGAGGCGCTTCAAAATCGGCCAGAGCGAAGGATTCCTGCGGCATGGCGGAACCGGGAGGGTACACGATGCCGCGCACGCGCCGCACGCCCCATGCCAACGCACGGGCAAGTCCCTCCTCGCCGTGCCCCATCCACAAATCGAGGCGATGGGCACCGTCGCCGAGCTCGATAATCGCACCGCCGCGATCATGGACGGTGCCGATGGCGACGCCGGGGAGCTCGATGCGCGTGCCGAAGGCGTAGCTTTTCGGAGCGGCGATCATGCCGGGGTACACCGCGGTGCCGTCCGCACCGCTGATTCCCTGGCCGTTCATGATCTTCTCGGCGATGTAATCGCCCTCGATATAGCAGCACTGATCCGGCAGCGGCGAGTAGTACGCCGTGATGACGAATTCCTGTTCGTATGCGCCCTGTGCCTGCGCCTGTCCACTGTCGAGAGGAAGAACGCTCAGCACGCAGGAGAGCAGCGTGATGAGCGCAGGGTACATGCGCACGGAGCGGATACGGATCGTCATAGTGTGTGGTGAGTGATGTGTGTGTGAATCCGGAATGGAGATTTCCGACCATTATACCATACTTTTTTCTCGTATCCTCTCTCAAAAGATATCCAGCACATAGAGTGAATGTTTTTCAAGTCTGGTCATACGACACGCTTGCAAGGGTGGGCGGGTTTCCCTACCCTGCCGCATCAGCATGGAGGCTCAGACGAAACGAAGCGCACCCGGCGCCCCTGAGGGCGGAAGGGATCGTTTTTCGAAAATGCACACGATTCTCGTGCTTGGTTCCGGAGCTTTGAAAATCGGAGAAGCCGGCGAATTCGACTACTCCGGCAGTCAGGCGATCAAAGCATTTAAGGAAGAGGGAAAGCGCGTGGTGCTCGTGAATCCCAACATCGCCACGAATCAGACCAGCTGGGGCATCGCCGACAGGGTGTACTTCCTGCCCGTGTCGGCGGAACAGGTGGAACGCGTCATCGAGGCCGAGAAACCCGACGCGATCGCGCTGAGCTTCGGCGGGCAGACCGCGCTCAACTGCGGACTCGCGCTGGAGGAGAAGGGAATCCTCAAGAAGCACGGCGTCGAAGTACTCGGCACCTCGACGGACGCCATCCGCAAAACGGAAGACCGCGCGCTCTTCAACCAGGAACTCGTGACGCTCGGCGTGAGCGTTCCCCGTTCCTTCGCCTGCACGAACGAAGAGGAAACGAAGAAGGCGGCCGAAGACATCGGCTTTCCGCTGATCATCCGCGCCGCGTTCGCGCTGGGAGGGAAAGGCAGCGGACGCGTACGCACGATGCAGGAATTAATGGAGACCGCAAAGAACGCCTTCGTCGAATCGCCCCAAATCCTGGTGGAGGAAGACCTGACCGGCTGGAAGGAAATCGAGTACGAAGTGGTCCGCGACTCCTACGACAACTGCATTACCGTCTGCAACATGGAGAACATCGATCCCCTCGGCATCCATACGGGCGAGTCGATCGTCGTGGCACCGAGCCAGACGCTTGATAACACGGACTACAACATGCTCCGTTCGATTGCCCTGAAGGTCATCCGGCACTTCGGGATCGTCGGCGAGTGCAACATCCAGTACGCGCTCGATCCGCGCAGCCGCGCGTACCGCGTGATCGAAGTGAACGCCCGCCTCAGCCGCTCCTCGGCACTTGCGTCGAAAGCGACGGGGTATCCGCTGGCCTTCATCGCCGCAAAGCTCGCGCTCGGGTACGCGCTGCCGGATCTTCGCAATTCCATCACGCGCACCACGAGCGCGGATTTCGAGCCTTCCCTGGACTACGTCGCGGTGAAGATTCCCCGCTGGGACCTGCAGAAATTCAACTTCGTCTCCGACGCCGTCACGAGCGAAATGAAATCCGTAGGCGAGGTCATGGCTCTCGGGCGTACGTTCGAAGAAGCACTGCAGAAAGGACTGCGCATGCTCAACATCGGCGCCGAAGGCCTCTACCCTCTCAAGAAGAAAATTCCGAAGAAGAACCTCACGAACGCCGTGAAGTCGCCGACGCCCCATCGTATCTTCCACGTGGCGCAGGCGCTCTCCGAAGGTTGGTCGGTCCAGGAAGTCTCGATCGCCACGGGTATCGACGAGTGGTTCCTCGGTCGCATGGCGCACTGCGCGAGCCTGGAACATGCGCTCTTCCTGGGAAAATCAAAGGAGATGGAAGAACATGTCCTCCGCGCCGCCAAGAAAGCGGGATTCTCGGACAAGGGAATCGCGACGGTCAGAGGAGGAAAAGAGGAGGAGGTCCGCACGACGCGGCTCTCGTACGGCATCCGTCCCGCCCTGAAGCAGATCGACACCCTCGCGGGTGAATTCCCCGCGCATACGAACTACCTGTTCTGCACGTACGGCGGCAGCGAAGACGACGTGACGTTCGCGAAAGACGACGGCGCGAAGCGGGCGCTTGTGATCGGCGGCGGTCCGTACTCCATCGGTTCGTCCGTGGAATTCGATTGGTGCTGCGTGCAAGCGGTCCACGAACTGCAGGACCAGGGCTATACGGTCGCCATGGTCAACGCGAATCCCGAAACGGTGAGTACCGACTACGACGAATGCGATGAGCTGTTCTTCGACGAACTCACGCTCGAACGCATTCTCGATATCGTGGAACTCTTCGGGCCGGAGGGCGTCGTCGTTTCGATGGGAGGACAGATTCCGAATTCCCTGGCACCCAAACTCGCCCGTGAAGGAGTGCCCGTGATGGGCACCGACCCCAAGAATATCGATCGCGCGGAAGATCGCCATAAGTTCAGCGCGCTTCTGGATGAGCTGGCAGTCGATCAGCCGGAATGGAGGGAGTTCGGAGACGTGAAGTCGGCGCGTCAGTTCGCATCAAGCGTGGGCTACCCCGTGATCGTGCGCCCCAGTTACGTACTTTCGGGCGCGGCGATGGCCGTGGTGCACTCGGAAGATGACTTGGAGAACTATCTGGACATCGCCACCGATCTCTCGGGAGACGTACCCGTGGTGGTCTCCAAATTCGAGCAGGACGCCAAGGAAATCGAAATCGACGGCGTCGCGCAGGACGGCGAACTCCTGCTCTATGCCATCGGCGAACACGTGGAACATGCGGGCGTGCACTCCGGCGACGCGACGATCGTGCTTCCTCCGCAGCGCGTGAATTTGGAAACACTCCGTCAGATCAAGAAGATCGCGAAGAAGATCGCGAGCGGCCTCGCGATCTCCGGACCCTTCAACATGCAGTTTCTGGCGAAGAACAACCGCCTGAAGGTGATCGAGTGCAACCTGCGGGCCAGCCGTTCCTTCCCGTTCGCAAGCAAGGTGACCGGCATCAACTTCGCGAAGATTGCATTGCAGGCTCTGCTGCGAAGAGCCGATACTTCCGCGCGCTACCAGACCATCGATCTGGATCACGTCGGCGTGAAGGCCGCGCAATTCAGCTTCAGCAGATTGAAAGGAGCGGACCCGCGCTTGTCCGTGGAAATGGCAAGTACCGGCGAAGTCGCATGCTTCGGCAACGACATGGAGGAAGCCCTGCTCCTCTCGTTGAAAGCGATCGGATTCCGCGCGCCGAAGAAGAATGTTCTTCTCACCATCGGCAGAATCGAGGACAAAATCGACATGCTCCCTGCCGTTCGTACCTTGCAGGACATGGGATTCTCGATCTTCGCAACCGAGAAAACGCACGAATTCCTCTCGTCGCGGGGTCTCAAGACGGCACTGCTCTACAAGGTATCCGAACCACGCAGTCCGAACATCCGCGAGTATCTGGAAAGCAAGCGCATCGACATGGTCATCAACATTCCGAAGCAGCGCTCCTCCGGCGAGAAGACCGACGGCTATTTCATCCGCCGGCTCGCGATCGACAGGGGCATTCCCCTCATCACCAACGTGCAGCTTGCCAAGCGCGTCATCGAGGCGCTGGAACAAGAGCGTGAGGAAACCGGGGTGAAACCGCTTCTCCCCTGGCCAGACCTGCTGAAGTTGTAGCCGAGGGTTGCAAACCGGACGGAAAACGCGTAGGCTTCCTCAGCTTTTCCATGGCAGTCTACGCCATCAAACGCGGCGAAGAGTCGACAGACCGCTTGCAACAGCGGTTCAAGTCGCAAGTCCAGAACGCACGCTTCATCAAGATGCTGCGCGAACGACGCACCTTCAAGAAGAAGCCGACGTCCCGGCTTCGTCGCCTTCGCGCGCTCAAGCGCGAGGAGCACCGCAGGGCAAACAGAAAGAAACAGTTTTACTCCAACATGTGAGTCACAACGAGGCGGAAAAACACATGGCGTGTCTTTATCGTACCTCGTTGAGCGCCCTGCTCATCTGGCGTTCTTCGTCCTCCACGAGGAGATCGGGCGTCAGACCCGTGCCCTCGATGGTACGTCCGAACGGCGTCAGCCACTCGGCAACGGTGAGCTTCAACGCTTCGCCGGTGCGGAAGGAGAGCAACTCCTGCACGGTCCCCTTGCCGAAGGTCTGCGTACCGACGAGCACCGCGCGTTTGTAATCCTGCAGAGCCCCGGCGACGATCTCCGAAGCGCTCGCCGATCCGCCGTTGACGAGGACCGAAAGCTTTACGGACTCCGGAACGACCGGATCGTCCCACGTCTTCTCCTCGGTTCCCCGTTCGCGTCCCTTCACCTGCGCGACGATGCTGCCCTTCGGCAGGAACACGCTCGCAAGCACGTTGGACGCATTCAGAAGACCGCCCGGATTGTTGCGCAGATCCAGCACGATCCCGCGGGGATCGCCCTCGTCCATAATTCTGCGGAACACGCTCCTGATTTCCCTGTTCGTGGTTTCGCCGAACTGGACGACTTTCACGACGGCAATGCTCCCCTCCCAGGTCACTTCGACCTCGGGAATCGTAATGGTATCGCGCGTGACGGTAATCGTCAGTTCACGTCCGTCGCGGCGGACCGTGAGCACGACGCTCGTGCCCTTTTCTCCACGGATGTAGCTGACCGCTTTCGTCAGGCCGAGGCCGGTGAGCGACGTACCGTCCGCCTTGATGATTTCATCCCCGGGCTTGAGTCCGGCCTTCTGGGCGGGAGAATTCGGCAGAGGTGCGACGACCGTGATGACGCCCGATTTCTCCTCCACGTGAGCGCCGATGCCGGTCAGTTCTCCCTGAATTTGCGTCTGGAACTGACTTGCGTCGACGGGACGGAAGAAGGTGGAGTAGGGGTCGCCGAGTCCCTGTACCAGTCCCTCGATCGCCTTGTATCCTGCTTCGGCCGCATCGAGCCCACCCGTGCGAAGGTAATCCCGCTGGATGAGCTGCCAGACAGATTGCAACAGGTCCCCCTTCGGGAACGGCTGCGACTGCTGCCCGCTCGTCGAGGTGGTGACGGGCGTGTCATTCACCTGAATCCGGACGGTGGTGCGACCGGAGGTCTGGCCGGTTACGGCCTGAAGGAGAGCGAGTGCCTCGGTGCCGCCGAGCGTGCGGGTGACGCCGAAGTATCCGGACTGAAGCGGATTCATCCACCTGTTGGCGACGGCATTACGCACCGCTCTGGACATCTCTTCGCCACGCACGTCGCGGTAGGCAGAAATATCGGCGGACGCCCGGACGGCGGTGAACGCCGTGACGATCACGAGTGCTTCGCCGCGCGTGAGCGGGCGTGCCAGCAGGAGATCGTCGCCGAGAGTCGCAAGCGCCCCCGCTCTCTGCGCCGCGCACAGGGTACCGCGCATGGCGCGGGGAACGCGGGGATACGACAACGTACACTCCTCGTCCCGGGTATCGATACCGAGCGCCTTGACCGTCCACGACAGAAACATGCCGCGTTCGACGCTCTTCACCCGCGTATCGACGATATCCGTGATCTGCGCGGCGGCGCCTGTGTACGGCGACAGCAGGAGTGCTGCGGCGACAACGGAAAAAAGGGCGGGGCGGACTTTGTGCATCGATGGTACGGGGAAAAAGCGAACAAACGTCATACGTAAGGCTGGAATCTTACGTCGAAGGTTCGATGGTGACAAACGTTTCCGATTCCACTTTCCGTCCGAATTCCTTCAAGTCTTCTTTGCGCATCAACAGGTACGACAGAAGCCACGTTCCGCCCACGACGTAGAGGAGAGCGGGCACGAGAACGATGGAAACGGCATGGAGGAACGAGTCGTCCGAAGAGCCGAGAAGCGCCCCGAGCGTCGCGGGATTACCCGGCAGCACCGACGGGATCGACACGATGAAGTTGAACGCGCCGTGCAGCACGATCGCGGCCAGGAGGCCGAGAACGATCTTCTCGCGCTTGAACACGTCCTTCGGATTGAGGGAGAGGAAGGAGTGCAGCCACTGGAGCAGAGGGTGGCGCTTGCCTTCTTCCGCCTGCCGTCGCATGACGGGCGTGGCGAAGTACGCGACGGCGAAGTAGTAACCGAGGACGCCCGTCGAGAGGATGTGCACCATGTTCGTGAGCACCGCGCGCCCGAAGACGTTGCCCAGGAACTGCCCCCAGTCCGGGGAAGCCGGACGGATGAGGTAGTCGCGCACGAAACCGACGAAGTAGTTGGGATTCACGATGTTCTCGGCGAAGGCAAAGCCGATTGCGACCACGATCGCCATCTGCACCGCGTCGTCGATGGAGGCGAAGAACGACTGACTGCTTCGCTTCAGCACCCAGAATTTACTCGCTTCCTCGATGACCGCGACGATGATGAACGTCACGAGCGTCACGAGCACCGCGGAGGAAACCCCGGTGAACCCGCTCAGCACGCTTTCCTGCACGAAGGTTTCGGCCGAGGAACCGAAGTGCTGCGGCACGATCCGGAAGAGGAAGAAATCAAATTCGATGGCGCGCCTGGCGAGAGCGTCGTAGAAGAGAATCGGCGCAACGGAGAGAATGCCCGCGAAGAACGCCAGAATCACCGTGGAGAGTTTCTGCTTGTGGTAGGAGAGGAAGAACTTGCACCACAGCACCGCCGGGATAACGGCGACGATCGACGCGAGCCCCGTGGCGGACAGCTCTTCACGCGTGCTTCCCTGCAGCATCGTATAGCTCACCCAGAAGATGAATGTCCCGAGCACCGTGGCCTTGATGCGCGGCTCCCACGGACCGAACAGAAACCGCCATCCGGCGACCGTCACGGTGATGCCGAGCGCCATGAGGAACGGGTCCTGACGAATGTCCGGACTGAAGAAGGCGAAGCTGAAGCCGATCAGCACCCACGTCGCGATGGTGCCGATGACGAATGCAAACAGGTAGGGATTGCGTTTCGTACGCTTGTGAAAGCGGGAGCTGTCGAACACGCCGAAGGCCGCGATGGCGAGCACGATCGTGATGATGCGGTGCAGGAGCGTGGAGTTCTTGAAGAGCGCATTGAGCGGCAGCGCTTCCCCGAACGTATCGGCGGAGAGTACGACGAGCGCCGCCGTAACGAGAATCGTCCCGACGATGATGCTCGGTTCGGGAAGGTACGGATGTTCGCGTTCGACGAGAGCGAGCGATTCGGTGTTGTAGACGGACGAGACGTTCAAGATTCCCGTCCACACCCTCACGAGAAAAATGGTGATGATGACGGCGAGGCCGAACAGGAACACGGCCAGCGACCCTCCCCCGCTCTCGGGCGCGAGCGCAATCGACGAATCCAATGCGGACTGCTGCGCGGAGGCAAGCCCCGGAAGAGCCAGAAACGCGATGCCTGCGAGGACGGCTGCGACGCGACGCATGAAATCTCCATAGTATAGCAGAATTTCGGCTTCATGAACAGCAGAAAGATCATTCTTTCGCGTACCGGAAGGAGCGGAAGGCAAAGCGGAGTCTTGCGTCTGGAGTCTTCGGGCCGGGAGCTGTAAGCTGCCCGCATGCCTGCGGATTCCCTCGACACGATCGTTTCCCTCTGCAAGCGCAGGGGCTTCATCTTTCCCGGTTCGGACATCTACGGGGGTCTTGCAAATACGTGGGACTACGGTCCCCTCGGCGCGGAACTGAAGAACCGCGTGAAGCGTCACTGGTGGAAGACGTTCGTGCACAAGCGCGCGGACATGGTGGGATGCGACGCCGCGATCCTCATGAATCCGAAGGTCTGGGAAGCCAGCGGTCACGTCGGGTCGTTCGCCGATCCCCTCGTGGATTGCAAGAAGTGCAAGGAACGGTTCCGGGGCGATAAGCTCCTGGAGGAGAAACTCGGCGTGGAGGCCGCCGCGGTGCTCACGATCGAACAAGTGCAACCGATGCTCACGGCGGAGAAGATCCCCTGCCCCGCGTGCGGCAAGATCGACTGGACCGCCGCGAAGAGATTCAACCTCATGTTCAAGACGCAACAGGGCGTCATCGAGGGCGAAGGCGCCGACATCTACCTGCGGCCGGAAACGGCACAGGGCATCTTCGTCAACTTCAAGCACATTCTCGATACCATGCGTCTGCGCCTGCCGTTCGGGGTGGGACAAATCGGCAAAGCCTTCCGCAACGAAATCACGCCGGGCAACTTCACCTTCCGCACGCGCGAATTCGAGCAGATGGAAATCGAGTACTTCGTGGAGCCGGGAACCGAAGATGCGCACTTCGAACAGTGGCGTACGCAGGTGTGGGACTGGTACACGGGGCTCGGCATCGGAGCCGACAGGTTACGCGTACGCGAGCACGGCAAAGACGAACTCTCGCACTACAGCTCGAAGACCATCGACATCGAGTACGCGTTCCCGTGGGGATGGGGCGAACTCTTCGGACTGGCGAATCGCGGCGACTTCGACTTGAAGCAACATCAGGAGCACAGCAAGCAGGATTTGAGCTACACCGATCCCGACGATCCGAAGAAGAAGTTCCTTCCGTACGTGGTGGAACCGAGTTTCGGATGCGACCGCACGGTACTCACGTTCCTGCTGGAAGCGTACACGGAAGAGAAGATGGAGAACGGCGATACGCGGACCGTCATGAAGTTCCACAAGGATCTTGCGCCGTTCGACGCGGCCATTCTGCCGCTGAGTAAGAAAGAACACCTGATCGCCAAAGCGCGGGAAGTGCACGCGCGACTTGCCGCCGAAACGGATCTGGTCGTGGATTTCGACGTCACGGGTTCCATCGGCAAGCGCTACAGACGGCAAGATGAGATCGGCACGCCGCGCTGCATCACGGTGGACTTCGGCACGCTCGGGGAAGACGACAAGCAGGGCGCGAAGGACACGGTCACTATCCGCGACCGCGATACCCTCACGCAGGAACGCATCGACATCGCAGCACTCACGGATGCTCTGAAGCGGTAGTTATTCCGCCCACGGCGGCGCGACGTCTTCGGTCCAGAGAGGGCCGGTGAGCGCGGTGTGCTCTTCACCTTCGCCGTAATCAATCGCGTAGTTGCCGCCTTCAATGGGGCCACCTTCATCGAAGGCCCAGTGATTGACGGCCCCGGCAACATCCCCGCCGCCGTATAGCGTCGCAATCTCAACGGCAGAGAGGGCGGCGTCGAAGATGCGGACGTCATCGAGAAGGCCGTCAAAGGGAAAAGTGAAACTCTGGCTGCTTGCAATCGTGCCGAGAATACCGTTCGTAGTCGCGACTCCTTCCTCCGCTCCGTTCACGTACATCTTCAAGGACGATGTGCCGGGATCGTACGTGACGGCGACATGCGAATAGGTGTTGAGCGGCAACGCGCCCGTACGCGTGACGCGGCGGTAATTGCTGCCATCCGTCGACATCTGAAAACGAATGACGGTAGTGACGCCGTTGAAAAACGCGTACAGGATGTATCCCCTCTCCGGAGGGTCGTCTCTCTTCACGAAGTAGGTAACCGGGGAAGGGTTGGAAAACGGTTTGATCCATGCGGAAATGGTGAAGGGCTGAGCTGCAGAAAGATCACTCCCCGCTCCGTCCGCATCTGGAACTGAAAAATATGAGATCCCACTCAGATCGAGTGCGTGAGGCCGTGAGGGCGCGGTGACATGAGGATGAGCACCTTCCATATACACGGCATAGCCGATGTGGTCGGCGCTTTCGGACACGTCACGTCCCTGCGGAAGCATCGGCATGTAACCGCCGTCGATGAGCGGATCGAGATTCATGCATGCGGCCGTGACGCCGTACTTGCACACCGGCTGGCGCGACAGAAAATGGTCGGGCGGAGTTTGGGCGGACGGAAACTGCTGGTGATCGGCGATGTAGAGCTCAATCGCCTTCTGCAACTGCTGCATATCCCTGTTCATGCTCGTGAGGTGCGCCTGCTCCAATCTGCCGGCGGGATCGAGCGCGACGAACACCGTGGAGACGATCACCGCGATGATGGCGATAACGATGATGAGTTCGATCATCGTGAAGCCCGGTCTTGGCTCGATTCGTCGTGCCATAGGCTTCATTGTGGAACGAGAAACGGGAAAGTGCAAAGCGTCTAGCGGGCGATGTCCAAAAGGGGCGGCTCTCCTCCTCCGCGCGGACCTTCTCCTTCCGCCAGGCACGCACGAACGCTCACGCTGCCGCCGACGCGGTTAATGGCATAGCCGGTGACGCCCGTGCTCTCGTCACTGTCCGGATCGAACGGCATCTCGGGGAGGTAGCCTGCTCCGAGAATATCCGGAAGATTGAGACATGCACTTTCGGTGGTGACGCCCGCGCATTCCATGTCACATCCGAAGAGCGCGATGCCGAGCATCTGCCACGTCGCGGGGTTCGTATCGACGGCGAGCGGTTCGTTACGCACGATCCGCAGGGAAGCCGCCGTGGCGATGGCATTGATGTCCTGCATCCTGCTCGCGTTTCTCGTTTGGGCGAGTCGACGGAGCGGATCGACCGCGGCAAAGACGGCGGCCGACACGACGAAGATGATCGTCACGGTCAGAGTAATCTCGGCGAGCGTAATGCCGGGCCGGACGCGCGGGAGGGATCGCAAAGTCATCTCGCTCTATTGAAGCATAACGAGCGCTTCGGAGGAAACATGCAAAGGTCTGTCATCTCGCAACTTCCAGAAGCGGAGCATCCCCGCTCCCGCGCGGACCGTCGGGTTCGGCGAGGCATGCGCGTACCACGAAACTGCCGCCGATGCGATTGGCGGCATAGCCCGTGACGCCGCCCGATACATCGATGTCGGGATCGAACGGCATCGCCGACAGTTGTCCGCCGCTCACCATCTCGGAAGAGAGGTCGAGGCACGCGCTCTCCGTCGTCACGTCATCACATGCGCGGTCACATCCGAACAGGGCAATGCCGAGCATCTGCCACGTCGCGGGGTCGGTATCGACCGAAACGGGAAGATTTCTGACGCCGCGGTCGAGCATGGCCGACGCCAGCGCTTCGCTGTCCTGCAACCTGCGTGCGTTTCTCGCCTGCGCGACGCGCTTGAGAGGATCGACCGCCGCGAACACCGCACCCGCGAGAATGAGGATGACCCCGACCGTGATGACGAGTTCGATGAGGGTGAAGCCGCGAAGGCGGGAGCGACGCATGGAGGAACGGAGGAGAAAATCGAGCGGATGATGAGACGCGAGACGGCTACGGACACGACGCTGCATCCTGATCACAACCGCGCAAGAGCGGCACCCACGGCGGAGCGATGTCCTTCTGCGGCGTCACGCCCATTTTCTGGCCGTTTGCCGTGCGATCGAAGTCCGCCCGCACGATGGGACGCGCCGGATGATCGTTGAACATGAACTGCTGCTTGAGCGATGCGATGGGATCGTCCTCCAGCGTGCCGTTCGTCATGGCCACCACTTCTTCACGTTTGAGGTACCGGTCATAGAGACGTACGTCGTCGAGGATGCCTCTGAAGTACCTCGCAGTGGGGGCGGTAGCATCACGTGCACCGATGTACAGATGTTGTCCGGGAAGAGGCGCGGGCAGACGACCGTCAGGGGGATTATCAAACGACCGCTCGCGGGGTGCCGCCTCCCCCTCAACATACTGATAGACGAGTACTTTCTCTGTATTCCACGTAAAAACAATCAGTTGCCATTTATTTTGCGCAAGACCGAATCTCGCCTGATGATTCCATGCACCCTGAGGCGTATATCCTCCGGCACGCAGCGGATCGTTCGACATGCAGCTGACGCCGTTCGTAGGGTCGGTGACCGTGGTGCAACCCGGCGGGGAGCCTCCGGAAACGCAGCAGCGGGGAAGGCTGCACTCATCGGTGCAGTTTGGAGCGCACGCGGGATCACAACTTGGATTCGGCCACGTGCCGTCAAAGTAGTTGGCATGGATGTGGTAGTTCATGATACCCGCATTCTGACTCCCTGCACCCGCCTTCAGCACGAGTCCCGCATAGTTCGGCTGATCTCCAAGAGGCTTCACCCAGAGCGAAATCGCTCCGGGTCCGTTCATATCGAGACCGGTGTATCCCGCGGGTATCTGCGTCCAGACGTAGTCATCCGTCCCGTCGAAATTGAGCGAGCGCGGCACGAAGACCTGCCCCGGCAGCACTTCCCAGAATCCGCCGTGGGCATATACCGAGAAGCCCGTCACATTGGGTTCGCGTCCGTCGGGATCTTCATAGATCGGCATCTGCGGGAGGAATCCCTCGTCCACAAGTTCATCGAGGTTCACGCAGTAGTCGGGCGTGATGTTGCTCGCGATGCCCGGCATGCAGATGTTCATCCTGCTCATGCGCCCCTGGAACGGAATCGACACGTCGGGCTGCCAGCCCGGCTCCTCCTGTACGTCGTTCGCAAACAGGTGGATCGCTTTCTCGATCTCCTTCGCTTCGCTGAGCGCCCGCGCGTAGCGCGATTCCTGCAGGCGCGCAGCGGGATCGATCGCCAGGAACACGACGCCCGCAAGTAGCGCGACAATCGTGAGCGTCAGCGTGATTTCCACGAGCGTCATACCGCGGCGCTTCTTGGTCGCGATTTTTTTGCGGGGAGGAACCTTGCCGGACACCATGAAGCAAACGGGGGGAGTTTCTCCCATTGAAGCATGAGCACGCGGACGCGGCAAACTCCTACTGGAACGGTGGCGCAAGATTGGTACTCGGAGGAGGACCGATGAACTGTGCACCGTTGACTTGCGCGTCATGTCCTCCGACGGTCTCCTCGGCAATCGTGCTTCCGGGAAGATGATCGAATGCCCAGTATGAAGTCAGACCGGGTACGTCATCGTCATTATCCGGATCAAGATCACTGAGCATGGCTCTCTCATCGGCGGTGAGGACGCGGTTGTAGAACCGTACTTCATCGAGTGCACCCTGGTGGAAACCGCCGAAAGTAAGTGGCTCTTGATTTGCGGCAGACTGAACACCGTTGATGATGTTCGTGCCAAAACCGAGAGTTTGCTGTTCATTTTGGACATACATCTTGAAAGAATTCCAACCGATGCCATTCGCATCAAACGTCACAATGACCGGCAGGTATGTACCAAAAGGAGGATTAACTTTCGAATAACGTTTCCCCGTGCAAAACGACGAATTATTCGTACAGAAAATAAAGTAAATCTCTAATTTTTTTGAAGGTGGAAAGTCGGGAAGAACTGCGTACTGCATCATAAAGCCCGGATTGCCTGATCCCATAGCCGGGCCGTTCTTTTTTCGCATGACCTCGTATGTTACGGAGTCTTGGGCGGAAGAATTGATTCTCAACCACATCGCAAGTGAGAACGGTTGATTATGCCGCAAATCAAATCCGGCCCCGTCTGCGTGCGCCACGGTCGCGATGGCGGAAGCATTCGGAAAAGACAACGCATGCGACAGTGAAGGATACGGCTTCACTTCGAGCGTCTGTCCCTTGGGATGGATCGAGAATCCGCTCAGGCGCGGATCAAGCCCATCGATGGCAATCGATGCGATCTTCGGCAGATAGCCGCCCGCTACGAGCGAATCGAGATTGATGCACTGGATACCTTCGGCAAGAGGATCGATGCCCTGCGCGCAGATATTCCTCTTCTTGAACGTACCGGCGGGCGGCGGCGCTTTCGCCTGCGTCATGAGCGTGTCGCCGATGAAGAGCTCAATCGCTTTCTGAATCTGCGCGGCATCCTGCAGATGCTTCACCTCCCTACTCCGTTGCAACCGTCCCGCAGGATCGAGGAACGCGAAGACCGCGACCACCAGGATCGCGAGAATGGCGATCGTGATGATGAGCTCGATGAGGGTGAATCCGCGAAGGCGGGAGCGACGCATGGAGGAACGGAGGAGAAAATCGAGCGGATGATGAGACGCGAGACGGCTACGGACACGACGCTGCATCCTGATCACAACCGCGCAAGAGCGGCACCCACGGCGGAGCGATGTCCTTCTGCGGCGTCACGCCCATTTTCTGGCCGTTTGCCGTGCGATCGAAGTCCGCCCGCACGATGGGACGCGCCGGATGATCGTTGAACATGAACTGCTGCTTGAGCGATGCGATGGGATCGTCCTCCAGCGTGCCGTTCGTCATGGCCACCACTTCTTCACGTTTGAGGTACCGGTCATAGAGACGTACGTCGTCGAGGATGCCTCTGAAGTACCTCGCAGTGGGGGCGGTAGCATCACGTGCACCGATGTACAGATGTTGTCCGGGAAGAGGCGCGGGCAGACGACCGTCAGGGGGATTATCAAACGACCGCTCGCGGGGTGCCGCCTCCCCCTCAACATACTGATAGACGAGTACTTTCTCTGTATTCCACGTAAAAACAATCAGTTGCCATTTATTTTGCGCAAGACCGAATCTCGCCTGATGATTCCATGCACCCTGAGGCGTATATCCTCCGGCACGCAGCGGATCGTTCGACATGCAGCTGACGCCGTTCGTAGGGTCGGTGACCGTGGTGCAACCCGGCGGGGAGCCTCCGGAAACGCAGCAGCGGGGAAGGCTGCACTCATCGGTGCAGTTTGGAGCGCACGCGGGATCACAACTTGGATTCGGCCACGTGCCGTCAAAGTAGTTGGCATGGATGTGGTAGTTCATGATACCCGCATTCTGACTCCCTGCACCCGCCTTCAGCACGAGTCCCGCATAGTTCGGCTGATCTCCAAGAGGCTTCACCCAGAGCGAAATCGCTCCGGGTCCGTTCATATCGAGACCGGTGTATCCCGCGGGTATCTGCGTCCAGACGTAGTCATCCGTCCCGTCGAAATTGAGCGAGCGCGGCACGAAGACCTGCCCCGGCAGCACTTCCCAGAATCCGCCGTGGGCATATACCGAGAAGCCCGTCACATTGGGTTCGCGTCCGTCGGGATCTTCATAGATCGGCATCTGCGGGAGGAATCCCTCGTCCACAAGTTCATCGAGGTTCACGCAGTAGTCGGGCGTGATGTTGCTCGCGATGCCCGGCATGCAGATGTTCATCCTGCTCATGCGCCCCTGGAACGGAATCGACACGTCGGGCTGCCAGCCCGGCTCCTCCTGTACGTCGTTCGCAAACAGGTGGATCGCTTTCTCGATCTCCTTCGCTTCGCTGAGCGCCCGCGCGTAGCGCGATTCCTGCAGGCGCGCAGCGGGATCGATCGCCAGGAACACGACGCCCGCAAGTAGCGCGACAATCGTGAGCGTCAGCGTGATTTCCACGAGCGTCATACCGCGGCGCTTCTTGGTCGCGATTTTTTTGCGGGGAGGAACCTTGCCGGACACCATGAAGCAAACGGGGGGAGTTTCTCCCATTGAAGCATGAGCACGCGGACGCGGCAAACTCCTACTGGAACGGTGGCGCAAGATTGGTACTCGGAGGAGGACCGATGAACTGTGCACCGTTGACTTGCGCGTCATGTCCTCCGACGGTCTCCTCGGCAATCGTGCTTCCGGGAAGATGATCGAATGCCCAGTATGAAGTCAGACCGGGTACGTCATCGTCATTATCCGGATCAAGATCACTGAGCATGGCTCTCTCATCGGCGGTGAGGACGCGGTTGTAGAACCGTACTTCATCGAGTGCACCCTGGTGGAAACCGCCGAAAGTAAGTGGCTCTTGATTTGCGGCAGACTGAACACCGTTGATGATGTTCGTGCCAAAACCGAGAGTTTGCTGTTCATTTTGGACATACATCTTGAAAGAATTCCAACCGATGCCATTCGCATCAAACGTCACAATGACCGGCAGGTATGTACCAAAAGGAGGATTAACTTTCGAATAACGTTTCCCCGTGCAAAACGACGAATTATTCGTACAGAAAATAAAGTAAATCTCTAATTTTTTTGAAGGTGGAAAGTCGGGAAGAACTGCGTACTGCATCATAAAGCCCGGATTGCCTGATCCCATAGCCGGGCCGTTCTTTTTTCGCATGACCTCGTATGTTACGGAGTCTTGGGCGGAAGAATTGATTCTCAACCACATCGCAAGTGAGAACGGTTGATTATGCCGCAAATCAAATCCGGCCCCGTCTGCGTGCGCCACGGTCGCGATGGCGGAAGCATTCGGAAAAGACAACGCATGCGACAGTGAAGGATACGGCTTCACTTCGAGCGTCTGTCCCTTGGGATGGATCGAGAATCCGCTCAGGCGCGGATCAAGCCCATCGATGGCAATCGATGCGATCTTCGGCAGATAGCCGCCCGCTACGAGCGAATCGAGATTGATGCACTGGATACCTTCGGCAAGAGGATCGATGCCCTGCGCGCAGATATTCCTCTTCTTGAACGTACCGGCGGGCGGCGGCGCTTTCGCCTGCGTCATGAGCGTGTCGCCGATGAAGAGCTCAATCGCTTTCTGAATCTGCGCGGCATCCTGCAGATGCTTCACCTCCCTACTCCGTTGCAACCGTCCCGCAGGATCGAGGAACGCGAAGACCGCGACCACCAGGATCGCGAGAATGGCGATCGTGATGATGAGCTCGATGAGGGTGAATCCGCGAAGGCGACGACGCATAGCAACAAGTGTGCGGAAGAGCGGGCGGAAGCGCAACGTGGAAGAAAGCTGTGTCCTACAAGCTACTTCCTACAAGCTTTCAAGGAAGTAGGAAGTAGCTTGTAGGTGAAATTTGCGGAGATGTTCTCTGCTTCATTACGGCACGACGGTATCCGTCGTCCACTCGCCCGCGGTCACGGGACTGTAGACGCCGGTCTTTGCATCATACGCGGTATCTCCTTCTCCTTCGTCAAACTTCCAATGATGCACCAACCCTGCAGTCACCTCACCCGACAGCTCATAGAGGTCGTCGATTTCATCATGCGTCAGCGCACGATTGTAGATCTTTACGTCATCGAGCAAACCCGGCAACGATGCAATCCCATTGCCGCCCAAGAGCAAAGGCTCCGCATTCGCAATGCTCCCCGAAAGCGGTGGAAAACTTGAAGACGCCTGCGTGAGCACGCCGTTGTTTCGCTGCATTTTCAGTCCGGAGGGATTCCCGCTGCCGTTATACGTGACGGCAAACAGCGTGTAGGCGGACGTATTCACCGCAGTCGCTCCTCCGGTAGCAAGCGCGAAGTAATTGGAATTGCTGGACGCAAGGACGAATAGCACGCCTCCGCCTGCACGAACCATGTAGAATCCTTTTCCCGAACTTGCAGCGTACTTCCCAAGGAAGGTGGAACCACCGGTCAAGGAGGAAGGCTTTACCCACACGACGATGGAAAAGGGAGTGCCGACGTCGATATCGAGAATATCGGCATCATCGACACGGACCAGGGAGTTCGGCTGAGAGAAGGCAAGCGCGTGCGGAATGAGAGGGGGACCGACAAGAATCTGTCCTCCATGCCAGTAGACGGTGTAGCCGATAACGCGTTCGTCCACTTCCTTCCAGCGAAAGTGCTGAGGGAGAGTCGGCAAAAAACCCTCATTCACAAGCTCGTCGAGCACGACGCAATCAATTTGGTTTGATCCAAGGCCGATTTCACCTGCATCCAAAGCATAATCGCAGATGAACTTCCGGTTCTCGTATCCCTCCGGAATCGTGCCGTTTCCCGGTTCCAGATCGAGGTCGGACATGTAGAGCGTCATCGCCTTCTCCATCTCTTCGCCCTCGTGCGTGGCGCGCGTGAGGTTCGCCGTCAGAATGCGCTGCACGGGATTGGTGAGCAGGATGATCGCCGTCATCAGAATGCCGATGATCGCCACCGTCACCACGAGCTCGATGAGCGTGAAGCCGGAACGATGGACACTGCGCGGGTGCATCGGACTCATTGAATCACGGGAGCGCAAAAGACAAAATACGAAATCGTGCCGGCTCCCCTCCTCCGTTCTTTCATTTGCCCTTGAAAAGGGGGAGGCGCGCCCCTAGAATGCGGCCCCGCCTGCAACCGATCGCGTGGTCCTGCCTTCGCAGGGTGACAACCCTCGAAGTTCCTCCACAACGGCGAAACGACGTCGCAGGTCTGAACCAAGGATTCTTCCCTACCGTTTCTATGCCCATTCCCTCAGAGAAGGAACTGCTCGGTGCCGCGTGCCACTTCGGCCACAGGAAAGAAAAGTGGAACCCCAAGATGAAGCGCTACCTCTACGGCGTGCGCAAAGGCATCCACATCTTCGATCTTGCCAAAACCCGCGAAGGGCTGGAGAAGACGTGCGATGCGTTGCGCTCGCTGCAGAAAGAAGGAAAGACGATTCTCTTCGTGTCGACCAAGCAGCAGAGCATCCGGTTTCTGGAGAAGCTGGGTCACGAGTGCAACCAGCCGACCGTCACGAAGAAGTGGATGCCGGGTCTGCTCACGAACTGGTCGACGATGAAGAAGCGTATCCGGTACTACCTCGATCTCCAAAACTCTTTCAAGACCGGAGAAATCGAGAAGTACACGAAGAAAGAACAGGTGAGACTGCGAAAGGAACTGGCGAAGCTCGATCTCGCCTTCTCGGGTGTGGCGACGCTATCGCAGCTCCCCGCCGCCGTCTTCGTGGTGGATGCGGTGCGCGATAACGTTGCGGTGCGCGAAGCGCGCAAACTGGGCATTCCCGTGTACGGCATCTGCGATTCCAACGCGAATCCCGACGATTTCACCGTCCTGATTCCCGCGAACGACGACGCCGTGAAGTCCATTGAAGTGCTGCTTGCCTCCGTTACCTCAGAACTCTCCGGCGCAAAGCCGAAGGAAGAACAGTAATTCTTTTCCCCTTTCCGTCATGGCCGCCATCACCTCCGAACAAATCGCCAAGCTCCGCGCCCGCACCGGCGTCGGCATCCTGTCGGTGAAGAAGGCGCTGGAAGAAGCGGGAGGCGACGAGGACAAGGCGATCGAAATCCTCAGGAAGAGCGGTGAAGCCCAGGCGGTGAAGAAATCCGACCGTGAACAGTCGGAGGGCGGCATCTTCATCGCGAGTGGCGACGGCAAAGCCGTGCTCGTGGCTCTGAAGTGCGAAACCGACTTCGTCGGCCGCTCGGAGAACTTCGTCGGACTCGGACAATCGCTCGCCGACGCGTTTCTCGCCAAGGGCAAGGACGGATTGGACGCTTTCTCGAAGGAGAAGCTTCCCGCGGCGGTGCTGGAATTCGGCGAGAATATTTCCCTCGGGGAAACGGCCGAAATCGCCGCGCCGGTTCTCGGCACGTACGTGCACAGCAACAGGAAGATCGGCGTGCTCGTCGGCACCGACAAAGGGACGCCCGAACAAGCCACCGACGCCGCGATGCACGCAGCAGCGATGAATCCGGAATTCGTGTCTCCGGACGAAGTGAGCGCGGAAGCCGTCGATCGCGAGAAGACCATCTGGAGCGAACAGCTGACGAAAGAGGGCAAGCCCGCGGACATCGTCGAGAAGATCATGGCGGGAAAAGAGAAGAAATTCCGCGAGGAATCGGCGCTGCTCACCCAGCCGTTCGTGAAAGATCCCTCCAAGACGGTCGGCGCCATGCTCGCTCCCGCGACCGTGACGGCCTACGTCCGCGCGACGATGTGAGGACGGCCGTCGTGGAATGGTCACGACGTGGTTTTTCTGCTACAATAGAAGGAAAGCATGCATTCCGTCTTTTCGAAAAAAGGGTTCATATGGACCGTGGCTCCGCTTCCTTTCCTTGCCTCCTCGGGTACCGCGCTCGCGGCTGAGGGCACAGGCTCTCCGGATATCACGCGTTTCATGACCACTCCCCTGCTGCTCGGACTCGTGCTCATCGGGATTGCGCTCGTCTTGGAATGGCGCGGGATCCTGCACACGATCACACTGGAACACCGGACGCTCGCCTCCATCGAGAGGAAGCATCCCCGCCTTCTCCCCGCACGGGAACTCATGATCGCACTGCTGCTGAGCGCGGCATTCGGCATCTTCCTCACGGCTCTCGGATTTCAGGCCTACATTCTGTCGATCATCCCCTCTTCCCCGGTACACACCGAGTACGCGACGCCGCTCTTGCCGGAAGAGTGATACGATACACGCATGCAGAACGTCACGGCGTTCATCGGCATCGCACTCGCCTCCGTGGCGGGATTGTGGTTCTTTCTCTTCGTTCTACGTTCCCTCGCCGACAGGAGGCGCGAACAGGAACTCGTCTTCCTGCAGATCATCATGCCGAAGCGCGAGAGCAAGGAAGACAAGGAGCAGGCATCGGAACAGTTCTCGACGGGCAAGGATTTCCGCGAAGTGCTCGGCGTGATGGACCACCTGTACCAGGTGCTCGCCAGCCTGCGGAACGGCGACATGTCACGTCTGTGGAAAGGCAGTCCGTTTCTCACCGTGGAGTACGCGGCGCTGGCCGGAGAAATCCTCTTCTTCGTCGTGGCTCCGCGATCGGTGGTGCACTTGATCGAAAAGCAGATCACGTCGTTCTATCCCGACGCGACGGTGGACGAAGTGGAGGACTATAATATCTTCACCGAAGAATCCGTGCCCGCGAGCGCCTACATGATTCCCTCGCGGCCGTTCGTGTATCCGTTCAAAACGTACGCACAGCTGAAGAGCGATCCCCTCAATGCCGTCACGAATGCTTTCAGCAAGCTGCAGGTCGATGAGGGGGCTGCCGTGCAATTCGTCTTGCGGCCTGCCAAACCGGGCTGGCAGAGAAAGCTGCAGAAACAGGCGGCCGATATTCTGAATCCGAAGAAGGACGTTTCGCGCTTCGCGTGGTGGAATCCGCTCGGCTGGATGATCGAAGGCATCAACGCGCTCTTCACGAAGGAGGACCCGAACGCGGCGGCGCAGAAGATGAGTCAATCGACGGAGCGCGTTTCCTCGCAGGCGGAGGAGCTGTCGAAGGCAATCGACGAGAAGGCGGGGTCTCCCGGCTTCACGGCGCTCATCCGCATCGTCACGTCGGCGAAGAGCAAAGAGAGAGCGTCGCTGCTTCTGGACAGCGTCACCGCCTCGTTCTCGCAATTCGACAGCGTGCGCGGCAATTCCTTCAAACGCACGAAATTACACAGCGAGCGGCGGCTCGTGGGGGACTTCGTCCGCAGGTCTCCGGGGAGGACGCTCCTGCAATCCCTGCGATGGAACACGATGCTTCTGGGAACGGCTGAGCTCGCCAGCTTCTTCCACTTTCCGAACATCAACTATAACAAAGTCGATACGATCAAGTGGGTCAATTTCAAAACCGCACCGGCTCCGAAAAACGTACCGGAGGAGGGCGTCTTCCTCGGCATCAACAGCTTCCGCGGCGACAAGAAGAAAATTTTCATCAAGAACGAAGACCGGTTCCGGCACTTCTACGTCATCGGGCAAACCGGTACCGGAAAATCCTCGATCATCCAGCTGCTCGCACGGCAGGACATGCACAACGGCAAGGGCCTCTGCGTCGTCGATCCGCACGGATCGCTCGTGGAGGATCTGTTGCCGTACATTCCCCGCTCCCGCGCGGACGACGTCATCTACTTCAATCCTTCCGATGTCGAGCGACCCATGGGCCTCAACCTGCTGGAGGGCAAAACCGAGGAGGAGAAGGACCTGATCGCGCTCGACGCGATGAACATGATGGTCAAGATGTTCGGCGAGGAAATCTTCGGCCCGCGCATCCAGGACTACTTCCGAAACGGCTGTCTGACGCTGATGGCCGATGAGGAAGAAGGCGGCGCCATCACGGACCTCGTCAGACTGTTCACCGACGAAGAATGGGCGCAGTTCAAGGTCGCGAAGGTGAAGAATCCCATCGTCCGCAGTTTCTGGGAAAAGCAGATGGCGAAAACCGGCAGACGCGAGAAGGAAGAGATGATCCCCTACTTCGCCGCGAAGTTCGGACAGTTCACGACGAACACGCTCATCCGCAACATCGTCGGACAGACGAAGAGCGCGTTCGACTTCACCGAGGTGATGAACGGCGGAAAGATCCTCCTGATGAACCTGAGTAAAGGTCTCGTCGGGGACGTGAACTCAAAATTGCTCGGTATGATCATCGTGAACAAGATCCAAGTTGCCGCAATGAGGCGGCAGAGACAGGCGGCGACCGAGCGGAAAGATTTCTTCCTGTACATCGACGAGTTCCAGAACTACGTCACCGATTCCATCGAGTCGATCCTGTCGGAAGCCCGAAAGTACCGCCTGGGACTCGTGATCGCGCACCAGTACCTCGATCAACTGGAAAAAGAGAACAAGCTCTCGGGAAGCGTGAATCTGAAGGGCGCCGTCTTCGGAAACGTCGGGACGATGATGTTCTACAAAATCGGCCCGCAGGACGCGGAGTTCTGCGCGAAGGAGATGTCACCCGTGTTCTCGGACGGGGACCTTGTGAACATGGATGCGTTCAAGAGCGCCATGAAACTCTCCATCGACGGCCAGCCGTCGCGTCCGTTCAGCTTGGAAGTGCCGCGCCCGTGGCTCGATACCACCTACGTGAAGGACGTGAACGCGGTGGAGGCGTTCAAGCAACTCTCTCGACTCAAGTACGGACGCGATAAAGAGTTCGTGAGCAGAGAGATCGTCAGGCGGATCGGCGCGTGAGTTTTTACAGCGCGAAGCTCTCCACCGGCTTCAGGTGGACAAGGTAGCGTTCATCCACCGAGTCGGGAGGCCAGCACGTGAACAGAATCATTTCCTCCTTTCCGTCGGGGTCGAAGGGCGTGGTGTCTTCCGCGTGGACCGTCTGATGACGGGTCACTTCGTAGACGTACAGCTTGCGGTTGAAGGTCACGTAGGCGCGGTCTCCGTTCTTGAGCTCGTTGATGCGGCGGAAGATTTTCGTGTACTCGGAAATGTCCCACGGGTAGCCGCTCGAGTGTCCGTAGATCATGATCTTTCCTCCTTCCCCCGGATAGCTGAAGAGATGGCCGACGCCGGTATCGAGCACCGAGAGCACGCCCTTGCTCGTGAACGGATCGTCGGGATGGGTAATGGTGAGGTCGCGAATGCCGAGCGTCGGAAGGGTGATGGCAAAGTCTTTCGAAGAAGCGAACTGGAGCGCGGAGCCGGCCTGTCCCGTGGGACGTTGCGGCACCGAAGAACCGCCGACGGGCGCGCGGTCCGCGGCCGTTTCGGTGTAGGCGACGAGTCCGCTCATCTTCACCTCACGCATGCGGTACGCCATGTCGAAAAACTGCCCGCGTGTGACGGGGTTGCCGAGCTTCAGCGTCTCGCGCGAGCCGATGGCATTGCGCACGTGCGCCGCCGACACATACGGCGTGAACCACTCGTTCTGCTTGTTTTGCAGCGAGGATGCCGTGCGGAACTGGGTCGCACTCTCGCCGTACGTACGCATGAGCAACGTGACGGCCTCTTCCACCGTCAGGGTGTTGCCGGGTTTGAACGTCCCGTCGGGATAGCCCTTCACGATGCCCTGATCGAAACCGACTTCCACGTACGGCGCGTACCATGCTTTCTGATCGACATCGCGGAAGAGCGGAATCGGCAGGAGCGAGTTCTTCATCCTCTCGACGTCATTCTTCGTCGAAGAGCGAAGGTTCAAAATAATCTTCAGTGCTTCGGCGCGGTTGAGCGTGTAGTACGGACCCACCGTGCCGTCGGGGTAGCCGCCGATGATGCCCGCTCCGCTGAGCGTCTCGATCGCCTTCTCGTAGCCGGACCCTGCTGCATCGGCAAAGCGCAGAGCCAGCGCAGGAGCGCTCTGTACGGAGAAAATCGCAACAGTAAGGGCCGCAGCTGTCAGGCGCATCCTCATGTGAGTTATTACTATACTCATTTTGCAATAATTGTCAATATTCACCCTCCGGGAGTTGGAAGTACCTGCAAAGAAGGACATACTGATTCTTCCCATGGAAAAAGGCACCTCCGTCACCGAGACGCTCATCGTCGGCGCCGGCATCGCCGGCATGAGCGCTGCACAGGCACTTCGCGAACGGGGCGGCGAATTCATGATCGTGGAAGCGGGGCAAGAACCCGGAGGCCGGGTACGTGAGGACAAAGAACGGGGCATCGCTCTGGGTGCGGAACTCATTCATGGAAAGCACGAGGCATACGCACTCGCCGAACACTTCGGCCTGCCGATTGCACCTGCTCTCGGGGGCGGGAAAATTCTGATTGCTTCTCGTGACGGAAGGCCGGAGGACCGCGGTGAAGCATTCGTCGGCACTCTTCTGACGCGCTTTCATGCCGGGGCATCCCTTCTCACGAACCCGCTCTCGCGGAGCGTACGGGATGCCATCGAGCACACACGCTCTGCATTCGATGAGGACGAACTCGCGCTGCTCTCCGCCGTCATCGAAGGAGAACATCTGGAGAATCCTTCCGCCATCGCACTCGACGATGTGCTGCGATCCATGGAGTACTACAAGGATCCCTGCTTCCGGATCAGGGGAGGACAGCAGCGACTTGCCGATGCGCTGGCTCACGAGGTGGGACGAGAACACATTCACTGTGCTGAGCCCGTGGAGCACATCGCATGGGATGAGCACGGGGTGACGTGCCATACGAATCGCGGTGTCTACGCATCGAAGAAAGCGATTCTCACCCTTCCGGTCGGCGTTCTGCGCTCGCAGTCTGAGGAACTCTTCTCCCCTGCCCTCCCCTCGGCAACGCTGCGCGCTCTTCGCACATTGGAGGGCGGAAAAGTGCTGAAAGCGATCGTGAGTTTTCGCAAAGCGTTCTGGGAGCAAGCCGACCTTTCCGTCCTGTGGCTTCCCTATGGGACGATGCAGTCATGCTGGCCGACGGAAGGCAAGCTCCCCAGCCTCACGGCGTTCATCGGCGGGAGGCATGCTGAAGCATGCGCCCATCTGCCAGAGAAACAGGTGATCGCACGCGCTCTGGACGATTTGCGCAGATCGTTCGGCGAGGTCGTCACTTCCTCGTTCGCGGACGGCTCTTCCGTCAATTGGCACGAGAATCCGTCGATTCTCAGCGGCTACTCCGTCCAGCGACCGAACGAGGAAGGCCGTGATGCGCGAGCGGACCTTGCGAGGCCGTTTGGCAGCATCATCCTGGCCGGGGAAGCGATGTGCGTGGATGACAGCGACTCCGTCCTCGACTATACGACCGTAGACGCGGCGATTCTGAGCGGCAGGCGCGCCGCGCGGCTTGCCGAGAAGAAACACCCGTAATGCTTCGGTCATCCGGAAAACACGACCCTTGACAAATTTCTGTGAACCTCCTACACCATGCGCACGTTCTTTGGCAGCGTCAGTGCTTTTCTTACGGCCGTTCGGCCAACGCGTCTGACGCAACACCTTTGCATGGAGGATCGTGATGACCACTGCTGTTGTCCTTGGGTACGCAGGGTACCATCTGTTTCTGTGGGGACATATCGTCCACCACATTGTAAAAAGCTTCATCACGACGCTCAGTCGATGATGATGAGGAATGAAGAGGCCAAAGAGCGGGGCGGCACGCCACAAGCGTGTCGCCCATTTTTCGTAGGATTCGGCTGCTCGTCCTGCTAGGATTGCGCGGACTATGGCCTTGCAGATCGGCATCGTCGGCCTTCCGAACGTCGGGAAATCGACGCTCTTCAACGTGCTTACGAAGAGCAAGGGAGCCCAAGCCGCCAACTATCCGTTCTGCACCATCGATCCCAACGTCGGCATCGTGGAGGTCCCGGATGAGCGGCTCTCGAAGCTGACCGAGATCGTGAAGCCGGAGAAGACGATTCCCACGGTCATCGAGTTCAAGGACATCGCGGGGCTCGTGAAAGGCGCGCACAAGGGCGAAGGACTCGGCAATGCGTTCCTCATGCACATTCGCGAGGTCGATGCCATCTGCCACGTGCTGCGCGTGTTCGACGGCGACGTCATCCACGTCGACGGCACGCCGGATGCCCGGCGCGATCGCGAGACGATCGAAGCGGAACTCGTGCTCGCCGATCTCGATCACTTGGGCAAGCGTACCGAGAAACTGGAAGGAAAGGCCCGAAGCGGCGAGAAGGGAGCGAAGGAAGCGCTGGAAACCATCCGAATCCTCACAAGCACGCTCAACGACGGCATTCTGGCTGCCCAGGCACCGCTGAGCCCCGAGCAACGTGCCATTGCCGCGGGCTTTCAGCTGCTCACGATGAAGCCGATGCTCGCGGCGCTGAATGTGAGTGAAGCGCAGCTTTCTTCACTCACGCTGGCAGAGGCCAAGCAGAGAGCCGGTCTCGATGCCGACACCACCGCGATCATGGTCTGTGCGAAGCTGGAGGAAGAGCTTGTGGATCTTTCGCCGGAGGATGCCGTAGCGATGCTCTCGGAACTATCGGTTACGTCATCGGGGCTCGATCAGCTCATCAGAAGCGCCTACGACGCCCTGAACCTGCTGACCTTCTTCACCGCCGGACCGAAGGAAGTGCGGGCGTGGACGGTGCGAAAGGGCGCGAAGGCGCCCGAAGCGGCGGGCCGCATCCATACCGACTTCGAGAAGGGTTTCATCCGCGCGGAAACCATCGCCTTCGATGACTTCGTCACGCACGGCGGGGAACAGGGAGCGAAGGAAGCCGGAAAACTGCGCGTGGAAGGGAAGGAGTACGTCGTGAAGGACGGCGATATCTTCCACTTCCGTTTCAATGTGTGAAGAAGTCGGGTGCAGCTTGACCGTATGCGAGGACATTCTACGATAAGCACATGAAACGAACCGCCGGTCACTGCACCGAATCGCCCCTCACCGACGAAGCATTCACGCTCGTCAGAAACGCGGAGCCCTTCGCGAATCAGGCCGTCCCGAAGCAACGGAAGCTTCTGCGCAGGAGCAAGCAGATCGCACGAATTCTCTCGCTTCTGGAACCGTATGCCCGGGAATCCGAGCAGGTGAAACGCGACGTCGATGCGCTGTCCAACGAAATCGCCAACAAAGTACGAAAGGTGACTACGCTCGGGAGGTCGTTCTCTTCGCAGCGTGAGAAAGGAGCATTCATCGATCAACATCGTACCGCATGATGACTCTCTGCGAATCGCGGCAATGACTCGTCGCCTCCTGCCGTATTCTTCTCACATCGTTCCCGTTCAGCCCTTGTCATGATCTTCCTCGCACGCGAAGAACCGTTCACCTGTGAACGCTGCGGAAAGGACGTGGAGCCTCTTCGGGGAGGGACATACCGCAATCACTGTCCGTTCTGTCTGTGTTCGAAGCACGTGGATGCAGAAGGGCCGGGCGATCGCGCATCATCCTGTGGAGGCCTGATGGAACCCCACGGCATCGATACGAGCGGCAAGAAGGGATTCATCATCCTCCATCGGTGCGCGCGATGTGGAAAACGGGGCAGGAATAAAGCCGCTCCTGATGACGATCTCGCGGGCTTTTCCACGAATTTTCCACACTCTTCAGAATCGTAGAGCCCTGATGGAAGAGAAAAAAGTCGAACACATTCTCAGTTCATCACTCATGCAAGCATGTCATCGATTTTTTGGCTTCTGCATCTGAAAAAAGTTCAAAATTTGTGTTCAATTCATGAACAATAAAAGTATACATACAATTCATTTTCCAAAAGGGCTCAAGTGAATTTCGTGCTCTAGGCATTGCAAAGGAATGTTTCCGAAGCCTACAGTGCAAACCCATGAAGGTGTTCTTCTTCGTCTGTCTCCTCGGCACCCTGTTCATCAGCCTGTGAAGGTTTGCCCCTCTCTCCATGAGCCTCTCCTTTCACCTCAGCGCCTTCCTTCGCAAATTGGAGCCGCTCCTGTCGTTCGTGCGCAGTTTCTACATGTTCTGAATTGACCTCGGGCAAGGGAAAATGTACAAAGATCGTCCTCTTTTCCTTCTGCCTGCTTTCGTATGCACTCACCTTCGTCCCTCTCCACCTCTATCAATGAAGCGGTAGAGCGCCTGGAAATGAGCCTTCGAGAAGTAAGAGACAAACCTACCAAGGAAGAACAAAAAAATATTTTCGCCTTGGTAGAGGACTCCCGAGACATGCTGGGCGAGCTTCTGGAGGAGGCATTCGGGGAAGACTGGATAGAGCTTGAAGCATACGAGTCACTCTTCACGGAAGTCTTTCATCTGCAGCAAGAGCTGTTTCCGCCGAAGAGAGAGGAGCCCAAGGCCCGCAACAGAAGGAAGGGTTCAACGAAGGTTGGCGAAACCTTCCTCGGCGGGGAGCGGACATTTAATGCGAATCCGGGTAACTGAGAGGATGCAGGTATGACGTGACATAGCACGTCTAGCTACATCCGGACGTAGCGCCGCAATCGAGGCAGAGCTCACAGGAACCGTTCTGCTTCATCTTCACAGAGCCGCAGCCGGAGCAGATTGATCCCGTGAATCCCTGCAACTTGGCGTTTTCACGCGCATCCTGGGGGTTCTCCACTTCCGGGTGGCCGGCATCCTCCTCGGAGAGGAGTGAGGCGGCACCTACCTGTTGACCCGATCCTTCGTCGATCACGGGCAGGCGCATGAGGAACGCATCCTTGCTCTTCGAGCCTTCGCGGTACGCCCTGTCGACGAGATCCTTGTTGTGGAAACGCTTCGCCTTGTCCTTCGTGAGGAACTTGAGCGCGAGCCACCTGCCGAGGTAATCCATGATGCTCTTCACCATGGGAATCTCGCGATTGCTCGTCATGCCCATGGGTTCGAAGCGGGTGTTGACGAGCTTCTCGCAGAGAACGTCGAGCGGCACGCCGTACTGCAGGTTCATGGAAAGCGAGAGTGCGAGCGTATCCATGACGCCCGAGAGCGTGGAGCCCTCCTTGCTCATCTTGATGAAGATTTCGCCGGGCTGACCGTCCTCGTAGAGTCCGACGTGCACGTACGCCTCATGACCGGAGACGGAGAGCTTGTGCGTCACGCTCATGCGTTCATCGGGGAGCTTGCGCCTGCGCGGCACTTCCTTGACGATGATCTTCTCGATCACTTCCCTGTCGTCTTCTTTGTCGTCGGCGGACTTCGACGTGTTCGAGAGCACCTGGCTGAGCTTGGAGCCGTCGCGGTAGAGCGCGTTCGCCTTCGTGCCGAGCTTCCAGGAGAGGAGGTAGGCATTCTTGAAATCTTCGACCGTCGCCTCGTTCGGCAGGTTGATGGTCTTGCTGATGGCGCCGGAAATGAACGGCTGGCTGGCGCCCATCATGCGGATGTGGCCTTCCGCCGCGATGAAGCGCTTGCCGATCTTGCCGCACCTGTTGGCGCAGTCGAAGACCGGAAGATGCTCTTCCTTCAGGTGCGGGGCGCCTTCGACCGTCATGTGGCCGCAGATGGCCACGTTCGCTTCCTCGATCTGCGCCTTCGTGAATCCGAGGGCGCGCAAGAGGCTGAACGAAGGGTCTTGCATCTGCTCTTCGGTGAATTTGAGGCGCTTCATGGCCTCATCGCCGAGCGTCCAGCGGTTGAAGGCGAACTGGATGTCGAAGACCTGGGGAAGGGTCTTCTCGATGGTAGCGATGTCCTGAGACGTGAATCCTTTCTTCGTGAGCGACTCGCGATTGATGTGCGGCGCACCCTGCAACGACAGCGTGCCGAGCACGTAGGTCATGATGTCGGTGATCTGCGTCGCGGAGTAGCCCAGGTTCTGCAGCGCGGGCTTCAGCGACTGGTTCGCGATCTTCATGTAGCCGCCCCCCGCGAGCTTCTTGAACTTCACGAGCGCGAAGTCGGGCTCGATGCCGGTGGTGTCGCAGTCCATGAGGAGGCCGATGGTACCCGTAGGCGCGATGACCGTCGTCTGGGCGTTGCGGTAGCCGTGCTTCTCGCCGAGCGCGAGCGCGTTGTCCCAGGCTTCCTTTGCGGCGGCCAGCAGATCGGCGGGGCACTCGTTCTGATCGATGCCGCAGGGAATCACGCGCAGATCCTCGTAGTCGGCGTCGGGACTGTGGTACGCGGCGCGGCGGTGATTACGCATCACACGGAGCATGTGCTCCTTATTGCGGGCGTACCCCGGGAACGGCCCCAGGTGACTCGCCATTTCCGCGGATGCGCCGTAGCTGTCGCCGGTGAGGATGGCGGTGATCGCGCCGCAGATCGCACGGGCCTGTTCGGAATCGTAGGGAATGCCCATGCGCATGAGCATGGCGCCGAGGTTCGCGTACCCGAGCCCGAGCGTCCGGAACTCGTAGCTCAAACGGGCGATCTCGCTGCTGGGGAACTGCGCCATCAGCACGGAGATTTCGAGCACGATCGTCCACAGACGCACGGCGTGTCGGAAGTCTTCGACCAGGAACGAACCGTGCTCGCGGTCGTAGAACTTCATCAGGTTGAGGGACGCCAGATTGCACGCCGTGTTGTCGAGGAACATGTACTCGCTGCACGGATTGCTCGCGTTGATGCGACCGTCCGTCGGGCAGGTGTGCCAGTCGTTGATGGTCGTGTCATACTGCACGCCGGGGTCCGCGCATGCCCATGCGGCGTAAGCGATCTGATCCCAGAGCCCGCGCGCCTTCAAAGTTTTCATGGGAGCGGGATCGCGCCCTTCCTCCTCGGCATTGCGCAGTTCGGTACGGGCGTAGAGGTTCCAGTCGCCGTCCTTCTCGACGGATTCCATGAACTCGTGCGTCACGCGCACCGAGTTATTCGAGTTCTGACCTGAAACCGTGGCGTAGGCGTCGCCGTTGAAGTCGCTGTCGTAGCCGGCTTTCACGAGCGCGGCGACCTTCTTCTCCTCATTCACCTTCCAGTTCACGAACTCCTCGATATCGGGATGATCCATGTCGAGGCACACCATCTTGGCGGCTCGGCGGGTGGTACCGCCCGACTTGATCGCTCCCGCGGCGCGGTCACCGATCTTCAGGAAACTCATGAGTCCGCTGGAAGCTCCTCCTCCGGAAAGCCTCTCTCCCTTACCCCGCAGCGCACTGAAGTTGGTACCCGTGCCGGAGCCATACTTAAAGAGGCGCGCCTCGCGCACCCACAGATCCATGATGCCGCCCTCGTTCACCATATCGTCGGCGACGGACTGGATGAAGCAGGCATGCGGCTGAGGATGCGTGTAGGCGTCTTCGCTCACGCGCACCTCGCCGGTTGCGGGATCGCAGTAGTGGTGACCCTGCGCTCTGCCGGCAATGCCGTAGGCGTGATGCAGACCCGTGTTGAACCACTGCGGACTGTTCGGCGCGGCCATCTGGTGGACCAACATGTGGGAGATTTCATCTTCGAATGCCTGCGCATCCTGCTTGGTACCGAAGTAACCGTACTGCTCTCCCCAGTGCCGCCAGCATCCCGCGAGTCTGCGGACCACCTGCTTCACGGAGCGCTCCGGTCCGGTGACGGTTTCGCCTTTGTCATTCGTGACAACGTTCCCCTTGGCGTCGTACTGCGGAACGCCTGCTTTGCGGAAGTACTTGCTCACGACGATATCGGTCGCGACCTGGCTCCAGGAAACCGGAATTTCCGCGTCACGCATTTCAAAGACGACGGAGCCGTCCGTATTCTTGATGACGCTCGTGCGCTTCTCGTACTTCACCTGCTCCAGCGGATCGGAGCCGGGCGTGGTGAAACGCCGCGCAATCGCCATACCGGCGCCTTTCTGCTTCAGGCTTCCCGCCGCCCTCTTCTTTCCTTTGGCCGCAGCCTCCTCGCGGGGAATATCTTTCTCAACGGAAGCGGCTTTTGGGTTCATGGGACGGGGGGAAGGAGGAAATACAAGATATTGTGTGTCGGGAACCCGATCACATACAACATCTGTGGATTCTACTCGCTCCGTCGCGGTGCACAAGGTGAACGATCCGATTGCAACGAAAGGTCGACGACGATTGACATTCGTTTTCGGAAAGCCAAGAACCCCGTTCACAAAACTGTAACTTCACCATAGATGATCTTCATTGAATAGAGAAAGTGACCAGCCGTCACGAGGAAGGCAACCGCCGACGAAACGTTGTTCATCAAACGAACCGCGAACCGGGTGCGGCACCATGCACATAACAGACCGTCTCTTTCCCATGTCTTCTTTCGGGAAGATTCTCTATGCTGGACGCGGCATGTCATCTTCTCACACGATTCTCGTGCTCGTCGCGGGCACGAATACACCCAGTAATTCCGATGCGCTCGCGGATGCGTGCATTCAGGGCATCCATCAAGAAGAGGGTTTCCATGTGGAGAAAATCCGTCTGAAAACCCTGCAGATCGAACACTTCACCATCGACGTCTACGACAAGTCCTGCAGCGCCCAGGAAGAGGATTTCTGCAAGGTTCAGAAGCTTGTGGAGGAAGCGGCGGGCGTGGTGATCGCGACGCCGATCTGGAACTTCTCCGTTCCTGCACATCTGAAGAATCTCATCGACCGTATGGGCAGCTTCGCGCTGGATGAGACGCGCAGCAGAGGAACGCTCAAAGGTAAGCCCTTCTCCTTCATCTTCACCGGCGGCGCGCCATGGGCGGCATGGAGAGGACTCATGAGCATGACGACGAAACATCTGCCGGAATCGATCCGCTACTTCGGCGGCACACCCATCTTCACGCATTTCGAGCCGAAGTGCATGAAGGGACGCGGCACCTTCGGCCTCGTCGTCGACGAGCGGCCCGAGAGCCTGCAGGCGGTACGTTCGCTGGGACAGCGCTTTGCACGGATCGCGAAGAAACATGCCGAAACGGGGGAACTGCCCATGACCAAAACCTTCGTGAAGCGAATCTACCGGTGGGGCCAGCGCCTCCTGGAGAAGTTCTGAGTACGAGGGAAATGAGCGGTACGCACTCTGGCAAGAAAACGGCTTTTTTGCTATAATAAGAGGAAACATCACACCCCCCTCCCCACATGACATTCACACAGAAACGCATTCTCTTTGCCTCCCCCGCTCTCTTCGCTCTCCTGCTGGGAGCGCTCCTGCTCACGACGCGGATTGAGGAGAAGAATCTCCGCGGGGTGATCACGGATTTGGAGAGTGCCGGTGCTGAGGACATCCTGCAGGCGGTCATTGACCATGAACTCACCGATGCCTCCACACCGGAAGACATGGTGGCAGACCTGACCTTCGATCAGGTGTTCACGTCCATGACGCTCGATGAATTGCTCTCCACGCTGCTTGCGAAGGGATGGATCACGGGATACCAGGACCTTCCCTCCCTGCGACAGGGGCTCATCGAACGTGAGCTCACCGGTTTTGCGACGGAACTCGACGCGTTCAACGAAGAACCCCTCCGTTCCATCGACATGCTCCGGCCCGACGGCATTCTGACGGCGCTTGCGACGACGAAGAGCGGCGCGATTCTGCAGGGCGGAGCACTTGCAAGCGCACTCGAGTGGGAACGGGCAACACTCGCAAAAGACATGCTGCGAAGCGACTTCGAAGCCGATCGTTTCGCCTTCTTGGACTTCCTCGAGCCGCTCCATTTGCTGGAGCTTTTGGCGGGCGGCAGCACGACGTCGGCAACGGACCCGACACGCTCCATCGCACTGTACAGCTGGAACAATGAGGTGGTTCCCGAGGAATCCACGCACATCTTCCCGACGATTATCCTCAACAGACCTCCGCATATAATGGGCGACCCCGCGCATATCAAGGCGCTTACGGATGCCCAGCCGGAAGGCCACAGGGCGCTTAGGCTCTGGAGCATCATGTTCCCGACGACGCCCGTGGGGGCAAATGATGCGCTCACCGATCCGCTCACGGATGAAGAAGGAAATCCGCTCGTCTTTCAGGATATGAACGGCGATCCGTACCTCGTGCCGGCGCTCACCATGGAGAAGTGGAAGGAAATCGTCTCGCAGGACCTCGACACATTCATGTCCTCGTACAAAGCAATCGGCGGCACCGTCGACAAGATCATCCTCGACGTGGAGTACACATGGATCGCGCAGCAGAACGAACAGCGAATGGCCCTGCTCATGCAGGATCCGCAGTGGCCGATCTTCGCGGAGATGTTCGCGGAAGTGGGTCTCACCGATTTCAGCAACATCGTCTCGTGGAACGCATGGCGCGATTACCGCCTGACGCGCTGGAATGCGGTCATTCACCGCATCCAAACGCAGTACCTGACGGACGTCGTCTATCGGACGATTGCCAGGCACTTTCCGGACGTCACCTTCTCGAACTACTGGAACGCGCAAACCAATCAAACCGTGCCGAACACCAACTACCTTCACTTCAAGAACAGTTACCACGGCATCGGTGCGATTGCCGGCACGCACCAGTCGGATTCCACGTACGGACTGGGGAACGACGGCATCACCTGGATTCCGGATAGTCAGCCGGACGGACGCGGACAGAAGGCGTTTGATGAGCCGACGCCTCCCGTCGGAGCACAGGTCAAAGAGATACAGGGAACGGGCGGCATCGTGACCGTGAGCATGCACCAGCCTCTGCCGGGCGTGGAGGTCGGCGACATCGTGCAACTACGGATGTTCCGGTGTGCAGCAGGCGTCTTCTCACAACCGCAGCATCTGTACGGCATCGATGCCTATACGGATGAGTACGAGGGAACCTACGAAGTGCTGACCATCGAACCGAATCCCCAGGACCCCGCCACAAAGATCATCACGGTGGCGCTGCCGGGCGATCATCCTTTCATGGGCTTTCATCCTCGCCGCTGCCAGCTGTACGTGCTCGCCAATGACTACTACGACGTGCTGGCGCACAACATCGCCATGATGCGCTCGATCGTCTCCACATCCTCCGTCCCCTCCCAGCCGTGGGTCTGGTACGTGGGGGAGGCGCATACGAGGAGCGGATGGAGAGATCCGGACCACATGTATGCAGACCAGGTCTTTCACATCGGCCTGCATAATCCGGATGCGATCTTCTACTGGAATTCGCTGCTCCCCTGCACCTACTGCACGGCGAACAGTCACTGTCTCTACGGCAGCAGCTGCGACACGCAAACGCAAATGTGCGTGGAACCGGGACATTCCGATTGTGCCGTAGGCATCCTGTACACGGACCACATCATGCGTGAACTCAGCGCCATTGCGGGGTATGAGAACGCACGTGAGCTTGTCCGCACCGCGGCGTTCTACGACGATCCGTACATGCTCTCGGGCATCGATGCGGGAGGAAGGAAGGTCTGGCGACTGACGCCCGATCCGAAGCGCAGCATCACCGTTCTCTCGGCGTCACCCGCACGGTTCGACATCGACGGGGAAATCGTGGAGTTCCCTCACAGCGAGATCTACGCATATCCGCGCGAACTGGAGAGTCCTTTCTACGACGGTCCGGAACCGGGCTACTGGATCATCCAGACGAAACCCCGTGACATGCTCACGACGACGCCCGGTGCGGCGCTTCGCATCATCACGGGACGACCGGTGGAAGACATCGAAATTGCAGGAACCTCCTCCACGGACATCACGGTGAAGGCGGGCGAGACGAAGACCGTCCTGCTTGCCGGTATCGATCCCGAGAACCCGCCGCGCGGCAGGAGCATCGTCACGCTGCCGATCAAGTTGCAGGGACTCGCACACCCGCAGGAATTCCTGTCGTTCGCACACGTCTTCACGTACCCCTACAACATCGGGGTCGCACAGGGCGAAATCGAAGTGATGCAGCTGTCTCCGGACAGCTCTGATATCGGAAGCTACGCGTTCACGCTCGTCACGGAGAACGGCGATCCGATGGAGGTGACGGTGACCGTGGAAGAGTAGCCCGCAGACTTCACGCGCCTTGTAGCGAACCGCGCAGGATGACCTCTTCATCCACGACGCCCGCGCGACGGAAGGATTCCCACGTTGCGGGTCCGCCCTCCACGAGAACCGACGTGATGCCATGGAACGTATCGGAGGGAGTCAGGAGCGCGTGCCACAGGGAAGAGAAGGAGAAAGCATGCCCTGCCATCTGCACCTCTATGAAGCGGACTCCCCTCTCGCAGAGCGCGCTCTTCTTGGACGGGTCGGAGTCGGGTGACGTGACGACAATCGTCCTGTCCGCTCGCTCATCGCTCACGACGTTCGCCGCGAGGGGAATACGGAGAGAAGGATCCAGGATGAGCCTGTAGAGAAGAGGAAAATCTTGATCAAATCTTGTATTCAACTGAGGATTATCGGTGATGACCGTCTGCACGCCGACGAGGATGGCATCGTGTCGCGCGCGCAGGAAATCATGCGACCACCGGTTCTGCTCTTTCGAGGTGATGCAGAGGCGCGATCCGTCGGGATGCGCAATGGCACCGTTGCCGCTCACGGCCTGTTTGAGCGTGATCCACGGCCTTCCCTTCGTCCGGACCGAGACGTAGCCGCGGTTCAGCCGCAGGCACTCGGCCGGAAGACACGGACCCGACACCATGCATCCGCCTTCCGTGAGAGCCTCCAGACCCTTGCCCTGCACGCGCGGATCGGGATCGCGCATGCCGTACACGAGGCGCTTCACGCCGCGTGCGAGGAGCAGATCCGTACACGGCGGCGTTTTTCCGGTATGACAACACGGCTCCAGGTTCACGTAGAGCGTATCGGTGGGAAGAATCTTCTCGGCGACATTCTCCAGAAGCGATCGCTCCGCATGTGGTCGACCGAAGCCTTCGTGCGAGGCCTCGGCAATGATCGCCCCATCCCGCACGAGCACGGCTCCCACCATGGCACCGTTGCCCACGCGTCCCCTCCCCCGCTCCGCGAGGGAGAGAGCCCTTCGCATGAAGAAGGCGTCATTCATACGTGCGAAGTATGAAGGAGCGTTGCGCGAGGCGGAAGGTCGAATACCCGAGGCACCCCGATGCCGCTACAAGTACTTCTGCAGAATAGACTTCTGTGCGGGAAGGTCTCTTGCGGGAGAGGAGACGTCGGGAGCAGGCTTCTCAGCAGAAGCTTTCGGTGCCGTGGGATGCAGACGATGATGACGGTGCGTGCGCAGGACCTTCCTGTATCCGCCTTCGCCGTTTTCCAGGAACTTCGCCACGCGCGTCACCGTGGTAGTACTCGCACCGGTATTCTTCGCAACCTGCCGATACGTGAGACCGCGTGCGAGTTGCTTGGCGACTTCCAGCCGCTCACTCCATGCCTGTAGCTCGGAGAGCGTACCGATGTCACGCAGAAAATTCGCGGCGTCCTCTTCGGTCTTGCAGGAGAGCATCGACTGCGCCAGCGCCTTGAACCACGGCTCTCTGCGCCAGCTGTCTTCGGTGAATCGTCGCTTCGCCATGTGAAGCACATGCTATTCGTTGAAGGTGAATGTGTCAATGTGGTACTACGGTTCTTCCCTCTGTTTCCTCAGAAGTTCACGGGCATCATCACGGGCAAAACGCCGGAGCATGCGGAGTGTGAGAAGCTGCACCATGTCCTTCTCCGACTTGTCTATGATGCCGTGCTTCCTGCACGCGTCGTCGCATCCGAACCAGAGATTGGAGAGCAGAATCTGTTCCCGTACCTCCAGGAAGATTTCCGGATTCCCTCCGCTCGTGAGGAAGAAATCATCCTCGGTTGTTTTCACTTCTCCATAGACGTACAACTGAGCAACTTTGGCGGCGGCTTTGACTCTGGCGGGTTGCTCTCTCCACAGGTCATGCATCCTCCAGAAGGCTTCCTCGATTTCCTGTTCCTTCATATGAAGCGTAAATAACGTCTTTTCCTGCACATCTGCCTTCAGCCGCCTCACCCGTGCAAAGATAATGGAATCCTCACCACCGGAGCCGGATTTGAGAATGCTCAACACATGAGCGTTGAGCTTTTGGCGTTCTGCCACAAGATTTGGAAACGTCACGAAGCTCTCGGCAATACGTTCCGCGGCTTCCTGCGCGACAATGGCAAGTCTCGGCTTTTGCATGGAAGTCGATGACTGTACCAGAAAAGGCCGTGTATATCACGTTACGCACGCGGCGCTCGCTACAGGTGCTACTTGCCTCCCGCTCTCGCCGCAACGACCTCCTGCGCCACGTTCTGCGGCACTTTGGCGTAGTGGCTGAATTCCATGGAGTAGCTGGCGCGTCCCTGCGTCATGGAACGGAGTTCCGTTGCGTAGCCGAACATGGAGGCCAGCGGAATGTCGGCGTGGACGGTTTTCGCCATGCCGCGACTGCCGGTCTCCTTGATGAGTCCGCGGCGCGAGGACACGTCGCCCATCACGTCGCCGAAGTACTCTTCGGGGCTCACGATTTCGACCTTCATGACCGGCTCCAGAAGGACGGGATTGCCCTTCTTCGCGGCTTCCTGCACGCCGATGGAGGCACAGATCTTGAACGCCATTTCGGAGGAGTCCACGTCATGGTACGAGCCTTCGAAGAGCTCGACCTTCACGTCCACGATCGGGTAGCCGGCGATGATGCCGCGGCTCAAGCCCTCCTGGAAGCCCTTGTCGCACGGGCCGATGTACTCGCGAGGAATCTTTCCTCCCACGACCTGGTTGTCGAATTCGTACCCCTTGCCGGGTTCCTGCGGAATCAAGCGGAAGATGACGTGGCCGTACTGACCGCGACCTCCCGTCTGCTTGATGTACTTCTCCTCGTGCTCCACCTGCTTCTGGATGGTCTCGCGGTACGCGACCTGCGGCTTGCCTGCGTTGCTCTCGACCTTGAATTCGCGGCGCATGCGGTCCATGAGGATATCCAGGTGCAATTCTCCCATACCCGCCATGATGGTCTGCCCCGTCTCGTGGTTCGTGGAGACACGGAAGGTGGGATCTTCCTCGGCAAGCTTCTGCAGCGCGATGCCCATCTTCTCCTGGTCGGCTTTCGTCTTGGGCTCGATGGCAATGGAGATAACAGGCTCCGCGAAGGTGATGGACTCCAGCTGAATCGGATGACCTTCATCACACAGGGTGTCGCCGGTGCGGGTGTCCTTGAGACCGATGACCGCGGCAATGTCTCCCGCCTCGATCGTATCGATTTCCTCACGATTGTTCGCATGCAGGCGCACGATACGGCCGATGCGCTCCTTGTTGCCGCTCCTCGCATTGAAGACGTAGCTTCCCGACTTCAGCACGCCCGAATAGACGCGGACGAAGGCGAGCTTTCCGACGAACGGATCCGTGGCGATTTTGAAGAGGATCGCTGAGAGCGGCTCGTCGTTGCTGGGCTTGCGGGTTTCCTCCTTCTCGGTGTCGGGATTGATGCCCGTCGCGGGCGGCACGTCGAGGGGAGACGGCAGGTAGGCGACGACGGCGTCAAGCATGAGCTGCACGCCCATGTTCTTGAGCGACGAACCGCAGAGAACGGGGTAGATCTTGCCGCTCACGGTTCCCATGCGGATGCCCTTGATGATCTGCTCTTCGGTGAGCGAACCGTTCTCCAGGAACAGATGAGTCAGCTCCTCGTCGCACTCGGCGGCTTTCTCCATGAGGATCGCGCGGTACTCCTCGACCTTCTCTTTCATGTCCTCCGGAATGTCGATGTCCTCGCGCTTCTCGCCGTGGTCACCCTTGAACTGATAGGCCTTGCCGCGGACGAGATCGATGATGCCCGTAAAGTCGCTCTCGGCCCCGATGGGAAGCTGAATCGCGACGGCCGCCTTGCTGAGGCGCTCGTGGATGCTCGTGAGCGACATGTAGAAATCTCCTCCGGTCTTGTCCATCTTGTTCACGAAGGCGATGCGCGGCACGCGGTACTTGTCGGCCTGGCGCCACACGGTTTCGCTCTGCGGCTCCACTCCCTGGCTGCCGTCGAAGACGGCGACACCGCCGTCGAGCACGCGGAGACTGCGTTCCACTTCCGCCGTAAAGTCGACGTGGCCGGGCGTGTCGATGATGTTGATGGTGCAGTCGATCTCCTGGCCGTCCACGTTCGCGGCTTTCCAGTGGCACTGCGTCGCGGCGGAGGTAATCGTGATGCCGCGCTCCCGTTCCTGTTCCATCCAGTCCATCGTCGCCTCTCCTTCGTGCACTTCGCCGATTTTGTAGTTCTTTCCGGTGTAGAAGAGGATGCGTTCGGTCGTGGTGGTCTTGCCCGCATCGATGTGGGCGATGATACCGATATTGCGCAGATGCTTTAAATCCATGAGAGAAGGAGTGAAGAGAAGTGAACGTGCTACTCGCCCGTCCGAAGCAAGGGCCTCGAAGAGCGAGAAGATGAAGAGGTCTCTCCATCACAAACGTCCGCGGCAGTATACGCAAAGCGAGAACCGCATGGAAGGGCTTTTTCAACGTTCATGCCAACCCCACCGCACGACAAACATCACGACGGCGCGAATGGCGAATGGGCGACTCCGAAGGCCGTGGAGCTTCACTTGCCCAAGTGCGCGAAGGCCCTGTTGGCCTGCGCCATCCTGACGACGTCTTCCTTCTTCTTCATGGCGGCTCCCTGCTCCGTCGAGGCATCGAGCAGTTCGTGTGCGAGACGCTCCGCCATCGGCATGCCCTTGCGCGCCTTCGCGGCCTGCAGAATCCAACGGATGGACAAGGACTGCTGACGCTTGGGATGGACTTCCACCGGCACCTGGTAGACGGCGCCTCCCACGCGCTTCGGACGCACCTCCACGAGCGGAGTGACGTTCACGAGCGCCTTATTGAACACGTCGAGCGGCGGTTCCTTCGTGCGGGTCTTGATGACGTCAAGCGCATCGGAAAAAATGCGCCGTGCGATCGACTTCTTTCCCTGCTTCATGATGCAGTTGATGAACTTCTCGACGAGAAGATCGGAACCTTCGGGAATGTACTGTTTCGGACGGGTAGCCATGGGAGTGGAATGTCAGGTGACGGGTAACGGACGGTTATTTGGCGGCTTTGGGCTTCTTGGCGCCATAACGGCTGCGGCCCTGTTTGCGGTCGCGAACCCCTTCGGTATCAAGCACGCCGCGGACGATGTGGTAGCGAACGCCCGGCAAGTCCTTCACGCGGCCGCCGCGCACGAGTACCACGGAGTGTTCCTGCAGGTTGTGGCCCTCGCCCATGATGTACGCCGTCACTTCCTGTCCGTTCGTCAGGCGCACGCGGGCGATTTTGCGGAGCGCGGAGTTCGGCTTCTTGGGCGTCATGGTCGTTACCTTCAGGCATACGCCGCGCTTCTGCGGAGCACCGTGCGGCAGACGCACGGAACGCATCTTGAGCGCGTTCCACGTGTGTTGCAGGTTCGGCGCCTTCGTCTTCTTGCGCTTCTGCGTTCGCCGTTTGCGGATGAGCTGGTTGATGGTCGGCATGGACCGATAGGGTAGAGGGTGGAATGCGCGAAGTAAAGGGGAGGATCACTCCTCATCGGCGGCTTCCTCGTCCGGAACGTCGTCGTAGCGCTTTCTGTAAATTTCTCCGGCCGGGATGAGTCGTCCGATGATCACGTTCTCTTTCAGACCGTTCAAGTGGTCGACCTTTCCGGTGGTCGCGGCTTCCACGAGCACCCGGATCGTTTCCTGGAACGATGCGCCTGCGAGCCACGAATCGGTGACGAGCGAGACGCGCGTGAGACCGAGGAGCAGTTGTTCGAAGGCGGCGGACTTCTTCTTACCCTTGAGAATCTTGTTCTCGCGGCGCACTTCGGAAATGTCCGCGATGTCGCCGGCGAGCAGAGGCGTATCGCCGCCGTCGAGAATGCGCACCTTACTGAACATCTTGCGCGCGATGATTTCCAAGTGCTTGTCGTTGATCGTCTGACCCTGGGAAGCGTAGATGCGCTGCACCTCCTGCACGATGTAGTTCTGCACGGAGTAGGTTCCCTGTTTCTCCAGAAGCTCCTGCAGGTTGTAGTGACCGGCGTTCAGGGCTTGTCCCGCCTTCACGACATCACCGGTCTTGATGAGCAGCGTTTCGCGGGCCGGGAATTCGTAGGCGCGCTCCTGGATTTCGGCATGCTTGATGACGATCCGGTCGGCTTCGGCTTCGGCGACCTTGCCGGCGATGAGCGCCTTGACGGTCGACTTGTCGCGAACGGACTTCGCGATGACGGCACGCTCTTTCACCGACTCGCCCTTCTTCACGGTCGGCTTGAAGCCGGCGGGCATCATGTACGAATCCTGTCCCAGTTCCTCGCCCACGATCTGCACCTGCGCCTTGCCGCCCTTGTGCGTGACCTTCACACGTCCGGCAATGTCGGAGAGCGTAGCCGGAGTGCGCGGTGAACGGGCCTCCAGAATTTCCTCGACGCGCGTCAGACCCTGCGTGATGTCGGAACCTTCGGCGACTCCTCCCATGTGGAACGTGCGCATGGT
>CAYWPP010000007.1:0-64829 GCA_964460475.1 uncultured Candidatus Peribacteria bacterium
GGCGTCGATCCGTCGTAATCGGGAAATCGTGGTTGGACAACACGGCGAAGGGAGCGCAGAGGTGATTGCGTATGATCAGAGATGGGGGACGGGAGCGACTGAGAGCGTCCTGCTCGCCGCAAATCCAACGCTGACCGATGTGACGGTGACAGGCGTTGCCGTGAGCTTGCCTGCATCATTGCAACGGTACGTGGTGCAGTCCGGGGATTCACTCTCCGGCATTGCCGCGAGGTATGGCATCGCTGACTGGCGTTCGATTTGGGATGCGCCGGAGAATGCGCAACTGAAGAACCTCCGTGGGAGCGAGAGGAATATTCAGGTGGGGGATGTGATCGTGGTGCCGAATGATATTCGCAATGATGATGCGGCATTTACATGGGTTAGCGGAAACCCTTATGACGTTCCGGCAGATAAAACCAACTACTGGGCATCATTGCCTGTAGCCCAGGCAAGAGAGGACATTGAGAGATACGTAAACACAGCTGCGACTGGCATCAATATTTCCTTGCCTTCCATTCCCGCCTCAACCCCAGATGACATGCTTGTGATGAACGAAGAAGAACAGACAATCTATCGCGAGTTCTATCGGCAGTTCGTCGATCTCCTGGCGCTCATTCACAAGGGATTCAATGATGTGAAAGCGGAGTATGACTATCGCATCAGTTTGGAGTATCAAAACATCGCTGCAAGAGGCGCCGGCATGTCTTTTGCCGATAAGGTTGCTGCATATACGAATATTGCTGCATACGGAACGCTGAAAACCACAATCGCCGGTGTACAACTTTTCATACCCGCCACCCCACTTGGTCTTGGGCTTGAGTTGGCAACTGTGGCAATCGGCGGCCCGCTTCTGAAGCATCTGCCGGGGTTCTTACGAGCGGCAGTGACAAAGGCAGACAGTCTTGCAGGAACAAACATGTTGCGCACCGTGGACTCACGCATCAATACCATGATGGAGAGTGGTAATAAGCTGATTCGCGCCGTTGAAAGGATGCGCATTCACAAAGTGTTGCATGGCACTATCAATTCAATGGGCGTTGCGATTGGGGGACATTCACAGAACGCCATTGGCAAAACTATCAGAATCGTTGAAGATTTGGGTACGAATGCGCAGGGTGTTAGGAAAGCAAGGATTGCGATATTGAACGAGAGTGGAGAGTGGGTTACTAAAACAGGGAACACGACTCATACCTTTTTCCCTTCGGATTGGTCAGATGAAATGATTATTGACGCGGTTGATTATGCCTTCAAAAATGGAGAGAAAGTTGGCCCGGACAAATGGGAAGGCATATATAATGGCATAAAGATAGTTGGATATGAGAAGAATGGTTTTATTACATCTGTATTTCCTACTTACTAGCCAATGAAGCTTTCAATTAAGTTCTTTCAAACCTCTCAAGGGTTTTGCGAGGTAATAACTACCCCATGGGATGGCAATATATCACGCAATATGACAGGCGATATTATGACTATTGATGGTTGCGAAGGTTGCTTAAACAAGATTGCAAAAGCACGTAATGGACAAGATATGGAATGCGGAGGAAACGCTGCGTATGCTTTTATAAAAAGGGCAGGCGTCAAAATTCTCGGAGACGAATGTATTGAGGACGGCACTGAACCGATCGTGTATTTATCGCTTGATGAATACGAGCGGATCGTGATCCTATGGAAAAAATTTCTGGAAACAAAACAAGAAATTCAGACAACGGTAGAGATCGATGATAAATCCATTCTTTGGGAACAGGCACAGGAGAATGCAAAGAAGAAAAAGAAAAGAGCTTGGGATCTTCATTACCTGTCTCAGGCATTAGCTAAAAAAATCACTGCTAGTGAACTTACTCCTAAACTGATAATCGAATTGTCGAAATTTGCGCAGAAAATACAAGGATTTCTTGATGAGAAGATCGAGCTAGAACAACTGAGAAGGTATTGTAAAGACATCATAGAAAATGACTCAATCGGGATAATATATTTAGAAAATCACCCTGATATCAAGGAGGAGATGGATGCGTTTGAAATCGATATCTCAATTCATGGAAGTATGAATTCGACTCAAAAAAAAAGAATTCAAAGTCAACTCAAAGAAAAAACGAAAAGGTTGTTGGAGGCAATAAATACTGCAATTGCATCAATGAAAAAAACCATCAATGATGATGTATGACTTTTGTCACTCTTTCATCAAACTCCCCTATTCGTTACCCATAACTCATGAATAATCAATCTCCCAAAGAGCAATTGATCTTCGGTACTCCAGCAAAGCAATTCTTCTTCGGCAAGCCCTACACCCCGGATATGGCGAAGAGAAAAATTGAGAATGCGGCAATTATAGCAGGCTTGTTCGGGATCTTTGCTCTTTTTCTCAGCCCGATGGAACCGTTGAGACTTCTTGATGCAGCATTGTTCTTCTGTGTTGCTTTTTTCCTGAAGAGGAAAAAGAGCCGCATTGCTGCAATTGCAATGCTGATATTGTCAGTGATCGGACTTGTGAATGCCGCTCTTAAGGGAGGCGGAGGAATCTCTCCACTTATTGGTCTCGTGTTTGCCTTCATGGCAACGAAGGCAACCTTCATATTGAATGATCGGGCAAGGAAGGCTTCGAATGCAAAACATAGATGAAAAAACCGCAAGACACCGTGTCCTGCGGCTACCCGGTAAGCGTACTTCTTTTTAAGGGAAGCAGTGTAGCTTGGGCACTCTTCGTCACCTTCTCAGGTGAAAATAATGCACGAAAAACCACACGAAACTTCGGATAATGGCTTCCACAATCTTTTGCAAAAGCCAGAGGATGCCCCTACGAATACGAACTTTCTTACTTCTATTCATAAGTTTTTCCTTCCATACTAGTAACGCTTACCAGGGAGAATTACCAACCATGATTAGCAAATCACCCAACTAACACGCAAAAAATTTTAAAGAACAACTTGCTACCAAGGGGGCGGCTGCAAGCGTTCTTTGATAGATTTTCTTTGTCTATCCTTTCACGCCACAGCCTGCCGTTGCTCCATTAATGGAGCACGATCTCCGGGCACTGTGGTGGGAGAGAAAAGAAGTCATGAGAAAGAAGCGTAGAGAATTTTGACTCTGTGGGCAAGAGAAAAATACCTGTCTCCTTGCCTCTATCCCTCCTTCTCCCCGCTCAATGCCAACTCAAACTCCGGATCAAAGAGCTTGATGAGATCCGCTTCTTCCGCCTGAAAGAATTCCAGGGGAAACGAGCGGAACACGCTCTCGATCACCGAGTTGAACTCGCCGCTCTTGATATCGAGTCGGCAAGTGTATGAGTCGACTTTCTCGATCATGCTCTGTTGAGAGATGTCGCGCAGCTTCTGCATGCTCTCTTTCGTCATGCGTTCGCGGAAGCGGAGAAGCACGCGCTTCTCGGCCTCGGTAATGGCAATGAGGCGACTGTAATCGCCGTCGTAGATGATCTTGCCCTTCTTGATCGCAATCACGCGCGGACAGAGATTCGCAATATCCTGCGTGTAGTGCGACGTCACGAGCATCGTCGTCTTGCTCGATTTCTGATACGCCTGCAGGAACTCGCGAAGGTGGCGCTGTGCGCGCGCATCCAGACCGATCGTCGGCTCATCCAGGAAGAGCACGGCAGGTTCGTGCAGGAGAGCGGCGATCAGTTCGCACTTCATGCGCTCTCCCAGGGAAAGCTGTCGCACGGGAGTATCGAGCACATGTCCGACGTCCAGCAGCTCCACGAGCGTGTTCATGTTGCCGCGCCAGTACTTCTCCTCGATTTCGTAGAGGTCGCGATGCAACTTGAACGTATCGACGGCGGGCAGATCCCAAATGAGCTGCGATTTCTGCCCCATGACGAGCGCGATGCGCTTCTTGAATTCGCGTTTTCGCTGGTGCGGCTTGTATCCCATCACCTTGCATTCGCCGCTCGTCGGCGTCAGGACGCCGGAGAGCATCTTGAGCGTCGTCGTCTTCCCCGAACCGTTCGGCCCGACGAACCCGACCACTTCCCCTTCGGGAATCGTGAAGGAAATATCATCCACCGCCACGATGTTGCGCTTCTTGCGACGCACGATGCTCTTGAGCGCCCCAAGAACACCCACTGCCTTTTCGTAGGTGTGATATTCGCGCCGGAGGTGATCAACGACAATTGCGTCCATATCAGGAAGAAGCGGAACCGTACGAGCGTACCAGTACCTTCATCATGCACCATGAGAGCAGACAGGCAAGCAGAGCAACGACGGGGAGGGCCCAGAGGGGGGTGGTACCGGCAACCATATCAAGTGCGATACTATACTGCAAAACTCCAAATGATGCAAGTACTAAGAAAATGCCTTCCGTACGACCTAAAGGGATCGTTCGTGAGCTTTCTATGTACTCCCAAATTCCCTCATTCGGGTCCCACTTCCCCCACCGGATCGCCGGTACGCAGAGGCAGAGCATGAGCCCGATTTCCAGGGCGGCGGCGGAAAGAGCAGCCAGAAAGGCGATGAGGCGGAAGCCGGGGAACGCCCACCAGACGATGCCGGAGCCGACGAGCAGATGCGGCCAGAACCAGATCAATCCGACGTCCTCCAAGAGCATGCGCAGGAAGAGCGGCGCGGGCTGAATGAGCCAGTAGTCGAACTGGCCGGTCCAGACAACGCGGGCAAGGTGCAGCACGATGCCGTGAATCACGCACTGTGCAAGGCCCGTCGCAAGCAACGTGATGCCGAGGAAGCCGACGAGCTGCATCGGCGTGTAGCCGAACAGGTCGCCGTCGACTGCATTGTACGTGACGTAGAGGAAGCAAGCCTGCATGCCGAGCGTCAGCCAGATCGCGATCACCCATACGATCACGTCCTCGCGATAGCGGCTCCACTTCATGATGTGAAGTTTGAATGCCCAGCCGAGGAGAGTGAGGTAGTAGCGCATGGAGGATCGAAATCAGCCGCCTACGGCGTCGTAGCGCTTGAGTCCCCGTGTACTGAGGAACCAGGCGAGCCCGAGGAGTACGGCGATCCACGCGACCTGGCCGGCGAAGATTTCGGGAATGGAGGTGGAGGTATCGCCCAGAATGCTCTGCGCAGGAAGGTAGATCGCAAAGCGCAGCGGCATCGCGGCACTGAGAATCTGCAGAGGATACGGCAACAGGGAGAGCGGGAGCACCGATCCTCCGAAGAATTCGAACACCATCATCATGAGCGCGAAGGTGCCGTCGGTCTGAATAAGCCAGAACGACAGCATGCCGATGGCCCCGCTCAGCGCCGCAAGCATGAGAATGGAGAAGGGCATGAGGACGACCGCCGCGAGGAAGCTGTGCACAGACAACCCCAGAAAGATTTCCGGAAAGACGAAGAAGCAGAGGATGATCGCGGCGATACTCGGCAGGAAGAGGGCGATCACCCGCGCCAGGATCATGCCGGCCGCCATTTCGAAGAACGAGAGCGGCCGCGTCAGCCACTCGTTGAGCTTTCCCTGATGCACCAGTTGGCTGAGATCATGATGGAAGTTGATGCGCGTGAACGACGCGATCACGAAGATGATCACGTAGTAGCTGAGCATCTGTGTTCTGCTCCACCCTTCGATGTAGTCCGCACCCGTGTACCGGAAGAGCTCCATCCAGACGAGGAGCGGCACGAGGACGGGCAGGATTTTCCCGATGACGAGGCTCACCCAGAATTCACGGTGCAGCACGTACTGCTGCATGTGGATGCCGGTCGTGGCGACGATGACTCTGAGCATGTGCGTGCGTGAGCCTGAACCAGTGACCCAGCCTACCGTGATTGCGCCCCGTGCGCCACCGCCCTATGCTTGCGACGATGTCAGCACACAGCACGAATGTAGCACTCATTCAGATGCCCTGCTCCGGCAAACCGGAGCAGAATCTGGCGAAAGCGACCGCCATGATCGAAAAGGCCGCGAAGGACGGAGCGAACATCGTGGCGCTGCCGGAGCTCTTTCTGTCGCCGTACTTCTGCCAGAAGCCGGATGATACGCGTGCGTTTGAAGGCGCCGAACCCGTTCCCGGACCGACGACGGACGCACTCGCGAAGATCGCGAAGGCCCACGGCATCGTGCTCGTCGGCGGAAGCGTGTTCGAGAAAACAGGCGACGGAACGTACTACAACACCGCCGCCATCTTCGGACCGGACGGAGCGCTGCTGAGAACCTACCGGAAGACGCACATTCCCGAAGACAACCTCTATCACGAGAAGCACTACTTCGCGCCGGGCGACACCGGCATCGAGCCCGTCGAGACGCCCTTTGGCACGATCGCCGTGCTGATCTGCTACGACCAGTGGTACCCCGAAGCCGCACGCATCGCGGCACTCAAGGGCGCCCAAATCCTCTTCTACCCGACCGCCATCGGCGTCATCGACGAGAAGGTGGAGGAGAACGTCACAGGCGACTGGGAGCAGATGTGGCGCAACGCCATGCTCGGCCACGCCGCGGCGAACAACGTGTACGTCGCCGCCATCAACCGCATCGGCCGCGAGGGCCACATCGACTTCTGGGGCGGATCGTTCCTTGCGGATCCCTCGAGCGCGATCCTAGCGAAGGCGGGAAGCGAGGAAACGATCGTGAGCGCGCACTGCGACCTGTCACGCGTGAAGGAGCTGCAGGAAGCGTGGCGGTTTCTGGAGATGCGCCGACCGGAGAGCTACGGAGCCCTTACGAAACGGACATGACGCCGAAACCGATGCCGCCGTTTCGCATGCCCGCGGAGTGGGAACCGCACCATGCGACGCTGCTCACCTGGCCGCACGACGAAGCACACTGGCCGGGATTGTTCGAGCACATCCCCGCGCTGTGGGGTCGGATCGTGAAGGAACTGGAGAGCGGAGAGGATGTGCACATTATGATCCACGATGACGAAACCGAAACGATCGCGAAGAAGGCGATGAAGGACGCGGGCGTGCAGGGCGACCGCGTGCACCTGCACCGTGTGCCCAATAACTTCTCTTGGGCGCGCGACCACGGCCCGATCTTCGTGAAGGACGCGAACGGCGAGACCGTCCTGCTCCACTGGCGCTTTAACGCCTGGGGCGGCAAGTGGACGCACGACCTTGATGACGACGTCCCCGTCGCGTTCTCGGAGATCATGAAGCTCCCGCGCATCGACATTCCGATGGTGCTGGAAGGAGGATCGATCGACGTGAACGGCAAAGGCACGCTGCTCACCACGGAATCCTGCCTGCTCAACGAGAACCGCAATCCGACCATGAGCAAGGAAGAGATCGAGGAGATGCTGAAGACGTATCTGGGCATCACGAAGATTCTCTGGCTCGGGGACGGCATCGCGGGCGACGACACCGACGGCCACGTCGACGACCTGACGCGCTTCGTGGACCCCGTGACCGTCGTGACGGCATATGAAGAAAACGAGGCCGACGAGAACTTCGCGGCGCTCCACGAGAACCATGAACGCCTGCGCACGATGACCGACCAGGACGGAACGCCCCTCACGGTGAAGAAGCTGCCGATGCCCTCGCCGGTCTTCCATGAGGACACAAGGCTCCCCGCGACCTACGCGAACTTCTACATCGGGAATGACGTGGTGCTCCTCACGGTCTTCGATGATCCCCGCGATGCGCAGGCAATCGAGATTCTGCAGGAATGCTTTCCCGGGCGTCGCATCGCGCCGATCCCCGCCCGCGATCTCGTGTGGGGATTCGGGGCGTTCCACTGCGTGACGCAGCAGTGGATAGGGTGATACGCAGTGTGAATTTTAGGAATCTTTGCATTAACCTTACACACGAAAGACGATGGTTAATGTCAGGAATATTCGCTATTTAGAGCAATCAATTTCTTGCGGATGAAGTTTGCTCATCTCTTAATGCAATGAGCCTTTTCTGGAGAGCGTACAAAAATTTTTTGGCATCGTCCCATGAGTCAAAAAGAAGGCTATGACCGAATCCTAAACCGTAAAGAAGTTGAGATACCTCGGATGATGAATCCGGTGACAAGGAAAGGACTTCCTCTATTTCTTGTGCAGCTTTTTCGGCATTCTCATTAGACACATTTTCCATGTCTGCCACAATGTCGTATACCAATTTCATCAAAATGTGTTTTCTGCGTTCTCGCTCTGCAGGAAGCAGATTCTGATAGCTTTTTTGAACCAATGCGCGTTCTTCTGATTTCGCTATTCTTTCAGAATTATCTTCGATACATTCAGCATAAAAATGCCCCACAATAACGCTGAACAATGCCGGGTATTTTTCGTCTAGCAACATATTAATCAAATAATAACGTGAGAGTGTATCCATCTTCCGCTTTCTTTTTCGAAAAGATAAAAATCATGTCCTTTACTTCCACATCCACCAATTTTCCATCCACACGAGCTATGTGAATTGCATTCGCTCCCTCCGGGAGAGGTACACGCACTTTCTTTGCTCCGAAACCGTTGATAAGAAAATCATGTATATCACCAATATTGTTATTCATAATTTCATAAAGAGCACGAGCGGCAGACGCTTCATCAATACTACCATTTTGTGACAAGCCCTCGGTCATAAGCCTTTCAACAACTTCATCGTATGTTTTGCCTATATGCCTGCTTACTGCATGCCCACCTTTTGCGATGGAAGCTGAATCCACGTCATGTAGAAACTTAATTTTAGCTTGCAGAATATCCTCTTCCCTTAAAGTCGCGAGTGCCAAATCATCAACATGATTATCGGCAACTTTCACAAAATCTTTCGCCAGCCACTCGCCAAAATCGCTGCCGTAGGTTTTCAGCACATGCACAAAACCTGCGATGATTTTTTCTTTCGGAATGACGCGTGCAACCACCTTTCCTCCGACAACCATTGCCTTTCCTCCCAAGTAGCCCGTCAGTGCCTCCACTGCCACTTCCCATGGCGTAGAAGGATTCAGCTCTCGAATCACCAAAGCGAGAGTTCGCATATCTTTCAGTGCCATGACTTGCACGGACAACGATGCTTTTACCGATAGTTCCGATGCCTGTACAAGTGCCGCTTCTTTTGAGGCGATGATCACATCTAAAGATTGCATAATGTCCGTTGCACGCTCATCAATATTCAAAAAATCAATGTCCACATTGAGCAGCTGCCATATCTGCTGGATGGCAGAAACGTCAGCAGGATTGGCCTCGTATGCCATGATCGCAGGTGCATACTTGTCTCCTGCAACCCACGTGAATTCCGTGCTTGCCTGACGTAATGCTTGGGGAATAACAATAAGATCGCCCGCCCGAATGCTTCTTTCGCTTCCTCGGAGATTCTTCAGTTGTGCATTCTCCGGTGCATCCCAAATCGACCGCCAGTCAGCAATGTCATATCTCGCGGCAATGCCGGAAAGCGTGTCACCGCTGCGGACAAAATAGATTGTGCCAAAATTTCCTGAGATCTCTCCGTACGGTCGTATGTTTTGTAAGTCAGGATGCGAGGAGGCGGACGCAAGCAGTTGCGCATCTTTGATCTTGAGCAAGAATTCCTCGGTCATGCCCTCAAGGTCTGCAAGTCCTCCGTAGGTTTCCTCCTTCGCAATCTCCTCCACCTCTTCCGGCGTCAGATCGGGGACGGTTGTGCTTCCGGATGAAGAAGAGGGACTTCCCTGATCCACGACCACGCTATTGTTGCCGTTGCCATACCACGCAATGAGTCGCGGATCACCTTCCCCTCCCCGTGCCATGGCGATTGCCGTGTTCGCCAGTCTTTGGGCACGTTCATAGCTCCTATTGGAGAACGTATCCGCAACAACCGTACCGATGGACGACCCATCCCCCGCCCCACCGTTTGCGAGTCTGTCGCGCTCCCCATCCATGGTGGAATTTGCGTGATACATTGCATCATCGATCTCGGCATAACATTCTATGACGGTTCTGTAGGCGGCGGTGATGAACTCTGTGCGGTGAGGAGCATTGATACCGAGGTCCGAGAGAATGCCGGAATGAATTTCCAGTTTCGGACGAAGGGTATTCATGGCCTGCATGTCAGCATGCGACGCCGCAAAGATGTAATTAATGGCATCGGCCGCAGTACGCTGAAGAACGATGTCATAGTTATATCTGGCTGTTTTGTATTTCTTCAGCTCACCGTCCAACGACATGTTGTACGTGTAGTCGTCCCAACCGTTCTGGCTTTTGTAGGTCTCCCTGTTCTCCGCCTTCCACTGAGGGAATCGTTCATAGAAGCGGGCAATGATCTCGTCTTCCGAGGGAGTTTTCAGTGAGGGAGAAAGCGTGGTCATGACACGGAAGATTTCTCCGTGGAGAGTGGCATTGATGGCGTTATTGACGGGCCCCGTGAAGTTGATTGAATTGGGAAGGGTGTGCGGGAGATTCTCGGGAAGATGATCGCCAATCGCATCGAGAGCGGTTTGCGGATCATTGATGGCGAGCATGATAGGGACATCTGGGCCGGCACTCGGAGTAACGGCAGTGCGCAATGTGGAAGGGGGAGCCTCTAACACCACATCCTTCAGACCCACCCCATTGCCATGCCCCATGATGAGGTCAATGTTCGTAGCTTCTTGGCCAATGTAGAGAGTGATGTGGCTATCCTGATCCTGGAATGTTCGCTGGAAAACAACGGTGTCACCATTGCGTACAGTAAGGGTGGTGCCACGTATCCAGCCTCCCGTGGGATTGGTGACCGTGAGCTTCTGAAGATGAACGGGTCCGTCCATGAAACGGAGGAAGAGCGAGTCCATGCCCTTCTGCCACGTATCCTGAAGGGCACCGTTGTGCACCGTAAATCCTTTGTTATCGACGCCGCTTGCGACCATGAGACGCGTAAGTCCCGGGAAGGTGAGAACGGAGTAGTCGGGATGAATCTGACCCTGGAAGGCATGGAGGTCGAGCGCCTGAGCGACGGGCTCCGCGGACACTGCTTCGGGTTCCGGTTCAGGTGCAAAGGAAGCGTCTATCTGTGACGTGAGTGATAGAACCGCTGCCTGGTAGGCATCAATCTGCGTCTGCAGGACGGGAACAGTTTCCTGTAATCGCAGGAGATCCGCCTCGATGGCGGACGCATCTTCCTGTGACGTAACGTACGGCGTGAGCATCGCGCCGATGACAATCAAGGACCGCGTAGAGGTCGCATTGTGAAGAATCTCCTGTGCCGCCTCCTTCACCATGGCGATATTCGCCACGGTATCATCCGATTGCAGACTCAACGCTGCAAGATCGGCGTTCTCAAAGAACGCATCTACCGCGTCCGCATAGTCCTGACGAACTTCGTGCTGCAGTAGATGATACCGCGCAAGCGCCTCATGGGATCGATCGACATCCCGCTGCATGTCCTCTATCTCCACCAAGGATTGTTCAAGTCGACTCTGCACATCGGAAAGACGTTGCGTTGCCGCGGCATGTTGCTCCTGCAATTCCGGAAGAGTCTCCTGCTTCTCCTCTCCCGTGCGGATGAGCAGTGATCGCTGCTCCCGCGCAACGGAAAGCCGATCAGTGATTGCCGTATCGCGATTCCCCAGATCGGACGTATCGGCGCGCTTCGAAGGGAGGGTCCTTTCGATCTGATCGACGATCTCGCGAATGTTCCGCCCCTCTTCTCTGAGCTGTGACCACTGGGCCTGTTCCCGGAGATGATGCTCCCCGGCTTCCTGCAGCGCATCATGCGCTCGCAGGTACACGACCAATCCGGTAATCAATTCGCCGAGAGCGTGCGAGACGTCCTCGGGAGGTATTCCCTCTTTCTCCAGAATGAGAGCGAAAGCGCTGTTGAGCGCCTGACCGAAGACAGGGGGATAGGAAGGGGAAGGATGAAAGTAGAGCGGCACGGACTTGCCGTTCCTCTCGTAGAGTGCGCGGGCTTCGCGGTCTGTAGATGCCAATTGCGTCAGCGCCTGCGCTTCGCCTTCCTGCGCGAGGGAGAAGCGTTCTTCCGCACCCCGCGCGCTCTCGGCAGAGGCTTCTTCCGCAACATCATGAAGAGAGAGCTCCTCTTTTCTGACCTGCAGTTGCTGCTCGATTTCGGCGACGATTCGTCGTGCTTCTTCCAGTTGCTGCTTCACCTGCGGCTGTTCGAGTTCGAGAGCATCGATGTCCTGCTCAAGCAAAGGGAGCTCGACGTCTATGGCTCTCAACGTGGCCTGTGTGTCTGCAATTTGTCCTTCCAGTGATGCGATCTCGGACTCGATGCCGTCGGCATCGTCGCCGAGGGATTCACGCGCTTCCAGCGCAAGCTCCAACCGGCTCTCCGCCGTTTCCACGTCATATTCCGTGGCGGCGTTGCGTGCCGCATTCAGCTCTTCAATCACGGCGTCCATATCGACTCCGCGCAGCGTCAGCTCGTCGGCATGCTCTGTGGCATCGGCGGGCGCCACTTCGTCAAAAGGCGGATCCAGAGAATCCCCGTGCATCATGACTCTCTGCTCAAGCTGCTGTCCTCCAAGCGCACGATGGGCCTTCGAGCGATGCTCGCGGGCACCGAAAAGCTCACGTGCAGCACCCAGCACATGGCGATGTAGAGGAGGGAGGGAGCGCGTGGATTCCGCCGAGCGGGGTGTCTCTGAGGGAGCTGCAGTGAGGCGGGAGCGCATAGGAGAGCGGGGAAAGAGAACGCCCCCATTGTCGCTTCGCCGTACGGGAGCGTCAGCAGGTCATCATACAATGAAAAATTTTATTTGCAAATTTTCGCTTTACCAAGCGAAAGAAGCAGCTCTCTGGAGACAGAGAACGCATGCATGGCCTCTCGTCTCTCTGTCCTACTCCGAAAGCTGCACCAATCCTTCCGCAGCGAGGCGCTTTAAGTCCTTCTCAAAGGAGATCATCCCCTCTTCCTCGTTGGTCTGCAGAACGGTCGGCAATTCCGCAAGGCGGTTCTCGCGGACGATGTTCGCAACCGCGGCGTTGCGGATGAGGATTTCACGATTGGCGATCAGACCTCCGTCGGCACGGGGAACCAACCTCTGGGCGATGATCGCGCGCAACGACAGCGACACCTGATAGCGCACCTGCGTCTGTTGGTGTGCGGGAAACACGTCGATGATACGGTCGATGGTCTGGGTGGTGTTCGGCGTGTGGAGAGTGGCGAGAACGAGGTGACCCGTCTCTGCGAGCGTGAGCGCGAGCGAAATCGTCTCTAAATCGCGCATTTCTCCGACCATGATGACATCGGGGTCCTGGCGCATCATGTGTTTGAGTCCTTCGGGGAAGCTCGGAAAGTCCGTGCCGAGTTCGCGTTGGCGAATGAGGGACTTGCCGGACTTGAAGTAGAACTCGATCGGATCTTCCAGGGTGATGATGTTCATGGCCTCCTCCTGATTGAACTGGTTGATGATGGCGGCGAGCGAGGTGGATTTTCCCGAACCCGTGGAACCCGTGAACAGCACGAGTCCGTCGCGTTCCCTGCAAATGTCCATGACGACCGGAGGCAGCATCACGTCCTCGATGGTCGGAATGTCCTTGGGGATGAGACGTGCGGCGTAGGCAGGCTTGCGGGAGGCAATATGCACGTTGATACGAAAACGATTGCCGTCGGGAAGTGCATAGGCGCAGTCGATGTCCCCGACCTTCAGGAATTCCTCGTACTTCTCCTTGGGAAGAAATTCCAGAATCTGCTCCTTCACTTTCTCGGCGGTCATGATCTCGCCGGAGACCGGCGTCATCACGCCGTTGATGCGCAGCATCGGCACGTTGTCCGACACCACGTGAATATCCGAGGCTCCCCGCTCCACGGCGAGTTTCCAGAAAGGATTGTTGTGCGATGTAGCGGCGACTGTTTCGATGTTCATTTCTCTCTATTATACCGCATCTGCAAGGGAAAAACAAGCAGCAGGGCGTGCGAAGATCACGCGTAGCCTACATCTCGGGCAGCTTCTTCCCCAGCTCCATCACCGCGCGGCAGACGTGGGTGATGGGGGATTCCTCCATTCCGTGATCGAAACCCTCTTCCAGCCACAGAGCCGTCACGTCCTGTCCCCACTCGGCGTCTTCGTCTTCTTCCAGATGTTCGTGCACGCGCCTGGCCATCTTGCTCCTCCGCGCGAGGAGTTCGATGATCTGCCGATCCAGTTGCTCGATCTGCTTTCGAAGATCTGTTGCTGTTGCCATCGCCGCGTATCCTCTCTATTTCTGAGGACAAAGCAATTGACAGCGCGATGGGTCTCTCTTCTCACGCTATGAGACATCTGCCGCCGGAAACGTGCGATGCTAGAATCGACGCATGAACGAAGCCGCCGCAAAGAAACGCATCGCCGCTTTGAGAGAGGAAATCACGCGCCTCAACAGAGCGTACTTCACGGAGAACAGGAACGAGGTTTCGGAAGACGTGCGCGACGCGCTCAAACAGGAGTTGATCGACTTGGAAAAAGAGTTTCCCGCGCTCGTCACGCCGGATTCGCCCACGCAGCGCGTCGGGGCCGCGCTCGACGGCAGGCTGCCTAAAGTCAGGCATGTGTCTCCGAAGGAATCTCTCAGCGACGCCTTCACGCATGAGGAGCTGGAAGAGTGGGTTCAGCAAATGGAGCGGTCGCTCGGGAGAGAAGTTGCGTTCTGCTTCCTCTGCGAACCGAAAATCGACGGGTTGAACATCTCTCTGGTGTACGCATCGAAAGGCAAGGGATCGTACGCGCTTGTACGCGCGGTGACTCGCGGCAACGGGATTGAGGGCGAAGACGTGACGCACACGGTCCGGACCATCGAGTCGGTTCCGCTCGCACTGACGATCGATGCGACGCGCGGGCATCCGCCGATTCTGGAGATTTCGGGAGAAGTCTTCATGACGAAAGCGGCCCTTGCGAACGTGAACGCAGACCTGAGCGATGAGGAGAAGTTCGCGAATCCCCGCAACGCCGCGGCGGGTTCGGTGCGTCAGCTCGATCCGCGGGTCGCGGCGGAGAGGGATCTACAGATGTTCTGCTACGGACTCGATCGCAAGGCGGCCGATGCCGTGGGACTGAAGACACAGCAAGAGCTGATGGAATTCCTGCACGAACTCGGCATTCCCACCCATCGGGGATTCCGTCTGTGCAAGAACCTGCGCGAAGCGGAAGCCTTCTACAAGGAAACGGAGCAGGAGCGTGACACGCTTCCCTACGATATCGACGGCATCGTGCTGAAGGTGAATGACAGGAGGCTCCAGCATGATCTCGGCTCCACCGCGAAGGCGCCGCGATGGGCGCGCGCGTACAAGTTCGCCGCCGAGCAGAAGACCGCGCAACTGCTCGATATCCAGTTGCAGGTCGGCCGCACCGGAGCCATCACGCCCGTCGCGCATCTGACGCCGACGCAGATCGCGGGTAGCACCGTCGCACGCGCAACCCTGCACAATGCCGATGAAATCGAACGCCTCGACGTGCGGATCGGCGATACCGTCGTCGTGCGCAAAGCCGGCGACATCATCCCGGAGGTGATCGAAGTACTGAAAAATCTGCGACCGAAGTCCGCGCGACCCTTTCACTTCCCTACTCACTGTCCCAGTTGCGGTGCGGCACTGATCCGCCCCGAGGGCGAAGCCGTGCATCGTTGTCCGAATGCGAAGTGCGGCGCGGTACGACAGGAACGTATCGAACACATGGCATCCCGCTACGCCTTCAACATCGAGGGACTCGGCGCGGAAACCGTGGAACTGCTCATTGCCGAGGGACTCATTTCGGACCCGGCGGATGTGTTCTTCCTGGCATTTGAGGACCTCGTCGCGCTGCCGCTCTTCAAGGAGAAGAAGAGCGACAATCTTTTGGAAGCCCTGGAGAAAGCCAAGAACGTTCCGCTCGATCGCTTCCTGTTCGCACTCGGCATTCGCCACGTGGGCCGTGAAACGGCGGAGCTCCTCGCGCGCCGCCTGCAGTGGCCGCATCACACGATGACGCGCAAAGAGCGCGACAGCATGCGCATGCAGACATCTCTCTTCGGAGAGACCACCGGGAACGAGGCGACGCTCCACGCCATTACGCCCGACGACGTGGCGAAGACGCTCAAGAATGCGACCGCGGAGGAACTTGCCGCGATCGACGGCGTCGGCGGTGCGGTCGCGGAGTCGATTGCACTGTGGATCGGCGACGAGGACAACCGCGCGCTGCTCCACAAGTTCGGGAACGCGGGGGTCCTCGCACTGCAACCCGAAGGTTCACATGCGCCGCAAATTTTCGCGGGGAAGACGTTCGTCATCACCGGCACGCTCCCCCGCCTGAGTCGTGAGGAAGCGAAGAAGATGATCAAGGAACGCGGCGGGAAGGTGAGTTCTTCCGTCAGCAAAAAAACCGACTACCTGCTGCTGGGAGCGGAGCCGGGAAGCAAGCTGGAAGAAGCGAAGAAGGCCGGAACCACAATTCTCAGCGAGGAGGATTTTCAGGCATTGCTGGGAGGTTGAGACACTATTTGACATAATTACATAATTATATCAAAATACGTCTATTCATCCCTTCAGGGAGAAGGGATGTCCGATCCGTTACAACAGCGTTAAGGAGAAAAAAATGTTGGAAATCATCACGGTTGACTGGAAGAAAGGTACAGCAATTTTCTTCGGGATGTCTCCGGCGGTGAGAGCGCTGCTCGCGCAGCGAACAGCAGACTCGCGCTGCCCCCAGTTTTCTGGCGAGACGATGAACGAAAACGGTCACATGCATCTCCATGTCGCATTTGACCTCGCCGAAAACCGCGTGCTGCTTCAAGAGGTGCGGGTCTACACCGGGCACCGGTGGTCGATCCTCTGGAATGAAGAGCAGAGCGGGAGTAAAAAAACCCGCAAAGGCTTTCATTTCCACCACCTTACAGAGGGAGACGTACTCGCCTTCAGGCTGGAACTCAGCAAGCGTTACCTCAAGAAGCTGAATCGAACGAAAATCAGGCGCCTCATGCAAGACCCGCAGCTGCTTGAGCCGATTCTCACGAACGACGTCCTCGTGGAGGAGGAAATAGAGGCTGTCGTTCACCAGAACGGCCTGGATGAAAATCCGGACGAAGACCTCAACTACGCCAACGATCAAGATTGACTCCTTACGCTCCGGAACGGAGTCCACCCGCTTGCAGCGATGCAGGCGGGTTTTTTTGGGGAAAGCCCCTCTCGGGCCAACATATGGCGATGAATGGACGGGCGCGATTGTCATGCCGATTTCACACTGCTAGACTCTGCTGGCTCTTTTTTCCGACGTTGCAATGGAGTCCCCCTTCGCCCTTCGGGGCTACGGCGGGACCATGTGCACATTGTTCTTTTCACAACATTTTCTTTATTCAATACTTGCCGTGGTGGTGGAATTGGTAGACACGCACGCTTGAGGGGCGTGTAGGAGCAATCCTGTGAGAGTTCGAGTCTCTCCCACGGCACCAGCTTTCTTTAGAACGATGCTCTCTTGAGCCTCAGCGAGTTCAGCACTACCGACAGCGATGAGAAACTCATGGCAGCAGAGGCAATGATCGGTGATAACAGAAGACCGGTGAAAGGATAGAGCACACCCGCTGCAATGGGGATCCCGAGTGTGTTATACGCAAATGCCCAGAAGAGATTTTGCCTGATCGTCCGCATGGTGGAACGTGAAAGTTTGAGCGCCTGCAAAATTTTGCTGATGTCGCCTTTGAGGAGCGTCATGCCGGCGGACTCCATTGCAATGTCCGTACCTGATCCCATGGCGATACCGATGTCTGCCTGCACGAGTGCCGGCGCGTCATTGATGCCATCTCCCGCCATCGCCACGACTTTCCCTTCCGCTTGCAACGCTTTGATTTTTTCCGCCTTTTCTTCGGGTAGCACGCGCGCAAAAAAACGCTCGATACCGACCTGAGCGGCGATCGCTTTGGCGGTTTCCTCGTTGTCTCCCGTCATCATGACAGGCTCAATGCCGAGATTCCGCAGCTGCTTCACGGTATCAACGGCGTTCTTCTTGAGTGTGTCCGCAATGGCAAGAAGAGCCTGTGCTTTGTTCTGAGCAGCGACAAAGACGACCGTTTTTCCATCCTGCTCCAATGCTTTCGCCTGTGCCTCCAGATTATCCACGTTCTGCACATCATGTTCCGAGAGAAAACGCGCCGTTCCCACCAGGATGGATGTTCCATTGACCGTTGCCGAGACACCTTTGCCTCTGTGCGCCTGAAAATCTTTTGCGTCATATTCGGGCATTGTCTTTTCTTGCAGGTCCTTCACGATTGCCTGTGCCAGCGGATGTTCCGATAACTTCTCAATCGCGAGGACAAGCGGCAACACATCCTCTTCCTTGGATCCGTGCACCATAACGATGTCAGTGACACGCGGCTTTCCTTCGGTCAGCGTCCCCGTTTTGTCAAAGACCACGGCGGTTACTTTGTGCGCATTCTCCAATGCGGCGGCATCTTTAATGAGAATGCCGTGTTCCGCACCTTTACCCGTGCCGACCATCACCGCCGTCGGCGTGGCGATGCCAAGTGCGCAGGGGCATGCGATGATCAGTACTGACACCGCTGCCACAAGAGCAGAGGTAAATGCCGTCATACCGCCACCAAAAACAAGCCATGAACCGAAACTCAGAATGGCAATGATAACGACGATCGGTACGAAGATTGCGGATATCTGATCGGCAAGACGTTGAATAGGAGCCTTGCTCGCCTGTGCTTTTTTCACGGTATCAATGATGTGCGCGAGCACCGTATCGGCGCCAACGTTCGTGGCTTTCATCGTAAAACTACCCGTCTCGTTGATCGTGGCGCCAATGACGGTGTCCCCGCTATGTTTGGAAACGGGGATGCTCTCGCCCGTCACCATCGATTCATTCACCGATGACGATCCGTCCGTCACCTCACCGTCCACGGGAATCTTTTCACCGGGACGAACGCGCAGTATATCTCCCACTTGTACGTCGCCGATCGCAATATCTTCCTCTTTCCCGCCACGGATGACGTGTGCCGTTTTGGCCTCCAAACCAAGCAGTTTCTTGATGGCATTCGATGCGCCATGCTTGGCACGCTCCTCCAAAAATTGCCCGAGCAAGATAAGTGTGATGATGACGGCGGCCGTGTCGTAATACACGACGGCCGTGATACCGCCTCTTTCGAGGAGATGGGGGAGAAACGTTGCAACGAGAGAATATACATACGCCGCTCCCGTGCCGAGTGCGATCAGCGTATCCATATCCGTGATCAAGCGTTTCGCTTTGGCCCATGCCGATGTGTAAAAATGTCTTCCCGCCCATAGCACCACCGGGCTCGTCGTGAAGAACTGAAGAATGGCGGACGTCTGTTCAGTGAGCGGAATCGCCAGAAGATGGTACATGGCGATGACCATCGTTATAGCACTGAAGACTGCGCTGATGATCACTTTTTTCTTAAGATTAGCCGCTGCATGATGCTCATGCTCGTCGCCGTGTTCCATCGGAGTGTCATGACGGTGCATGTGAGCACCGGATTTTTTCTCTTGCCTCATGTGCGGTGCGTAGCCCGCCTTACGGATTTCCTTGAGTGTCTTTTCCAGATCCGTCGCTTCGTCGCCTTTGAAGACGATCGTCACTTCTTCCGTGGCATAGCTTGTGTCGGCTTTCTCTACATTTGGATTTTCCATGATGATTTTCTTCACCGTAAGCGCACAGTGATCGCTGCACATGCCGCCGACATGAAACGTAACGCTGTTTTGCTGATGCGATGAAGAAGTAGTCATAAGGAGAAGGGGTAAGCTCTGATCATCATTCAGAAACAGTAAACATGCCCATCATACCGTTGGTGAGATGCTCCGCGATGTGACAGTGGAACATCCAGTCGCCGGGGTTACTCATATCCACCAGAATATCCGCCGTTGCACCGGTTGGCACCAAGACGGTGTCTTTCCATACCACATGTTCATTTGGCTTCCCATCAACGGAGAGCACGAGGAAGCGTTGTCCGTGAAAATGGACAGGATGCTGCATGGGGTGTGCGGAATCTTCATTGTTGATAATGCGGATTTTGACCACGTCTCCTTTGCTAAATTTCCAGTCGATATCCATGTTCTTTTTGCCAGTTTGCTCATCCACAAGTGCCCACGCAACATCATCGCCCGTCATCATGGCGTTCATGCCGGGCATCGTATCTTCCCACTCGATGCCGGATTCATCGTGATCCATCATCATGCCGTGCTGCATCATGCCGTGCGGGCCTGCAAGTGACACGTCCAGGAGCAGCGTTTTATCGACAGGCCTACTGAAGTAGGAACGATACGCATCGATGTCATCCTTCACATCTGCATTTGTCCGCAGAGCGGCGAATGCCTCACGATGATTCGGCGTTGCCGCTGTGTTCGTGACGGTAACCGCACCGAGATCATAGGACGCAAGCGGAGACTCGTGTGTCATGGTGTATGAACCATTCTTCTCAAAGAACACATCCACAATGTACCGCTCTGCCGGAGCGATGGTGATGCTGTCGGTCAGATATTCTTTCTCATAGCGGCCGACATCGGAACCGACAAGCTTCATCGTGGCACCGGGAATGCGAATGCGGAACGTGCGTGTATTCGCAACGTTGGTCAGATAGAAACGCACGACCGATCCTCTCGGGACGTTGAGCGAATAATCTTGCGCGGGTTGTCCATTGATCAGCATGAAGTTTCCAAAGCGTCCCATAAGCGGAAAAGTTGCCGCTTTCTTTCCATATCCCACGGGGTTGCCGTCCGCATCAAGGAGCATGTCATCAAGCACAATGATCTCTTCCCTGTTCACGGGAGCATAAGCGTCATCCTTTTGAGGAGTCACAAGCAAATTGCCGTAGAGCCCCATGTCCTGCTGGATATCTTCGCGAACATGCGGGTGATACCAATAGATACCTTCGTCGGGCAATTTTACGGTGTATCTATGCGTTCCGCCCGGTTGAATTGCCTCCTGCGTCACATCGGGAACACCATCATTTTTATTGTTGAGACGGATGCCGTGCCAGTGCACGGTGGTTTCCATATCGATGTTGTTTTTCACATCAACGGTGATCGTTGCCGACTGTTGCGCTTTGATGATCGGTCCGGGAATTTGCCCGTTGTATCCGTACATGGCGAATTGTTTCCCGTTGATCGTTTTGCGTACAATAGTCGGATTCAGCGTGATCCGGTCGCCGTCCGATACTTCGAGCACTTCGGATGCCCGTGCTTCGGGAAGTAAGGAGATACTCTTGTTAGTACCGGGTACAAACTCTTCCGTGCCATGATTCTTCATCATGCCCTGACCATCGCCTCGCATCATTTTCTGCATCATCTGCGTATGCTCTTCCGGAGTCTGGTTGCGTAATTCTTCAACGGAAATTCCCATCATTTCCGCCATGTTTTTCTCGGCATCGGACGCAGGTGAACTTTGCTGACATCCTGCGAAGAGTATGACGCTCAGTAGAGTAACAGTGATTTTTTTCATACATAATTACGGAAAAAGATTAAGAGTAATGCTGATGCATGTCGGTATCTTCACTGTGACCGCAGGAACTGGAGATATCCCACAGTTCAGCTATCTGCTGAGCACTCCATTGCTCATCAACAATCAGCTTCTTTGCAAGGCCGGACATCATGTACCACTTCCAGCACTTGCAGCAGCAGGGACCACCGTGATGCGACGCTGCGACAGCTTTGTCAAAAGCAGACTGTTGTTCTGGAGAAAGCGTGATGTCACTGTCATACTGCGTAAGCCGCTGAGCAGTACTGACAGAAACATCATACGGATCAGGAGGAATGAGTTCTGCGCCACCATTCTCTTCCACAAAATCCTGAATAGCATCCAGCTGCACATTGTATGCTTCAACATTCATAAGGGCTCCGCAGCACTGCCCGCCAAGATTTCCTTCAGTCGTAGACATAGAAAGTATCTGCTTTGGACCAAAGCAACCGATGGTCTTTTCATCAAGCTCGACGAGTCGCTCCGGCACTGCTTGCGTGAGGGCATGACTTTGCTTGTAGTAGAGTGCTTGTGCTTGGGGCGACAGACCTTTGTAGATCTTGTCTATTGCAGAGGCTTCCGGCGTATTCGATGATTGCTTTTCCATCATTTTCTGCATCATCTGCATGTGCTCCTCGGGCGTTTGATTGCGAAGTTCTTCGACGCTGATACCCATCATCTCGGCCATATTGATTTCCGCCTGTGAAGCATCGGAAGGAGCGCTTGCTTGTGAGCAGGCGGTAAGTAGAACAAGCACCACGGCCATGGAAAGAGGTTTCATTGATGAGAAAGGGAATGAAATACGCGGGAGAGAGATTCTTCGGCGGTGCAGGATGATTCCTGTACTTTGAGGCCTTCAAACGGCTTCAATGCAACGGAAGGGAGCAAGGCGGAAACGACTGTCGCACCGTTTACTTCGCACAGCACGACGTTGCATGGAAGGGCAAGTGCAACGTCCGAATTATCCGTTAATGCCAGGTGGGCAAGCTGCGGGTTGCATGCGCCGAGAATGACATGCGGAGGATGATCGACATCGAGTTTCTCTTTGAGCTTGGCTGCGATATCGATCTCCGAGATAAGTCCGAATTGCTCCGCCTTAAGCGCAGCGATGACTTTGTCTCTCGCCTGCGCAATCGGAAGCGGAAGTGTCGTCTCGAGGCTGTAGGAAGAAGTTTGCATAAGCATCAGCGCGTGGAAAGACCGATTACCTTCAGCAATTCTTCGACGAAGGCGTCCTGATCTTTACCGGAATGTGCAAGTCGTTTTGGGGCACACGTTTTCATATGACTCTCAAGAATGCGAGATTGCACATGATCAAGATGCCCCTTCATCGCAAGGACATTCCGGAGAATCTCCGGACAATATTCATCATGCTCAAGCATGGAGTGAACCTTCTTGCTGAGACCATCCAATCTTTTGAGAGCTGCAAGGGCCTTCGTTTTTTGTTCGGGAAGCATAATGAAAGTGAGTAGTAGTGATAGTAGTAGTGGGTATGGGTACTATAGTCCAACGAACTTCCTACTGTCAAGAGAGCTGCACGACACATCTATAAATAGAGTGACCTGACACTGCCATCCCGCGACTTCCTTCATGAAATCTCAAACGAAAGCATGGCAGTTACTATCTCAGTATTGTCTTCCCCGCCCTCTTTCACGTAGGATCAGGCAAAAATGCGCCGCACGTTCACCAACGACGCCACCCTCAACGACCGCGTGCGGTCGTGGTGGAACAGCAATCCGTTCACGTACTTCGTGAATGCGGAGGAAGGCACGGAGGAGTTCTTCAAACACGTGGACCGCAAGTTCATCAAGTGGAATCCCTTCGTGCGTGCAGCCGAGAACGAGCCGTTCCTCTCGCGGTACGTGGACATGCGGGGACTGAAGGGAAAGAAGGTGCTCGACATCGCCTGCGGCACAGGCGTCCTCACGGAGCAATTCGCGCGGATGGGTGCCGACGTGTCGGCGATCGATCTGACGCCGAAGGCCGTGGAACTTGCGAAGAAGCGTTTCGCCATCCGCGGTCTGCCGAGCGCGGACATTCGCGAAGCCGACGCACAGCAGCTGCCCTTCGCGGAGAATACGTTCGATTTCGTCTGCGCTTGGGGCTGTCTGATGCACATGCCGCAGACCGAGAAAGCCATCGCGGAGATCCACCGGGTGCTGAAGCCCGGCGGCAAGGCATTTGCCATGATGTATCACAAGAACTCCGTGCATCTGCGGTACTGCATCCAGCTCGGCCGCGGCATTCTGCGTGGAAAGTACCTGACGTACGACAATCAGTCGCTCATCAACCGCTACACCGACGGCGCGAGCGTGGGCGGCAATACGCTCGCGAAGTTCTACTCCGTGGGAGAGTTTACGCATCTCTTCTCTGCCTTCCGGAACGTCGCGGTGCACATTCACGACAACCACAGCATGCCGAATCAACTTCCCCATCCGTTGCTTCCGATCGGGAAGGCGCTGCCGAAGTCGGCGAAGGAAGCGATCTGCCGCAGACTCGGCATGGTGGCGCTCATCACGATGGAGAAAGAAGGCGCCGTGTGAAGCACCGGGGCTTTCAAGGCCGTGGCGCCTCAAAGATTCGTCGAAGCAACGATGCGCAACCCGGCGTAGCAGTATTTTTCTGCGCGAGTGCGCATTGATTCCCAATCTGAAGATCGGAGCTTTCTGCGAAGTCGGGTGAGTATCACGTGCGCTGCAGGCTTGCCATGAGCCTCTTCTTCTCTTTCTCGGGAATCTTCAGTTTCTTGATGAAGGCTTCCAGATCCTTCTCCGTCACCTTCTCGCCGCGGGTGAGCGACTTCATCTGCTCATAGGCGTCTTCGTGACCGTACCGCCGCATGACGGTCTGGATCGCTTCCGCCTGCACTTCGGGATGTTCCGCGCGCTCCCGCGCAAGGGTCTTCGTATCGACGGAAAGTTTTCCGAGCCCTTTCTGCAGCGATGAAAGCGCAAGCAGGTGATGCCCGAACGCCACGCCGATGTTGCGCTGGACCGTGGAGTCGGAGAGGTCACGCTGCAGACGGCTCACGGGGAGTTTCTGCGCGAAGTGGGAGAAGAGCGCCGTCGCGATCCCCAGATTACCCTCGGCGTTCTCGAAGTCGATCGGATTGACCTTGTGCGGCATGGTGGAGGACCCCACTTCGCCCTTCTTCGTCTTCTGCGTGAAGACGCCGCGCGAGATGTACGCCCAGATGTCGCGGGAGAAGTCGAGGAGGATCGTGTTGATGCGGATGAAGAAGTGCGAGAGCTCCGCGAGGTCGTCGTGGGGGTTGATCTGCGTCGTGTTCTTCAGCGGCACGAGGCCGAGGGAATGCAGGAACTTCTCGCCGAACTTCTCCCACTTCACGTCCGGATACGCGGCCTTGTGCGCGGCGTACGTGCCGACCGCTCCGCCGAACTTCCCCTGCATCCGCCAGTTCGTGAGCGCCATGTACTGGCGTTCCAGCCGCTCCGCGAAGACGAGCAGTTCCTTTCCGAGGGTCGTGGGGGTCGCGGGCTGGCCGTGGGTGAGGCTGAGCATCTTCTCGCCGCGCAGGCTTTCGCCCATCGTATGGAGCGTCGTGATGATCGAGAGCAGCGACGGCAGCAGCACGTCTTCGAGCGCCGCATGCATGAGGATGCCGTACGCGAGATTATTGACGTCCTCGCTCGTGAGTCCGAAGTGGAGGAAGGAACGCTTGAGGCCTTTCAGGTCTTTCGATTTCTTGAATGTCTCGCGCAGGTAGTACTCGACGGCCTTCACGTCGTGGTTCGTCGTCTTTTCAATCGCCGCGATCGCGGCTGCCTGTTTGGCGCCGAACGTGTCGATGATCTTCGCAAGCGCTTTCTCCTGCCTGTCTGTCAGCGCCGGCAGTTCCGTGATCGTCTTGTCGGCGGCAAGTGCCGAGAAGTAGCTGATTTCGATGAACACCCGCGAGCGCATGAGTGCGGCCTCGGAGAAGTACGGACGCAGAGAATCGACCTTCGATGCGTAGCGGCCATCGAGTGGCGACAGAGCGTCCATGGAAGGAGTGTAGCGGGGAACGGGACGGCGAGGAAGAAGCAGGATCATCTTCCGGAAAGCCCCTTCCATTTCCTACAAGCTACTTCCTACTTCCTCACAAGCTTGTAGGAAGTAGCTTATAGAGAGCAGATCGACAGATATCCTCTATTCCTTCGTTTCCCGCTTCTTGCGCGGTTTCTTCGGCTCCGGCTGCATGCCCTCGAAGATCGCCAGGAACTCCTCCACGGTCATGGTCTCTTCCTTCAGCAGGATGTCGGCGAGTTCGTCGAGCTTCGTCTTGTGCTTCTTCACAATATCCTTGGCGCGCTCGTACTGAGCGGAAACCGTCTTCTTTACGTACTCGTCGATCTTCCGGGCCATGTCCTCGGAATAGTTGCGCGAGAGGCCGGGATCGACGCCCAGGAAGAGCGAGCCCTGTTTCTCGCCGTACGTGACCATGCCGAGCTCCTCGGCCATACCGTAGCGCATTGCCATCGAACGGACGATTTCCGACGCACGCTCCAGATCGTTACTCGCGCCCGTCGTAATTTCACCGAACGCGACTTCCTCCGCGGCGCGTCCGCCGAGAAGGCCGCAGATTTCATCGAGGAACTTCGCGCGACTCACCATGTACTGATCCTCCTTCGGCAGGAACCACGTGACGCCGAGCGCGGACCCTCGCGAGATGATGGAAATCTTGTGGAGCGGATCGGACTCCGGACAGACGTGCCCGACGATGGCGTGGCCGAGTTCGTGGTACGCGGTGATCTTCTTCTCCTTGTCGGTGAGTTTTCTGGACCGCTTCTCGGCGCCGATGGTGACTTTCTCCACGGAGTCGACCAGATCCTGTTGTTCAACCTTCTTGCGGCCGCGCTTGGCGGCGAAGATCGCGGCCTCGTTCATGATGTTCTCCAGATCGGCTCCGGCGAGGCCCACGGTCTGCTTGGCGATGTTCTTCAAATCCACTTTCGAATCCATCTTCTTACCGCGTGTATGCACTTCCAGAATCTCCTCACGCGCGAGGAGGTCGGGCTTATCGATGAACACGCGACGATCGAAGCGACCCGGGCGCAGCAATGCGACGTCGAGGACGTCGGGCCTGTTCGTGGCCGCCATGACGATCACGTTGGTGTCCTTCTCGAATCCGTCCATTTCGGTGAGGATCTGGTTCAGCGTCTGCTCGCGTTCGTCGTGGCCTCCTCCGAAACCGGCACCGCCGCGCTGGCGACCCACCGCGTCGATTTCGTCGATGAAGATGATGGCCGGAGCATTGCGCTTGGCGCGGAGGAACAGATCGCGAACGCGGCTGGCACCGACGCCCACGAACATCTCCACGAATTCGGAACCGGAGATGGAGAAGAACGGCACCCCGGCTTCGCCCGCCACGGCGCGGGCGAGGAGCGTTTTTCCCGTTCCCGGCGCACCGACGAGCAGCACGCCGCGGGGAATTTTGGCACCGATGGAACTGTACTTGCGGGGATTTTTCAGGAAATCGACGACTTCCTCCAGGTCTTCTTTCGCCTCGTCGCAGCCCGCGACATCACGAAACGTCGTCTTCACCTGCTTCGCGTCGGCGATGCGTGCGCGCGATTTTCCGAAGGACATCGCGTTCGACTGGCTGCGCGCGATGGAACGGAAAATCCACAGGATGCCCATGATCATGAGGATGAAGATGAGCACGTCGCCGATGTGCGCCTTGAAGAAATTGCTGATCTCCAGATTCTCGACGCGCACGATGGTGGGGTTCTCCGGATCGTTCCAGCCGAGATCGCTCACTGTTTCGGTCTGTTCCTTATACGCACGGAGATAGGTACCGGAGAGCGTCTTTGCGTACACGTCGTTCCCGCGGATGGAGATTTCGGTGAAGTTGTTTCGGTGATACCCGCGGGTCACCTCGCTGATCGGCACGTCCTGCGCGGACGCGAGGTCGCGGTCCTGTTCCCGTGCCGGCGCCGACATGTAGTAGAGGGAGCTTCCGAGCAGCAGCACGATCAAAATCATCGTGAGTACTCTTCCCTGTTTTCTGCCGGGCGGAATCGGATGTGCGGGAGACATCGGACTCCCATTGTACCGAAAGACTTGCCGGGTGTCAGGTGAGATCGATGGATGGTGCCGCTTACCGCGCCTCGGTGTATCCCGCGCGTTCCGCCTCTTCCTTCGATCCGAAGTAAACGCGGTTTGCGACCGACAGATTGGAACCGGCGCTGCTGTCGACGGGGTAGTACTTGCTGCCTCGCTTCGACGCGACGTAGCGCATGCCGTCCGGCACCGGTACTTCGATGACGCGCGTCAGGAAGGGCTCCGCGGGAATGAGGAAGGCCCCGCTGGCGTCGGGAAGCACCTGTTCACCGGCCGCGAAGAGGCGCACGTCGCCGCGCATAACTCCGGCGAATGAGAGATCCCGGGTCTCCGTCAGCTCAATGACGGGAACGTCCGATCCCGATGCCGCTTCGACGGCACGCGTGACGGGGGAAAGAGTCGCGCGTGCGGAGAGGAGTTCGCCGAGAAGGAAACCGGCGAGCGCGGAGAGCAGGCAGAAGCCGGCAACGGACACGGGGCGCATGTATGCGAGTGAACAGGAAACCCCACGTGCATGCACGGTCTGCTACACCGAAGCAGCGAAGCGCTCCACCGAAGCCGAGCAAGCGACGTGCGTGCTATGCTCTCTCCATGGTCAGCCACGACGCCCTCCGCCCCTTCCTGTCGACGACCTTTGCCGAGACGGACTTCCCGTTCCTGGGAACGAAGTACAAAGGAAAAGTGCGCGATGTCTACGCGCAGGAGGACAAGGCGATCATGATCGCAACGGACAGGCAATCCGCGTTCGACATCTCGTGGTGCACCGTCCCATTAAAGGGCCAAGTCCTCAGCTCTCTGAGCGCCTGGTGGTTCTCGCAGATCGGCGACATCATGCCGACGCACGTTCTCGCCGTTCCCGATCCGAACGTCATGGTCGTGCGTCCCCTGGCGATGTTGAAGGTCGAGATCGTCGTACGTGCCTATTTGACGGGCTCCACGGGGACATCGGCATGGGTCAACTACGAGCGCGGCATGCGCACGATTTGCGGTGTCTCGTTTCCCGACGGGATGACGAAGAACCAGAAGCTCCCCGCTCCCGTCCTGACGCCGACCACCAAAGCGGAAGAGGACGAACTGATCGATCCCGAGACGATCATCAAACGAGGGCTTGCGACGAACGATCAGTGGAAGGAGATCGAGGAGAAAGCGCTCCTGCTGTTTGCAAGAGGACAGGAGATCGCCGCGAAGCGCGGCCTGATTCTGGTCGATACCAAGTACGAGATGGGCTTCGATGAGGCGGGAGCCCTCACCATCGCGGACGAGGTGCACACGCCGGATTCGTCGCGCTACTGGGTTGCGGAGTCCTATGAGAAGCTCTTCGCCGAAGGCAAGGAACCCGAATCCCTCGATAAGGAATTCTTTCGCTTGTGGCTGCGGGAACAGGGATTCGAATACGGCGGCACGCGTCCCGAGATCACCGACGACGTGCGCGTGATGCTCGCGGAAAAGTACATCGACCTCTACGAGCGCATGACGGGCGAGACCTTCGTGCTACCGGAGAATCCCGATGTCCGCGGAAGAATCGAGAAAAATCTGAAGAATTTCAAAATAAAAAATAAAAAATAAAAACGTTTCTTATTTCTTATTTTTTATTTCTTATTTTTATTTTATTCCGGATTTGCAAACTTCCCGACTTGCCTCATGTCGAGCGTCCATCCCACGCCGATGCCGTTCTTCTCGCGAAACCCCGTCCCCGCCTCCAGGGCAAACTGCGCGAGTTCGGCAGAGCGGTACGACGGACAAGGATCTTCGGTGCAGGGTTCCATCGTGAACGCGTTCACGAACTTGCCTTCCGCGTTGAAGAACATGATGTCGAGCGGCACGAGCGTGTCTTTCATCCAGAAACTCAGCATCTCCTCTTCCGGAAAAATGAAGAGCATACCTTTGTTCTCATCGATGCTCTCCCTTCCCATAAGTCCGCGTGTGCGATCCTCCGGAGTCTGGGCGATTTCCACAAGAAGATTCACGGTTTCGCCGCTGCCGTTTGTCAGCAGCAGAGCGACTTCGCTCGGCGTCCCGCCACAGGCGGCGAGCGGAAGCATACAGAGGAGTGACAGCAGAATCTTTTTCATGAGGAGGAGCGAAGCGATGCAATGGCAGCGTGACGATCCGGCGACGAGAAGATGAAACTTCCCGCAACGATGTTGTCGGCGCCCGCGTCCCGCGCGAGTTTCGCGGTGTCGGCGTCGATGCCGCCGTCGATCTGGATCATCAGCGGAGGATGATTTTGTCGTATGACCTTCACTTTTTCAAGGACTTCCGGAAGGAACGCCTGGCCGCCGAAACCCGGGTGCACCGACATGATGAGCACGAGATCGACGTCTCCGATGACGTCGTCGATGGCAGACACGGGCGTCTCGGGATTCAACGCGATGCCCGCCGTCGCCCCTTCGGAACGGATGCGTCCGATGAGAGCATTGCGGTCGGCGGATTCCGGCACGGCTTCGGCGTGGAACGTGATGTGGGCCGCTTTCGCCTTGATGAACTCGGCGACGCGATCCGCGGGATTGGAGACCATCAGGTGCACGTCCAGCGGAAGTTTCGTCTTCAGGCACGCCACTACGGGCGCGCCGAAGCTCAGGTTCGGCACGAAGTGTCCGTCCATCACATCGATCTGCAGCCAGTCCGCGTAGGGCTCAACGGCATCCACCTCCTCCTGCAGGCGGGCGAAGTCGGCCGAGAGAATGGACGGAGCGATGATCATGGGTATCAGCCGTCGGATTGGTCGGCATCGGGAAACTGCGTGAGCCTTCGCGCGTGGCGGCCTCCTTCAAAAGACGTCGAGAGAAAGACATCGACGATCTTCACGCCGACATCCGGCGACGTGACGCGTCCACCCATGCTCATGACGTTCGCGTCATTGTGCTTACGTGCCATCTCGGCATCCCACTCGCTCACGCAGCGCGCGCACCGGATGCCATGAACTTTGTTCGCGACCATCGCTTCGCCGTTGCCGCTGCCCCCGAAGATGATGCCGGGGCATCCGTACTCTTTCACGGCCGCACAGGCCTGCATCATGATCGGCGGATAATCGACGTCCTCTTCGGAGAACGTTCCCGTGTCGATTACATCGATTCCCCGGTGTTCCAGGTGTTTTCGCACGGCTTCTTTCAGTCCATAGCCGGCATGATCGGTACCGAGAACGACGCGGGCAGGTTCCATCGCGGGCATGCTACCCGCAGCCGCCGATCTTTGCTACCGTGCGCGCATGCGCCGCCCGCTCATCGCCGCCAACTGGAAAATGTTTCCACTGCCCGAAGGAGCTCTTGATAACGATTCTCCCTATAGAGAGAGGGGCGACATGGATATCGTCGTCTTCCCGACATTCCTGGACATCAAAGAATGCATACATGCGAGGTTGATAACCGGAGGACAGACGGGGCACAACGAACCGAGTGGCGCACATACGGGCGACGTGAGCATGCAACACCTTGCGGATGCAGGCTGCAGATACGTGCTGTGCGGACACTCGGAACGGCGGGCAGAACACGGCGAAACGGACGAGATGGTCGCGGCACAAGTGATCGCGGCGTTAGAATCAAGAATGCATCCCATCGTGTGCGTAGGAGAAACCGCGGCAGAGCGGAAGGCGGGCACGCAGCACGCCGTGATCGAACGGCAGATGAGCGGGTTGCCGCTTGCATCGGATCTGACCGTTGCCTACGAACCCGTCTGGGCCATCAGCGGAGGAGATACGTCGACGAAAGCAGCGACGCCGGAGGATGCAGAGGAAATGCACGCTTTCATTCGGTCGCTGCTGCCGGAGGAAAAACGCGAGGCGACCCGCATCCTCTACGGAGGATCCGTGAAGCCGGAGAACGCCGCGGCGCTCTTCGCACAGCCGGACATCGACGGCGGGCTGGTGGGAGCCGCATCGCTCGATCCCGCGGCTTTTCAGTCGATCGTCGAAGCGGCATCCGCGTGATGTACAGGATCGCGCGCGAGGAGTAGAATGACGGCAATGACGTTCCTCACGAACATCGCGATTCTGATTCCGCTCGGCATCTTCGTGCTGTCGATGATCCGCCAGATCAACCAGTATGAACGCGGCATCGTGCTGACGATGGGAAAGTACTCGAAGACGTGGGATCCGGGATGGAAGATCCTCATTCCCGTTTTTCAGAAGCTCATCAAGGTCGATATCCGCGTGAAGGCGGTCGACGTGCCGGATCAGGAAGCGATCACGAAGGACAACATTCCCATCCGCATCAACGCCGTCATCTACTTCCGCGTGATTGCCGCGGCGAAGGCGGTCATTGAGGTCGAGGATTTCTTCTTTGCAGTCAGCCAGCTCGCGCAGACCACCATGCGTAACGCCGTCGGGGAAGTGACGCTCGATGAGCTCCTTGCCAATAAGAAAGAGATCAGCGAACGCATCAAGCAGCGCGTGGACAAGGCGTCGGACCCGTGGGGCATCGACGTGCAGAGCGTGGAGCTGAAGGACATCGTGTTGCCCGAAAGCCTGAAGAGGACCATCGCCAAGGTCGCCGAAGCGGAGCGCGAAAAGCAGGCGGTGATCATCAACTCGCAGGGTGAAGTGATGGCCGCGGAGAACATCGTGAAGGCCGCCAAGATGCTCGGAGAAGCTCCGGGAGCCTTGCACCTCCGCACGCTGCAGAGCATTAATGATCTGAGTTCGGACCAGTCGAACACGACGGTGTGGATGCTGCCCGTGGAAGCACTGCGCGCACTCGAAGGACTGGCGACGGTGCATCCTCACAAGAAGTAGTGCTTTAGCTCCGCACCCACTTCCCGTCGCCGACGTTCTCGGCGGCTCCCTTCAGCTGTAAGTACGTGAGAGCCGCGCTGATGCGCGGCGTATTGATCGCAAGCGTGCTCAGGTCATCGAGGGATTGCGGCATGCCCGTGAGAGCGCCGTAGACGCACTCCTCATCCTCGGAATCGAAGGAAGGAACGTCGCAGCGCGTGCGTCCGGTTCGCAGGACGCCAAGCGCCGCAAGCAGGTCCTCGGGGCCGGATACGATCCGCGCACCGCTGCCGGCGATGAGGGCATGGCAACCGCGATAGTGCGTATCGAACATCTGTCCGGGCACCGCGAACACATCGCGATCGTAGTCGAGTGCGAGTTCCGCGGTGATGAGCGAACCGCTTCCCTCGGCGGCCTCCAGAATCACCGTGGCGCGGGAGAGTCCCGCGATAATGCGATTGCGCGCGGGAAACGTGAATTTCTCGGGCTTCGTCCGGGGCGGCAGCTCGGAGAGCAGCACGCCTCCGCCCGTCACGATTTCGTCTGCAAGGGCACGGTGACCCGAGGGGTGAACGGAGAAGAGTCCGTTGCCCAGCACGGCGACCGTTTTCCCGCCCGCGGCCAGCGTCGCACGCGCGACTTCGGCATCAATGCCGTGCGCCAGTCCGCTGACGGTGACGAACCCCGCAGCGACGAGCGGCTGCGTCAGAGCACCGGTCACTCTCTTGCCGTAGGCGCTCATGGCACGCGTACCGACGAGCGCAATGCGCGGACGCGTGAGGATCGACGGATCTCCGCGGAAGGAGAGGAAGACAGGCGGATCATGAATTTCCTTCAGGAGCGAGGGGTACTCCGCATCTTCAAGAGTCCGGACGGCGACGTCATGTGCTTCCAGCTCGCGCACAGAGCAATCTGCATCGAACGTACGCAGAACGTGCAGAGCCTTTCGCGCCGTTTCCTCACGACAACCGAGTGCGCGGAGGGTGGAGAGATCCACATGCGCGGCCGCGCGTTCCAGGTCGCCCCAGCGATCGAGGAGAAGCTCGTAGCGGCGCTTCGTCAGCACCCGGGTATGCCACCAAGCGAGGGAAACAGAATGATCCATCAAAGAGATCCGAGTCTACCGTCCGGGAAGGGCGCGGACGCGCTTTCGTACGCCGTTTGGATAAAGCGTAGAGGTGATTTTCTCTGCGAGAACTGCGGATGGACCACCCTTGGAACGGTCTCAGGAAAAATGGCGAGGAACAAAATGCTTGTATCGAAAGGCAGATCCAGAACCCGTCTTCAAATGTTTTTCAAAAGCAATCGCGTTTTTGACATTACGAAATCCGCAAACCCATTGCATATGCCATGGTCGCTTATTTTTCGTAGCATTAACAGAGCCTCGATTATGCTCCTTTAATCGATTATGAAGATTGGATGTATTACCGACGTATTGATCGCCTTTTGCATTTTGCAGAATATACACAAAGTGCCACATCCTCGAATGATAGAATGAATCCAATCAAATATCCGCTTTAGCACTTTAGTACAGTTACGCGATTGAATATTGCCAGACTGCGCGCTGCGCGCTCCGTCCGGCAGCCTACATCACGAAAAAAGCGGAGCTTGGCCTGCCGGCCGAAGCTCCGTAAGGAGCGTAGGCTGGAGCCGACGACCGGATTTGAACCGGTGACCCACGGTTTACGATACCGTTGCTCTACCAGCTGAGCTACGTCGGCGTGTTCTGAACGATCGCGCGTGCCGGAGCACGACGGGCGTGGAGTATAAACAAAATCCGCGCCGTTGGAAACGCGGATTCCGTCCGTATCGGACATGAGTGCCTTTCTACAGTGCGGCCTCCTTAGAGGGTGCCTCCCCGTTGAGCAGAAGCTCCCAGTACGCCACGGAGGAGCGTGACGTGTCGGCCGTCTTCAAACGGTAGATCATCTCGGCGATTTCGCCGCGCGTCACCGTCTGCGTGGGACTCTTGATGCTCTGCGGGATGGCTTTTCTCTGGTCCATCTTCCGCATGTACGCCACGTACCACTGCTCGGTGTGCGGCGTGTAGGACTGGATGTTCGCCGTGAAGAGGCTCACCAGCATCTTGGACGCTTCGGCAAAGGTGACGGCATCGGCGGGGCGGAAGGTGCCGTCGGGATGTCCGTTGATGATGCCGCGCTGGAACGCCACGCACACGGCCTGTCCGTACCATGCGTCACGGGCAACGTCGGTGAAGAATTCGGGCTCGCCATACGCACCGTAATTGCGCAGACAGTCCGTTCCCGTGCGACGGCGGATGAATGTGGGATTCGTGAGCATGTGAACGAGTTCCGCGCGATTGATGGACGTATCGGGGCGGAAGGTCTGATCGGGGTAACCGAAGGCGTGTGCCGAAGCCAGGTACTGGATGGACGAGGCATACGCATGATCGACGGGCACATCCTTGTACTGGGGACGCGGAATGCGCGACACGGCGGCGGAAGCGACACCGACCACAAGAATCGCGGTGCTGAAAAGCGCAAGGAGAAGCGGGCGCTTGTGGTGCTCCACGTCTGCAGGGGACAACAGGGACATAGGAAAGGGAGAAGTGAAAGAAAGTTTGATATATTAATTCATATTTTTTATTTGTCAATACTTCTCGCTTTTGGCTTATATCTGGGGATTACCAGGGATTTGAGCCGAGACATACCGCTTGATGATGCCCTGAATCTGATCGGAGTCGGTTTCGCTCTTCACCAGGCATTCCTTCGCGCCCAGCGCCAGGCACTCGTGCTTATCATGTTCGGAACTCAGATTCGTGAGGACGACGACGGGAAAGCCATACTTCTTCTCGTTGATGTGGCGCAGCACCGCGAATCCGTCGGTTTTCGGCATAAGGAGATCCAGGAGAAGGAGCGCAGGTTGCTCCTCGTCGATGGCGGCGATGGCGTCCGCCCCGGTCTCCACCATCTTGATGCGGTGGCCCTGGTCCTGCAGGAGGATACGGTGCACCGCCGAGAGCGCCTTGTCATCCTCGGCGATCACGATGAGTTTTTGGGACTCGTCTGACATAACGAAACGTACGATACCCCGCCGCACCCGCCTATGCACGCACAAGTTCACCGCGAGGGATGCGGACCAGCCTTGAAGCTGAAGAGGAAACGTGCTACAATGAGAGGATTTCTTCACACACATATCCATGAATCTCGAAGCCTGTATCGCCCATGCGATCCACAACGACCTCGATGTGGTGGAACTGCTCCCCGACATCCATGAGCTTCCGCTGGAAGATCTGGAAACGTACATCGAACAGTTCGTGATCGGCATTCAGCAGTCGCTGCTGGACGTTATTCGCAGGGACGGAGACCGATTCGTACGCGGAAAGGACGCTGCGGGCCTCTGTGCGGCCTGTCTGCGGGCGGGAGTGGAGATTCCTCCGGAGATGCTGCTGCGCATGTGCAACACGATCCTGCGCCTGTCGGAGGTCGATGCACGCTTCATCGGAGACTCGATGAACGGAGAGAGCCTCTATTACATGAAGATGGAACTGGCGTAGAGGCGCTCGGATTCAATGTCGTAAGGTGCTCAAGAGTTGCAGATGGATTTTTTAGATCTCTGAACTAAAAAATCGGCTTTTTGTTTGAATCCGTGACAAGATAGGGCACAATGCGGGAGTTTTAGTTTCGCTTCGTCTTACCCATTAATTAAGCCTGACATATCTCCAGGTTCAGGAAGCATTGGAGCTTACGAAGCATGTCATTCCACAGCAGTATGGAGAAATATTCATCGCCATCGGCAAAGGTTCAGGCCAAAGTAAAGGAAGCCGCGCAACTTCTGTCGCAACCGGTTTCTTACGAAGAAGTTGATGAGTCAGTGCTGATCGAACTCGAAAGTGCCCTACAAAAAACGTTAAGTCAGGTCCGACAATTGCACGAACGGGCCAAAATATGCCGTTCCTCTGAACAGGTAAGCCCCGATCCATCAAGTAAAGGAGGCGCTATGCCGCAGGTCAGTCAACAACAGCGAGCGGTGGCCAGCTTGTTGGTGCCACTTGGCAAAATTTGGGTCGGAGATCCCCCGCTTGAAATCGAGTTCAACGATTCACCTCCCTGGATGAGTTGTGTACGTGAGGCAATTGTATCGGTTAATGACGAGATTCAACAAAAACTTGAGTTCCTTGATGCCGATGGAATATCAAAGCGACTCGATGCAGAAGCCAATATCGAAGCTTCTATAGCCTTGATTCGAGACGTACTGCTAGGACGAACTGCCGGCAAAGTGCTGGTGCAAGAGATACCAGATTTACTTCAAGCAAGAGCATCAAAGCGGTGAATTTTTCGCTTCACAAATTCGAGGTGATTCCCGAAGTTCATCTCTTTATCAATATGATCATTCTCTGTTCCTCCTGACTGAAATACGACGAACGGGGAAAGCTTGTACTCCATGAAGATGGAGCTGGCGTAGAACCCGTTCGACCGTTTAACGCTTCGCAAACTGCGGTGCACGGCGGGCTCCATGGAGACCCGGCTTCTTTCGCTCTTTGATGCGGCTGTCGCGGCGCAGGAATCCTGCGTGCTTCAGCTCGGAACGCAGACCCGGATCGACCACGAGGAGCGCGCGGCTGATGCCGAGACGAATGGCATCGCTCTGGGCGCTCTTTCCGCCCCCGACGACTCTGATCTCCAGATCCATTTCCTTCGCCTTTCCGATGACCTTCAGGGGAGAAAGCGCATTCTCCACCAGAGTGCCGAAGAGGTACTCGCCGATCGGCTGGCCGTTCACGATCGTCTTGCCTCCTCCCGACGTGAACAGGCGCACGTTCGCAATGGCGCTCTTGCGCTTTCCGGTGCCGTGGTAGTACGTCTTCTTGTCAGCCATAGTCAGGAGAGGGTGAGGGAAACGGGTTTCTGCGGCTCATGCGTGTGAGCGGCGTCGCGGTACACATGCAGTCTCTTAAGGAGCTTCTCGCGCATGGCGTTCTTCGGCAACATGCCTTTGACCGCAAGGCGGATAACCTCCTCGGGCTTGCGCTCGATCATGCGCTCCACGGGCGTTTCCTTCAGTCCTCCGAAGTAGCCGGTATGCCGATAGTACGTCTTCTTCACGGGCTTGGAACCGGTGAACTTCGCGGAGGACGCGTTGATGACGATGACGTGATCCCCGCAGGGGGCATGCGGCACGAACGACGCCTTGTGCTTGCCGCGGAGGACGGTCGCGACCCTGGATGCAAGACGACCCACGGTCGTCTCCGACGCATCGATCACGAACCACGCGGGTTCCGCCGGCTTTGGGAAGGAGGTTTTCATTTCTTCTTGGTGGAGGTTGAAGTTTTCTTCTTGGCTGCGGGTGCTTTCTTCTCTTTCTTCGGCTGTTCGGCGGAAGGAGCCGGAGCGACTTCCTTTCCCGGAATGAATGCAACGTCGACGAGGGACGCACCGTCCCCTTTCCGCATACCGGCGGCCTTCACGGTGGTGAAGCCGGACGTGCGGTCAGGGTATCGCTCCTTGAGCACTTCGATGACCTTGCGGCACGCATTCACATCGGTGACGTAGGTGTTGATCTCGCGAATGGCAAGGTCGATGCGCTTCTTCTTGGCAATCGTAATCATGCGGTCCACGAGTGGCCGTACGACCTGCGCGCGCTTCTTGGTGGTGCGCACGTCCTCGTAGAGGATGATGGACGTCAGGAGATTGCGCACGATCATCCGCGCCATGGGCGTTTTCTGCGAGAGCCTGCGTGAGTGATGACGGTGGCGCATGAGCGAAAGAAGGGGCGGCAGTATGCGTGAATCTTCAGGCGGCGTCGAGGGAATCGTCCGAAAGCTTGAGTCCGCGGTCCGCGAGTGTCTTTTCCACTTCTTCGAGCGCCTTCGCGCCGAAGCCGCGGAAGTTCGCCAGCGTGCCGCGCGAGCACTTCGTGAGCTGCTCGATGGATCCGACGCCCGCGTTGATGAGCGCGTTTAAGGAACGTGGCGAGAGGTTGAGGATCTCGATCGGCGTGTAGGTCTCCTTGGAGGACGACCGGTCCTCTTCGGACACGACCTGGCTCGTGCGGCTGAAATCGGCCATGAATTCCTCTTCCACCTTCTCCTTCTCCAGACTGAAGAAGTTGAAGTAACTTGCCAGCATCTGACTCGCGAAACGCACCGATTCCTCGGCGGAAAGCGAACCGTTCGTCATGATCTCGACGGTAAGCTTCTCCAGGTTCGTTCTCTGTCCGACGCGTGTCTCCTCGACGCTGAACTTCACGCGTTCCACGGGGCTGAAGAGGGCGTCGATGTGAATGAGGCCGGGCTCGTTCTGCTTCTTGTTCCTCTCACCCGCAGGCGCGTAGCCCACGCCCTTCTCAACCGTCAGATCCATCTTCAGCGATCCGCCCTTGTCGATGTTTGCGATTACGAGGTCGGGATTCAGTACTTCGATGTCGGAACTCGTCTTGATGTCCTTCGCCGTGAGAGTCTTCGGGCCCTTTCCTTCCAGCGTGATGACTTCCGTGTCCTTGTTGTGCTTGCGCAGCTTCAGCTGCTTGAGCGTGAGCGTGATGTCGAGAATCGACTCTCGCACGCCCTTGAGCGCCGCATATTCGTGCTGCGCACCCTGCACGCGCACCGAGCTCACGGCGGCTCCGGGCAGGCTGCTTAAGAGCGAACGACGCAGCGCGTTACCGAGCGTCATGCCGTAACCGGGCGGCAGAGGACCGATGACGAAGACCGCATGGTTCTCGTTCCCCTTGGAAACGAGCTCCTTCTGGATCTTCGGAAGTCCGATTTCTTCCTGGATGATGTGCATAAGAGAAGGAAGGAAAGAAGTGTCAGGGGAGGGCGCTGTGCCCGGATTAACGAGAGTAGAATTCGACGATCTTGCGCATGTCGACGGCCTGCTCCATGTGCTCTTCCGCGGGAGCGGAAACGACCTCGAAGGCGAGCGCGCCATGATCCGCTTTCAGCCATGCGGGCGGCACGTACTTGTCGCTCGCGGATGTAATGGACTCGAAGAGCGGCGACGTCTTGTTGCGGGCCCGCACCTCCACCTTGTCACCCGCCTTCACCTGGAAGGAGGCGACCGTCACGCGCCTGCCGTTCACGGCAAAGAGCCCGTGCGACACGAGCTGGCGCGCCTGCGGGCGCGTGAGAGCGAGTCCGGCACGATAGACGGCGTTATCAAGGCGCTGTTCCAGAATGCGCTTCATCACCACGTCGGTTCGCTCGGAGCTGCGGCCCGCCTGGGCGTACACGCGCTCCAGTTGTCTCTCGGTGATGCCGAACATGTCGCGGGTCTTCTGCTTCTCCAAGAGCTGCTGGCCGTACTCCGACAGCTTCCCCCGACGCGCGCGCGGACCTTTACCCGGACCGTACGGCTTCCTCTGAAGAATCTTGTCGTACTTGTCGGAGCCGTAGATGTTCACGCCTTGTCGACGGCACTTGCGCGCTTTGGGACCGGTATAATGCATGGGAAGAGAGAGTGAGTAGGAAGAATCAAATGCGTCGTGACTTGCGCGGGCGGCATCCGCCGTGTGCCACGGGAGTCGTATCGATGATGGCGTCGAAGGCGATGCCGGCGGCCTGAATACCGCGCAGAGCCTGCTCGCGACCGGGGCCGATGCCCTTCACCTCCACCTGGACGGACTGGATGCCGAAGGGCTGCACTTTGCCCATCGCCTGTTCCGCCGCGACTTTCGCGGCGTAAGGCGTCGATTTCCTGCTGCCCTTGAATCCGCTCGCTCCCGCACTGGACCAACCCAGCACGCGGCCGTCGAGATCCGTCACCGTGATGATCGTGTTATTGTCACCGGCATACACGCAGACGCGCGCTTTCGGCACCATGCGCTTGGTCTTCTTGCGGCGGCGCTTGGCCTTGTCGGACGCAACGGGAGCGTCGGTGACGCCGGTCGTTGCATCGGTTGCCGTTGCTTTGGTCTCGTCAGGCATGAAAAGAGAAGGAAAGCGGAAAGGTTTACGTCTTCGTGAGGGTTACGCGTCCGGAGAGACCCGTCCTCTTCTTACCGCGACGGGTGCGGGCATTGCGGCGTGATGTCTGGCCGCGCACCGGCAACTTCCTGCGATGGCGGTAACCGCGCCACGTCCCGATGTCCTGCAGGCGCTTGATATCGAGCGACACTTTGCGCGTCAGGTCGCCTTCGGTCATCAGGTTCTTCTCCACGAGCGAGCGCAGCATTCCTTCCTGATTCTCGGTCAGATCCTTGGCTTTCGTCTGCGGCTTGATATTCGCCTGTGCCAGAAGCGTCCGCGCGGACACGCGACCCACGCCTTTGATCGAGGTCAGTGCGACATCGATGTGCTTGTGATCCGGGAGAATGACACCTGCGATACGAACCATGGGAGAGGAAATGAAGGAGAGGGAAGAAGGGAGAGAAAATCTGGGAATCAGCCCTGACGCTGCTTGTGACGAGGGTTCTTGCACACGATTCTGCGGACGCGCTTGCGCACGATCACGCGACAATCTTTGCAACGAGGCTTGATGGAGGGCTTCACTTTCATGGGAAGACTGAGGATGAAGAGAGAGTGCGAGGATCACGCGTTCTCCGCGGGCGGAGGAGGAGGTTTCTCGCCGAGTTCGGCGATGGCTTCCCCCGTGCGGTAGCGGTAGACGATTCTGCCTTTCTGCAGATCGTACGGCGTGATTTCAACTTTCACGCGATCGCCGGGAAGAATACGGACACGGAACTTGCGCATGCGACCGGCAAGATGGCAGTGCAGTTCGTGGTCCTTGGCTTCCTGAGAGAGTATTCGAACACGGAATGTCGCGTTTGGGTAGCTTTCCTCGATCACGCCGATAAGTTCGATGACATCTTTAGGCAAAAGAACACGTAAAAAAGCCGAGGAATCCTACAGAACCGCTTCGTCAAGAGCAAGTCTTTCCCCCCTGTCAAAGAGTCATGTCATCAAAATGATGTTGCAGAAAATTATTTTTAGTTTCTAAAGAATCAGGCGAGCACGTCGCATCCTTCCGCTGTCACGAGGACGGTATGCTCGAAATGGCACGTGAGCGAGCCGTCTACGCTCCTGATCGTCCAGCCGTCTTCGTCCTGCGTGATGGACGCCTTGCCCATGCTCGCAATCGGTTCGATGGCAATCGCGGTACCGGCAAGCAGTGCGGGGCCCGTTCCCTCGCGACCGCTGTTTGGCAGCGTCGGTTCCTGGTGGAGCGTGGAGCCAAGACCGTGTCCGGTGAGATCCTGTACCGGGGCGTATCCGCCGCGTCGCAACGAAGACTCGATGAACGCGGCAATCGTCCCGACGGGCGTGCCCTCCTTCACGATCGTGAGCACGTCCGTGAGCGTGGTGCGCACGTGATCGAGAAAACGAAGCGTCGCATCCTCCACGGTCCCGACGGGAACCGTTACGCAGGCATCGGTGTAGAGACCGTCGAGCAGCACGCCGCAGTCGAGCGAGACGATGTCGCCGTCGCGAAGCTCCCTTCTGCCCGGAATGCCGTGCACGATCTCATCGTTCACGGACGTGCAGAGCGTTCCCGTATAGCCGTGGTAGCCCTTGAAAGCCGGACGTCCGCCGCGTGCCAGAATGAACGCCTCCGCGGCTTCATCGAGTTCCGCGGTGGTGATGCCGGGCTTCACGAGTGACGCCGTCTGATCGAGGCAGGCGCGCAGAATGGCACCCGCGCGTCGCATGCTGGCGATTTCGGACTCCGTGAGAACCTGCATCGGCTGTTTCATGCGCGGATGGTACGGGAATCACTGTGCGGCGACCACCCTTTTCAGCGAGGCGTACACGGCATCAATGTCGGCGTCGCCGTCGATTTTCACGAGTCTGCCCTCCTGCTCGTATCCCCGGATCACGGGAAGCGTCTTCTCGGCGAACGTATCCATGCGACGCTCGATAATGGACATGTCGGCGTCGTCGGCGCGTCCCTCCTGCTCGGCACGCATGAGGATGCGTTCCATCGCCTTCTCCCGCGGCAGGAGAATCTGGATGCACCGGAACTCACGTGAGAGTTCCTGCATGATCGCATCGAAGTCCCTGCGCTGATTCTCATCGCGCGGAATGCCGTCGAAGAGAATACTGCGGCCGGCCGGACGCGAAACGATCGCCTGCTTCACGACCTTCATGATGATCTCATGGGGCACGAGCTTGCCGTCGTCGATGTAGCTCTTCACTTCCCTGCCGAGCTTGGAATTCTGCGCGGCAATCGCCCGCAGTTCTCCGCCCGCTTCGAAGAGATCGAAATCAAATTCCTCACACAGGCGTTTCGCCTGCGTTCCTTTGCCCGAACCCTGAATACCGAAGAGCACGATGTCCACAGGCGGGCACTGTACCGTGGTGAACGGAGAGCCACAAGGCGCACTACCCATCGGTTATGCCGCAGTAAGATCTTCCGCTTCGTCGTCAGGTTGTCCGAAGAAGCGGTCGGGATCGTGAAGAGCCTCTCTCCAGAGGGAAGCCCGGCATCTCTTCACTTCCTCTTCGATATTCTGGACAGGCCACTTCATCTTCTCGACAAGAAACGTGTGAAAGCCGGAGACCCGCTCCTCAATGAATGCTCTCTCTTCCGCGGTCAGGGTTCGATGAGGCGTACGCATGATCAGGAATTACGTCAGCTTCTCGTAGTCATGAGCAAGCAGTTGTGCATTCACTTGGCGGATCAGTTCCATGACCACACCGACTACGATGATCAGACCCGAACCGGAGATGATCAAATCCTGCGGCGCAAGATCGGAGTACTTCGTGAAGATGAGCGGCATCACGGCAACGACGCCGAGGAACAATCCTCCCCACAGATTCATCCTGTTGCTGGTGCGCGCGAGTACTTCGGCCGTCTGTTTGCCGGGACGCACGCCGGGGATGAAGCCGCCGCGCTTCTGAATGCTCTCCGCGATGTCATCGGGCTTGAACGTGACCGACACGTAGAAGTACGTGAATCCAAGCACGAGCAGGAAGTAGATGACCATGTAGAGAATCGAGGGATTGTTCGTGTCGAGGTAGCGCGTGATGAAACCGGCAACCCCGGCGAAACGCGGCGCGTTCTGGAGCAGCTGCGCGACGATCATGGGCAGCGTGACGAGCGAAATCGCGAAGATGATGGGGATCATGCCGGCCTGATTCAAACGGATGGGAATGTTACCCTGCACGCCGCGTCCGGCTCCCTGGTTTGCGTAGGTGATGGGGATCAGACGATGGGCGTCGGTGAAGAGCACGACTCCCACGAGGGTCGCGAACGAGACGATGAGGAAGAGGTAGAAGGCTCCGAGCTTGCCTTCTCCGGCGTAGAACATGGAGAAGAGCGTCGTCGGAATACCCGAGACGATTCCCGCGAAGATGATGAGTGAGATGCCGTTGCCGATTCCCTTCTCCGTGATCAGTTCGCCGAGCCACATGATGAAGATGCAGCCCGTGGTCACGACGAGCATCGAGGGAATGACGGCGGGGAAGGTGGTGTTGATGAGTCCGTTGCCGGCACCCGCATTGAGGAGCATGAGGAATCCGTAGCTCTGCAGGAGCGCGAGCGGCAACGTGAGCCAGCGCGTGTAGCGGTTGAGCTGCTGCTGTCCCTGCACGCCTTCCTTGCTCAGCGCTTCGAGCTTCGGGAAGATGACCGTGCAGAGCTGCACGATGATCGACGCGTTGATGTACGGCGACAGGCCGAGGAGCACGATGGAGAAATTGTCGATGGCTCCGCCCGTCAGCGCGGCAAAGACGCCGATCGGGCTTTCCCCGGCGCCGTTATTCAGGAAATCCGCCAGGATGAAGCTATCCGCGAAAGGAATGGGAATGTGCGACACGATGCGATACACGAAGAGCAGCGCGAGCGTGAAGAGAATGCGGCGGCGCAGATCGGAAGAACGCCAGAGCTGAAGCAGATAGCGGAACATCGTTACTGGGCGAGTGTAACACTCCCGCCCGCCTTCTCAATCGCCTCTTTCGCACCCGCCGAGGCGGCATGGACGGTAACGACGAACTTCTTCTTCACTTCTCCTTTGCCGAGCAGCTTCACGGGGCGCTTCGTGCGGACGACACGCGACTGACGGAGGGCCGCCACGTCGTACGTGCCTGCATCGAGCTTGCGCTCCAGTTCACCGATATTGATGACTTCGTAGGCGACGCGGTTCGGATTCCTGAATCCGCCGAGTTTCGGCTGGCGCATGATGAGCGGTGTCTGACCTCCTTCGAAGCCGAGTCTCCTGCCCTTTCCGGTGCGCGACTGCTGGCCTTTCGTGCCGCGGCCCGCGGTCGTACCTCCGCCCGCGGCAGAGCCGCGCGCAACGCGCTTCTTCGCCTTCCGGGAGCCTCTGTAGGGTTTGAGCGAGTGCAAATGCATAAAGCCCGCAGATGGTAGAGAAAATCGCAGGGTGAGTAAAGGGAAAATCCCCGATCCGCGCGAGGCGGATCGGGGAGGAGAAAGGTTGTTGGACTCCGTGGAGAGCCCTAGGAAGCAGCCTCTACCTGTTGCTTTGCGGGAACGGAACGATAGGTCCGCTCGCCATGGTGACGCCACGGCTTGCGCCATGTGCAGGTGGAATTCGCCTCGTTTCCGCCAGCCGATGACGATTGAGCCATCCGGCTTCTCTCGAAGAAGCATGACGGTGCGCTCCTGTCCCGGGCTAAACAACCCGAGGACGACGACGGTTTTCTTACCGCGTTTCATGACAGTCCTCCAACAGACCTTTCTTCGTTCTGCCTTCCGAGTCCCTCCAATGGGACTACAGATCCATGAAGACAGATCGTTGGAGGATGGATCTCGACGGTGTGAAGGAACGGAAAAGTCGCCTCTCCGTGGGGGGAGAGGTCGTACGGTACGTATCGGTTCTTCAGGTTCTACGCACAGAGGACCTCTCCCGCCTTGAGAAGGCTGGAACGAATGAGGCCAATGCGAACCTGTAACTGCATCATCTGTAAAAATCCTAGTCCTCTTCTTTCAGGACTGTCAAGAATGTTCCTGCAGCGTCCGATAGGCGGGTCGATTACGCGTCGGCCTTCTTCGCGCCTTCCTTCTTCTCAGTCGCGTCCTCGGCCTTCTTCGCGTCAATGGGCTTCTCTTCCTCGGCCTCCTGCTTCTTGAAGCTCTTGAGCTTCGTCAGCGCAAGCATCGCCGCCTGTGCGTTCACGAGCTTGTTCTTCGTACCGAAGCGCTTGGAGAGAACATCCTGCACGCCGGCAAGATCCAGAATCACGCGCAACGCTCCTCCCGCGATGATGCCCGTTCCGGGAGCGGCGGGAATGAGACGCAGTTTCGCGGACTTATGCTTGATGTCGACGTCATGCGGAATCGTGCCGTTCTTGATGGGCACCTGGACCATCGCGCGGCGTGCGGCGCGCGTGGCCTTCTGAATCGCGCCCTGCACTTCGCCGGACTTTCCCGTGCCCAGACCGACCTTTCCCTTCTTGTTCCCCAGGACGACGATCGCACGGAAGCGCATGCGGCGGCCTCCTTTCACGACACGCGTCACGCGGTCGATGGAGAGCGTGACATCCTGGTATTCCTTCGGCTCGGAACGGCGGTCGCCACGGCGTCCTCCGCGTCCTCCTTTCCGGTCATGTGGTCCTGGCTTTGGCATAAGAGTGAAGAGTCAGTGAAGAATCAGAACGTGAGTCCGCCTTCGCGCGCGGCGTCGGCGAGGGCCTTGATGCGGCCGTGGTACTTGTAGGCGTTGCGGTCGAAGACGACGGTCTTGATCTTGGCATCCTGGGCTTTCTTCGCAACGAGCGCACCGAGTTTCTTCGCGGCTTCGATGGTGACGCCTTTCGCCTTCGCCTCGCGCGATGATGCGGCGACGAGGGTCTTCCCCGCGTCATCGTCGATCACCTGGACGGTGATGTGCGTGAGGGAGCGGTAGACGGACAGCCGGGGACGATCTGCGGTACCGCGGATCGTGGCGCGGATGCGCCTCTTGCGTGCGTGCCTGCGATGAGTCTTGGAGTTCTTCATGAAGCGATAGGGTTACGCGGCCTTCGCGGCGGCGGCTTTGCCCGGCTTGCGACGGACGTGTTCATCGATGTAGCGGATGCCCTTTCCTTTGTACGGCTCCGGCGGACGGTAGCCGCGAATGTTGGCGGCGACTTGTCCGACGAGCTGCTTGTCGATGCCCTTGATGATGAGAATCGCCTTGTTCTTCTCGTCCTGTCCGATCTCGATGCCCTCCGGGACCGAAAATTCCACGGGGTGCGAGAAACCGAGGCTGAGCGAGAGGACTTTTCCCTTCGGCTGGGCCTTGTATCCCACGCCGATGATTTCCAGCTTCTTCTCGTAGCCCTCGGAGACGCCGTGGACCATATTCGCGATCAGGCTGCGGATGAGTCCGTGACGGGCACGCGCCTCGGGGGAATCCTCTTTCCTGCCGACCTTCACCGCGCCGTCGGCGATCTCCACGGTCACCTCAGGTAGCATGGCACATGTGAGCGAGCCTTTCGGTCCGTTCACGTGCACGGCGGAACCCTTCACTTCGACGGTGACGCCGCTTGGCAGGCCGATGAGTTTCTTTCCGATGCGTGACATGATCAGGAAACGGTACAGAGAACTTCGCCGCCGATGCCCTGTTTCTTCGCGTCGACGTCGGTCATGAGACCGCGGCTGGTGGAGAGGATGGCGATGCCGTATCCGCGCAACACGGGTTTGAGAGCCGTCTTTCCGGCGTACGATCTGCGACCGGGCTTGCTGCGGCGCTTCAGATCGAGCGTCTTTTCGGGAAGGAACGTAACCGTGATGATCTGCTTGGGAGCATCGCCGTCGATCGAGACGGATTCTATGTACTCCTTGTCGCGGAGAATCTCGCAGACACCCTGCTTGATCTTCGACCAGGGGAAACTGCAGGATGCTCTGCGCGCATGCTGGGCATTGCGCATTCTGGTGAGCATGTCGCCGATGGGATCGTTGAGAAGCATGGATGAGGGATGGATTACCAGGAGGATTTCTTCACGCCGGGGATCTCCCCTTTCAGCGCGAGTTCACGGAAGCAGATGCGACAGATGCCGAAGAAACGCATGTATCCGTGGCGGCGTCCGCACAGTTCGCAGCGATTGTAGACGCGCGTGGGCATCTTCGGTTTCTTGCCGGCCGCGATCGCCTTGCGGTGATCACGGAGACGGCGCTGCTGCTTGAGGACGAGTGCTTTACGTGCCATGGAGAGCGTGAGAGTAGGGGAAGAGGGGAAATGCTTCAAGATTGTTTGCCTTGTTTCGTCTCTTTGCGGAAGGGAAAACCCATCTGACGGAACAGAGCGAGAGCGCGTTCATCGGTACCGGCGGTCGTGGAAATCTGAATCTGCATGCCGAAGATCTTGCTCGCTTCCGGTGCCGGCAGCTCGGGGAAGATCGACTGGTCGCGCACCCCGATGGAGTAGTTGCCGTGACCGTCGCACTTTGCCGTAAGACCGCGGAAGTCGCGGATGCGCGGGAGCACGTACTGAATCAGACGGTCGAGGAACGCGTACATACTCTTGCCGCGCAGCGTGACCGCAAGTCCGACCACCATGTTCTCGCGAATCGCGAAGTTGGAAATCGCTTTGCGCGAGCGGCGGATGGACGGCTTCTGTCCGGTGATCTTCGCGAGGGAATCCGCGATGAATTCCTGCATGTCCTTGGTGCCGTAGCGACGCTGGTTGAGACCCACGTTCACGGTGACGCTCGTAATCTTGGGAAGGGCGTTCACGTTGTTCTCCGAAAGCTCCTTCTTGAGAGCATCCGCAATGGGACCGGACAGCCGTTGCTGGAGAGTCGCGTATGCCATGATCAGGAACCTCGGGAAGCGGAACGGACGTGCTGCGTGCCGGAGGCGGAACCGCCCTCACCCGCGGCCTTGTCGGAAGCGGAACCGTCTTCGCTCACGTCGGAGCCGAAGCCGACCCTCTTCCAGAACGGCGCTTTGGTCGGAGCGGCGGATGCCTCTTCCTTTTTCTTCTTCTGCGTCTTGGCTTTCGTCTCGGCCTTGTCGGCGGATGCGGCCTGCGGGGCTTTCTTGGCGGCATCGGCCTTCACCTTTCCGCGTTCCAGAACGGTACCGCTCTTCTTTGCGACACGCGCCTTGTTTCCCTTCGCATCAAGCGTGAAGCCGACGCGCGTCGGCTTGCCGTCCTTCGGATCGGCCAGCATGACGTTGCTTGCATGGATGCTTGCCTCGAAACTGATGCGCTGTCCGGCTGCATTCGGCGTTTTCTTCACGTGCTTCACGCGCATGTTGATGCCTCCTACGACCACGCGGTTCTTTTCGGGCAGCACGCGCAGGACGGAACCTTTCTTACCGCGATCCTTGCCGGTGATGACGACGACGGTATCGCCCTGTCGGATTTTCATAACACGTCGGGGGCAAGGGAAATGATCTTCTGATATCCGCGTCCGCGCAGCTCTCTGACGACGGGTCCGAAGACGCGGGTTCCTTTCGGTTCGCCGTTCTTATCCACGATTACGCAGGCATTGTCGTCGAAGCGCACGCCGCTGCCGTCCTTGCGACGGGTCAACCGGCGCGTACGCACGATCACGGCACGCTCAACTGCCTTCTTCTTCACCGTTCCGCGGGGAGCGGCTTCCTTCACCGCCACGACGATCACGTCGCCGGCGTGGGCATAGCGACGCTTCGATCCTCCCAGAACCTTGATGCACATGCACGTCTTCGCGCCGGTATTGTCGGCGACGTTGAGGATGGATTGCGCTTGAATCATGCGGAGGCGGGGGAAGGCGTCTCTTCTTTCTTCTTCTTGCCGTTCTGCGCGTCTTCCGACGCGATTCCCTCCTCTTCCCTCAGTTCCGCCAGACGGGGAGCGCGCTTCACGACCTCGGTGATCTTGAAGTGCTTCCTCTTGCTGAGCGGGCGGCACTCGCTGATGATGACCTCGTCACCGATGCCCAGATCCTCCATGTTGTTCGTATCCGCGAGGAACTTCTTGCTGATGCGGTAGCGCTTGGAGTACATCGGGTGCAACTTGTAGCGATGCACCGTCACGGTGACGGTGTTTTTCATGGCTGCCGACGTAATGGTGCCTTGCTTGACTCTCATGATCAGGAGGAAGAAGCGGAAGGTTTCGGTCGTGTGGTCGAGGTCGATTTCTTCTTCGCCGCGGCCTTCTTTGGGGCGCCCATGGTAGCGTCGGAGCCGCCTTTCTTCAAGCCGCCGTTGTGCTCGGCACGAACCGTCTCCATGCGCGCGACGGCGCGGCGGAGTCCGCGGAGCGACGCGTGATTCTTCTCCTTCCCGAGCGTGATGCCCAAGCGGATCTTCGCAGCCTGCGTCTTGGCATCGGCTATCTCCTTCCCGAGTGCATCGGGCGACATCTTGCGGAGGTCGTTCATGGAAACGCGGGCACTCATGCGTGGATGCGGGTAACGAACTTGGTTTTCAGCGGAAGTTTATGCGCGGCAAGTCTGAGGGCATCGCGAGCGGTCTGCTCCGGAATGCCGTCCATCTCGAAGATCATCGTCCCGGGACTGACGGGCGACACGTAGAATTCCACGGCGCCTTTTCCCGAGCCCATGGGCACCTCCGGGGACTTTCGCGTAATCGGCATGTGCGGGAAGATGCGAATCCAGATTTTTCCTCCTCGCTGCACGGAGTGCGTCATGGCACGGCGCGCGGCCTCCAGTTGGCGGGCCGTAATCTCGCCGCGTTCCTGGCACTTGAGTCCGTAGCGCCCGAAGGCGAGGGTTGCGCCTTTGGTCGCCTTCTTCCGCTTCATCTGTCCGCGGAGACGTTGGGAGCGCCGGTACTTGGTCTTGGCTGGTTGAAGCATGGGAGAGAGAAAACGTTACTGTTCCTGTTGGGGAAGACTCTTGAGTCCGGATGACTGTACTTCCTGCATTTTCTTGAAGACCATTCCCTTGTAGATCCAGACCTTCACACCGATGGTGCCGTAGCCCGTGCGTGCGTGCCGTACGGCGTACTGCACGTTTGCTCTGAGGGTCTGCAAAGGAATGTTCCCTTCTTTAAACGAGTCGGACCGCGCGATCTCCGCACCGTTCAGGCGTCCCGCGAGGCCGATCTTCACGCCGATCGCTCCGGCCTGCATCGCCTTCTCTATCGCCATCTTCGCGGCACGGCGGTAGGGCATGCGGCGCTGGATCTGTCCCTGAATGGATTCCGCGATGCATGCGGCATCGGCATCGGGCGAACGCACCTCGCGCACGTTGACCTCGAACGATCCTCCGAAGGTCTTCTCCAGTTCTTTGCGAAGCTCCTCGATCTGCGCACCCTGCTTGCCGATGATCACGCCGGGCTTGCTCGAGTAGATGACGACCGACGTTTTCTTGGAACGCTCGATCTCGATGGAACTGATGCCGGCATCGCCGAGCTTCTTCCTGATGTACTCACGGATGCGAACATCTTCCAGAAACGCGTCGCGGTACTTCGCCTTGGAGTGGAACCAGACGCTGGGCCAGGTCTGCGTGAAGCCGAGACGGAAGCCGTTGGGGTGAACTTTCTGACCCATGATTAAGAGGAGGAGGAAGCGGAAGATTTCGTTTTCTTCGGCTGCGAAGCGGCGGACGCTTTTGCGGGAGCATTCGTTGCGGCGGCCTTGGGCGTTTTCTTCCCGGTCTTTTCTTTCTTCGCGCGCTTCTGCTCCTCGATGCCGAGCTGCATCTCGATATGCGAGAGGAACTTGCGGATAGGGCGCACGCGGCCACGGGCCATGGGAATACCGCGGTGGTAGGCGGTTCCCTGATCGACTTTCACGATCTTGATGATCATGGTCTGCGGATCCTGCTTGAAGTTGTGGTTGGCGTTGGCCATGGCGGAACGCAGGAGTTGCTCGAAGATGCGTGCGCTCTTCTTGTGCGTGTTGCCGAGGAGCTCCATGGCATCGGCCGCGCGCATACCGCGGACCATCTTGGCCATGAGATTGGCCTTCTTGGGAGCGAGCCGGACGGAGCGGACGGATGCGTACATGGGTTATTTCTTGGGAGCGGGAGCGGGAGAGGAACCTTCTTCGGCCTTCGACATCTTTCCTCCGTGGACGCGGAACTTGGTGGTCCAGGAGAACTCCCCCAACTTGTGGCCCACCATCTGTTCGGTGACGTAGACGGGCGTGAACTCCTTGCCGTTGTGGACGGCGAAGGTGAAGCCCACGAACTCCGGCGGAATGGTGCACGATCGAGCCCAGGTCTTGATGATCTTCTTCTCTTTCTTCTCGATCATCGCCATGACTTTCTTGAGCAGGCGCTCATCGATGTAGGGGCCTTTCTTGAGGGAGCGTGACATGAGAGTGACGTAGGGAAGTGCGCTTAGATCGTCGTGAGGACGATGGCGAGCGCGATGAGAGGGAGGATGAGTTTATACATAGACGAAGCGGAAAAGAAGACTACTTCTTTCTCTTTCTGGCGCGGGTACGGACGATGAACTGGGAACTCTTTGCCTTTCTCCGGCGGGTCTTCACGCCGCGCGCGGGCTTGCCCCACGGCGTCTTCGGATGCGTCAGACCGATCGGGGAATGTCCTTCTCCTCCTCCGTGCGGATGGTCGACGGCGTTCATGGATTTTCCGAGGACCTGCGGGCGGCGTCCCATCCAGCGCATGCGTCCCGCCTTGCCGATCGTAATGAGGTGGTGGTCGGGATTGCTGACGGTACCGATGGACGCGAAGCACTCCTGGCGGATCTTGCGCATCTCGCCGCTCGGCAACTGTACGATGGCATACGGTGCGTCGAAGCCGACGAGCACCGCGCTTGCGCCGGCGGAACGGACGATCTGTCCGCCCTTGCCGATCTGCATTTCGATATTGAAGATCTTGAATCCTGCGGGAATGTTCTCGAGTCGCATGCGATTCCCCGTCTTCACCTTCGTGCGATCCGCACAGACGACGTGGTCGCCCTGCTTGAGACCTTCGGGAGCCAGGATGTAGCGCTTGTCGCCGTCGCGGTAGTGGATGAGTGCGATGCGCGCGGAGCGGTTGGGATCGTACTCGATGGCATGCACCGTGCCCGGCACGCCCTTCTTCTGCGTCTGACGGAAATCCACCATGCGCAGCAGTTTCTTGTGGCCGCCTCCGCGGTGACGCGTGGTCACGCGTCCGAGGTTATTGCGTCCGGACTTCTGCTTCTTGCCGAAGGACAGACGCTTCTCGGGCCGCTTCTTCGCGATGCCCGAGAAGTCCGCGATCGACATCTGTCGTCGGGCGGGAGTCGTCGGTTTTTGCTGGCGGACTGGCATGATCAGGAGGTTTTGAAGGTAGAGAGGTCGAGTGTCTTGCTCTTGGCGGGAAGGGTGACGAGCATGCGCTTCTCACGGTGCCTCTTCTCGATGAGTTTGGATTGTCCCACGGCCCTGGTTTTCGGCGACGTGCGAAGCGCACGGACGGAGGACACGTCCAGATCGTAGAAGCGCTTGAGAGCGTTCTTCACGTCGATCTTCGTGGCGTGCGGGTGCACGCGCAGCGTGTAGGTACGCAGCGTCTTCTGGCGTTCCGCCTTCTCGGTCACGACGGGGCCGATGATGACGCGGGAGAGTTCCATTACGAGGAGGGAGAATCGGAAGCATCCGAAGGAGTGGATTTCTTTGCCGATGCGCGAGGCTTCTTCTCTTCCTTCTTCTCGGCCGACGGTGCCGCTGCCTTCGCCTCTTTCTTCGTCTTCGCGCCTGCGAACGTTTCCTCGGCGACCTTCAGCGCATCCACGAGGAAGACGATGTGTCTGGCTCCCAGAATGTCTTCGGGGTTCAGGTACGCGGCGCGCAGCGTCTTTACGCGCGGGATGTTGCGCGCGGAGAGCTCGAGTCCGCGATGGGACGACGGCAACACGAGGACGATGCGGCGGCCTTGTTCGAGCGACATTTTCTTGAAGAGATCGGAGAGCTTCTTCGTCTTCACGTCATCGGGGTAATTTTCGAGTCCGACGATGGCGCCTTCCTTGGCACGCAGCGACAGGCACGAGAAGAGCGCCTGTCTGCGCATCTTCTTCGGCATGTCCTTGCTGAAATTCGCGTTGTTGCGCGGGCCGAAGGCCTTGCCTCCTCCGCGCATCACCGGGCTGCGGATGGGACCGCGGCGGGCGCGACCCGTTCCCTTCTGCTGGAAGAGCTTCGCCGTGGAACCGGCCACTTCTCCGCGCGTCTTCACGTGCGCGATAGCGTGACGGCGATTCCCCTGCTGACGCAGGAGCGCGAGGTGCATGAGACCGTCGCGGACGGGAGCCTCGAACAGCGCGGACGGGAGTTCAACGGAACCCTTCTTGCTGCCGGTGGCGGTGAACACGTCGATCTTCATGATTCGAGAGAGAGGAGAACGTACGCACCGTTCGCGCCGGGAATCGGCCCTTTGACCGCGACGATGCCTTCCTTTTCATCCAGGGACACGACGGGGCGACCCTTGAGGGTAATGCGATCGTTTCCCATGCGTCCCGCCATGCGCTTTCCCTTATGGATGCGTCCCGGCCACGTGCGCATACCGACGGCACCGGGCTCACGCTTGAAGTGCGAACCGTGCGACGCCGGACCTCCGGAGAAGTTGTGGCGCTTCATCACACCCTGGAATCCTTTTCCTTTGCTGATGCCCATGACGGTCACCGTGCTCTCGGCGGGAATGACGGAAGCCGTGAGCGTCGATCCGACGGTAATGCCGTCGAGCGAGTCGACCTTCACTTCCTTCTCCTGATTGAACTTTCCGTGTTCCTTTCCCTTGCGCGTCTTCACCGTGTACTGCCCCACGCCGAGCACCACCGCGTTGTAGCCGTCCTTCTCCACGGTCTTCGTGCGGACGACCTTGTTCTCGGAAACCTTCAAGTACGTCACGGGGACGGCTTCTCCCGTGGGGAGAAACACGCGCGACATGCCGACTTTTTGAGCGATGAGCCCTGGAATCATGGGAATGGTGATGGCACCGAGCCCGGGAGGTTCTCTTGGTTCCGCTTGTTGATACATGATCAAGGCGGACTGTAGAACGCACACTCGGTGCGAAGAAATGAGCGGAGAGAGTGTAGGGAGCCGCAGGCGCCCGGTCAATACCACTTTCCGCGATCAGATCGGAAAAAATTCCCGCAGACACTGTGTATCTGCGGGAGCCTTCTTTCTTCAAGGCACTAGATGGACTTTTCCCACTTCTTTTCCTCGGTCGGGGAGCGAGCCCTTTTCATAACCTGTCCTTTCAGAACAGAAGGTAGTGACGCCGGACCATCCGGCGATCGTCAGAATTCTTGATCGCGGGTCGCGACATGTCAAGGAACGCCGTGCATCCAACCTTGATAGCTGATCGCGTCACGCTCTTGCTGTATGCTGCCTGCCATGGATGACGTCCGCCTGAAGAAAGCACAGGAACTCCGGAAGCGGGGGCACATGCCGTACGCGGCAAGTTTTTCGCGCACGCATGCGCTCCACGAAGCGAGGAGTCTGAAGGAGGGAGACGGAGCGACAATCGCCGGACGCGTCGTGCTGCTGCGCGACATGGGCAAGCTCACGTTCGTGACCCTGCAGGATCAGAGCGGCCGGATGCAAGTGGCATTGCGGGAGGAGAAAGTCGGCAAGGATGTATATAAGGAATTTCTGTCGCTCGTTGATCTCGGCGACATCATCGGCGTCGAGGGAACGTTCTTCACGACCCAGAAGGGCGAGCCCACGATTCTCGCCGGTTCGTGGACGATGCTCACGAAGGCGCTCCGGCAGCCGCCCGAGAAGTGGCACGGCGTGAAGGACCGCGAGACCGCCTATCGCAAGCGCTACCTGGAACTCATGAGCAACCGCGCGGCATTCGACAGATTCCTGCTTCGCTCACGCTTCATCCGCGCACTGCGGGAGTTCTACTGGGCACACGGCTTCATCGAAGTGGATCTCCCGGTCCTCGTGAACGCCGCATCCGGAGCGCTCGCTCAGCCCTTCTCCACGCATCACGACGCGCTCGATCTGGACGTGTACCTGCGCATCGCGCTCGAAACGCATCAGAAGGAATGTCTCGTCGGAGGATTCGACCGCACGTTCTCCATCGGGCCCGTGTTCCGCAACGAAGGAATGGACCCCAGCCACCTGCAGGAGTTCACGATGTGCGAACACTACGCGGCGTACTGGGATTTCACCGAGAACATCCGCTTCACGGAGGAGATGTTCAAGGCGATCCTCCCCGTCGTCTGCGGCTCGCTCGCCGTGAAGATTCCCGATCGCGAAGGCGTGCTCCGCGACGTGGACTTCGGCGGAGCGTGGGAAACGATCACGCTGCGCGAGGCGATTCTGCGCGAGTGCGGCATTGATTTCGCCGAACAGAAGGACGCCGACGGCTTGCGCGCGGCCATGAAGAAGAAGGGCATCGCACTCGACGTTGACGTCGCACCGCTCGGATTCGGCTCGCTCGTCGATCAACTCTACAAGAAGGTGAGCCGTCCGAAGATCGTGCAACCGACGTTCATTACCGAGCATCCCATCGAGCTCTCCCCTCTCGCACGCCGCAACGACGAACGCCCGACGATCACCGACCGCTTCCAACTGGTGGTGGGAGGCTGGGAAATCATCAATGCCTACAGCGAACTGACCGATCCCGTGGATCAGCGGGAACGGTTCGAATCCCAGGCACAGGCGAAGGCGGGAGGCGATACGGAGGCGCACGGCAAGGATGACGAGTTCGTCGAAGCGCTGGAGTACGGTTGTCCGCCCTGCTCGGGATGGGGCATGGGCATCGACCGCATCACCGCGCTTCTGACCGCGCAGGACAACCTGAAGGACGTCGTCCTCTTCCCGCTCATGAAGCCGGAAGGCAAGCGGGGAGAACACGCTCCGTCGCATTCTTCCGCGTCCAAGGGGACCAAGAACGTGAAGAGCGAGACTTCGCTCCTGCAGGCGGCGGCATACGGTCACCTGCTCCCTGCCGCACACGGACTTCTGGAAGAGCACACGGATCAAACGAAGGCGCACCTCCTTGCGACGGGGGAAGCCATGGCAACGCTTGCGAGACGCTTCGGGGGCGATGAGCAGACCTGGAGGGTCGCGGGCATGCTCCATGACCTCGACTGGGACACGCTCGACAAGGATTACGAAGCACACTGCGGGCAGACCCTCGCCGACTTGCTGAAGACGATTGAGGCGCCTGCGGAACTGCTTGCGGACATCCGTGCGCACTATGCGTCGAAGTACGGCGAAGAGTACCCGCTCGATTCGATGCTGCGAAAAGCCCTCTACTGCGTCGATGAACTCACGGGATTCATCATCGCGGTCACGCTCGTCCGTCCGAGCAAGAAGATCGCCGACGTGGAGGTGTCGAGCGTGAAGAAGAAGTTGAAGGACAAGTCCTTTGCGGCACAGGTAGACCGCGGCCAGATCAGGAAATGCGAGGAGTTGCTCGCCATCCCGCTCGACGAGTTCATCTCGCTTACACTGGCGGCGATGCAGGGAATCGCGCAGCAGTTAGGGCTGTAAGAGCGTTCGTCCGATGGCGGAGATTCCTCCGCAAAGTGGGAAGTCCGTCTTCCGAAAAGAGCCGTTTTGTGCTACAATAAGGAGAAATCTATGCCTTCCTACAAGGCCCAAAGCGGCAGGCGTGTCCTCACCGCAACCGGTGGCGTCGGTGCGGGCAAATTCGGTCGGCCGAAGCCGCACAAGGAACCGGAGATCTATAGTGCACTCCGAATTCTGGTGTGCGCACTGCTCTGCACGTTACTGGGAGCGGGCCTCTACTTCTCGCAGTGGAGGGTGTCGTTCTTCCTTCTTCGCATGAGCGTGAACCTCATCACGCTCGCGACGATCGCCTCCGCCATCACGCTCTTCATCCGTTACGCCATCAGCCGATCGACGAATCGCCTGTACCTGGCGCTCACGTTCGCAATGACGAACGCGGCCATCATTCTGCTGCTCGTCTTTCTGCCGCTCTTCCATCCCCAGGGAGAAGCGTTGGAACTGCTCCACGTCATCCGCTCGTGGGCGGGATACGGCGTACGATGCATGTTCGCGCTGCTGCTGACGCTGTCGATCGCCGCGGAACAGGGTGAAGAGCAGGAAAGCCCCGTCGGCATCGGACTGTTCGCGGGAGGGAGCGTTCTGATACTGGCCGGCATCTACGTCGCCCTCACCATCTGGGTACCGCCCCCCTCGTTCACCTTCAGCATGCTTGCTCGCAGCCGAGAGGTTCTGCCGCTGCTCTGCTATCTGACGAGCTTGAACATGCTCCTGAAACGAGGCGAATGGAAGCGCGAGAAAACGCTGTTTGAACTGCTGTTCCTCGTCACGCTGCATGCGATCGCCACGGTCTATCTGGTTGTCGTGCCGACACAGTTGCACGCGCTGGAAACGGCCGCGTACGCGCTGATGGCCGCAGGCTTCGCCATTCCGTTCTTCTCGGTGCAGACCAGCATGTACCGCTCGTACCGGTACGCGGAGGAGCATCGCATCAAGGAGAGTTGGATGACGGGCACGCTCGCGCTGAAGGCGGGGCAGAACATCTCGCCCGTCGTCTTCCGCGAGATCGCGGATCAGCTGAATGAGGGACTCGCCATCACGGACGTGAACGGCAACGTGGTCTACGCGAACAACTACCTCGCGCAGATGACGGGGTACGCGCAGGATCAGCTGCTGAATAAGAATCCGTCGGCATGGCAGCATGCATCCATGCCTGCGGATTTCTACCCACGCATCTTCGCGCGGATCGGACAGGAGAAGAAGATGCAGGAAGTACAGGCGCAGAACGCCTCCCCCGTTGATCCCGGGCAGGGCTTCGACGTGCTCACCCGCATCACGCCCGTCCTCAACGAATTCGGCGACATCTCGTGCGTCGTGTTCCAACAGCGCGACATTTCCGCGGAACAGCAGCGACTTCACCTGCTTCGCCAGATGATCGACACCATGCCGCTCGGCGTGCTGCTCATCGAGGTGCCGTCCCTTTCCATCACGTTGCGCAACGCCCAGGCCGAATACCTCCTCACGTCGGCGGGATTTGATTTGACGCGCACGAAGACGCTCGATCAGATCGCAGCGCTCATGAAGAACGTCAAGAAGGAACCCTACGTGAAGGAGGAGCTTCCTCCTTACAGGGTGATGCAAACAAGAAAGAGCCACGACGCCGAAGACATCGCCGTCTTCCTCGGCGACCAGGTGAATCCGAGCATGATCTGGAAAATGAAGGCGACGCCCTTCTTCTTCCGGAACGGACGCATCCAGTACGTGCTCGTATCGTTCGACGACATCTCGCGTCATCGCGAGTTCGAGCATCAGATGAGCGACTTCATTTCGGTCGCGTCACACCAGTTGCGCACGCCGCTCACAAGTATCAAGTGGTCGCTCGATGCACTCAGGAAGAAGGATCTCAACCTGTCGCAGGAAGACAAGGACATGATGATCCAGACCGGCTACGAAGCATCCGAGCGGATGATGACCACAATCCAGCAATTGCTGCAGGCAGCCGAACTGGAACGCGGCAACATCAATGCGTCGCTGGAGCCGATGGATCTGGTGAAAGCCGTGGACGATGCGCGCAAGGTGCTGAAGATGCAGATAGACGAGAAGAAGATTTCGGTGAAACAATCCGTGCTACGGACGATTCCGCCCGTGCGCTTCAATCCGTTCTTCCTCCAGCAGATCGTGCAGAACGTGCTGGAGAACGCGGTCCGCTACACGCCCGAGGGCGGCGAGATCGACAGCATCCTCACCTTCAAGGACGACATGGTGGAGTGGACGCTGCACGACACGGGCATCGGAATTCCGAAGGAGAACCGCGAGAAAGTCTTCGAGAAGTTCTTCCGGTCCGATAACGCCCAACGCATGAATCCGGACGGAACGGGCATGGGACTCTACATCGTGAAGTCGACCATGGATTCCGTGGGCGGTGCCGTGTGGTTCGATTCCGAGGAAGGCGTGGGCACGACGATGTACCTCCGCTTCCCGCTCGTGCCGCAGGAGAAGAAAGGCACGAAGAAAGAGGATCAGGCCTGATGGCCTTTGATCTTCTCGATAATCTGATCCATGTTCGTATCGCCCTTCACCACGAAGTCGGTGACGCCGAGCTTCTTCGCTTTCTCCATGTCTTCGGGTTTGTCGAGGTTCGTGAGTACCAGCACCGGCGGACGCTTCGGGAGGTTCATTGCATTGAGTTCTTCCATGAAGGAGTACCCGTCTTTCCGGGGCATGAGCAGGTCGAGCAGGATGAAATCGGGAAGCTTCGCCTTCACCTTCTCCAGAGCTTCATTGCCGTCGATGGCGACGTCGACATCGAACCCTTCCTCCTTCAGACGGACGGAGTAGATGCGGACCAGAAGCGGATCGTCTTCGACGATGAGCACATGCATAGTGAAAACATGGTACTGGGGAGCCGAGGGTGACGCAATCGCGATTCAGGCTTCCGCCGAGAGCGTGTAGGAGGCTCCCCGCTCGGGCAGGTGCACCGCGAGCCGCGCATTCTGCTTCTTTGAGCGCTTCGCGAGCGCCATCATGCCTTCCTCTTCGCCGTGGACCAGGAAGAGTTCACGCGTATCTTTCGCGGCTGCGATGAACGCATCGAGGTCGCGCATGTCCGCGTGCCCGGAATAGGCGTTGATGTAGTGGGTCTCGGCTTTCTTGGGAATCGTCTCGTCGAAGATGCGTACTTCCCGCACTTCCGGATCCACCACGCGGCGACCGAGCGTGTGCTCCGCCATGAAACCGACCGCGACGACGGCGTTCCTGGGATCATCCAGTTCGTTGCGCAGATGGTGACGGATGCGTCCCGCTTCGCACATGCCCGATCCCGCCATGATGATCATGGGGCCGCGGGCGGCGTTGAGCTCTTTACTCTCCTCCACGCTCGCCGTGTAGTTCACGAGCGAGAACTGGAAGGGATTGTGCGCCTTCTGCAGGAAGTTCTCGTACATGTCCGCGTCGTAGCATTCGGGATGCTTGCGGAAGACTTCGGTCACGCGCGTCGCAAGCGGCGAGTCGATGATGATGGGAATGGCGGGAATCTCCTTGCGGTCCCAAAGCAAATGCAGGTCGTAGACGATTTCCTGCGTGCGTTCCAGCGAGAAAGCGGGGATGAGGATTTTCCCTCCGCGCCCGGCGGTCTTCACGATGATGTCCTTCAGCTGGTGGCGAGCCGTTTCGATGTCATCGTGTTCGCGGTTACCGTACGTGCTCTCGCAGATCAGGAAGTCCACGGGAGGCATGGCTTGCGGATCGCGGATGATGGGCAAATCGGACCTGCCGAGATCGCCGGAAAAGCCCAGCGTGAAACGCTTGCCCTCTTCCTCGATCTCCAGGTAGACCATGGCGGAACCCAGGATGTGTCCGGCCTCCAGGAACGTACAGTGCACGCCGGGCACCACCTGGAAGCGCTCGCCGTAGTTGACGCCCGCAAACAGACTCTTGCATTGATCTGCTTCCTTCTGCGTGTAGAGCGGTCCTTCGCACTGGAGCATGGACTTCGCAAGGTGACTGCAGAAGTACTCTTCATCCTTCTCCTGAATGTACCCCGAATCGAGAAGCATGACGTGGGAGAGATCCTGCGTGGCGTACGTGCAGTACACGGGACCCGTATAGCCCTTCTTGTAGAGCAACGGAATGCGTCCCACGTGATCCATATGTGCATGACTCAGCACGACCGCGTCGATCTTCTTGGGATCGAACGAGAAGGTGGAATTCTTCACGGCCGCTTCCTGACGCCTTCCCTGAAACAGGCCGCAGTCGAGCAGGATGCGCTTTCCTCCGATCTGCAGTTCGTGGCAAGTGCCCGTGACCTCTCTGGCGGCACCGTGGGAAATCAATTTCATAGAAAGTCGGGGGAATGTCGCGCCACTTGTCGGACGAAGCACTGCAAGCCCGGAGATCCATGGGAGATCAACTTCATCGCACCGCAGTGTACAGGAATCGCCGCGGATGTCCCCCCGTCCGGAAGGAGCGGTACGGATGCTCTTGCTTTATGATAAAAATGAAATAAAATTAATATATGTCAAATATCCTCCGTTCAGCGCCGTCACGTACGAAACGTCTTCCTGCGAGAAAAGCGTGGGCGGACATTTCAGGCCTGCGCATCGCCGGCATCATCGGCGCGGGGGCATGTGCGATGGCGGGCGTCATCGCATGGGACGCGGCTGATCGTGACCGGAAACTACAGACCAGCACTCCGGCACCGATCCGCCGTCCGATGCAGGACGAGGACATTTCTCCGGAAGCGGCGCGCGCGGCGCGGGACGAAGAGGACAGCGAAGAACTTGCCGCGATGCAGCGTGAGCAGAAGCGCGAAGCTCTCCTACGCGAGATCGAGAGTGCGCAAAAGCAGATTGATGAGATTGAGAAGCAGTACGGCCATATGCGATCACACGCGTGGTCAACTGACCCGAATGTGCCCGGGAAGTTCTTAGAGCAGGATGCCCTCAGACAAGAGCGCGATACGCGACTGGAGGAACTCCGCTCGCTCGATCAGAGTCCGACGGACTGAAGGAGTGCGGAACGTTCCTTCTGCGTCAACGGCCGCACGTCGCCCTCGGCCATCTTCTCGTCGCGCAGGGTCATGATGCGAATGCGTTTGAGGGTTTTTACCGTAAAGCCCGTCTGCTGGCACATGCGGCGGATCTGCCTGTTGCGCCCTTCGGTGAGCGTGATGGTGAAGGAAGACGGCGAAAGCTTGAACGTGCGTGCCGGTTTCGTCTGCACGCCTTTAAGCGAAACGCCTTCGGCGATCTTCTTCAGCACCGCGCCCGGCATGGCACGATCGACCGTCACTTCGTACTCCTTTTCATGATTGAAGGAAGGATGCGTGAGGCGATAGCTGAGCACGCCGTCATTCGTGAAGAGCAGGAGCCCCGAGGAATCTTTGTCCAGACGTCCGACGGGTGCGACCTTCCCCCGGAGTGCGGCGGGAAGGAGATCGCGGACGGTCGGATCGCGATGCGCTTCCGATGCCTTCGATTCATCACGCACGACGTTCGACGTCACGACGCCGACCGGCTTGTTCATCACGTAGTACAACATGTCCTCCCGGTCACTCAGTACCTTCCCGTCCACTTCGATGCTGTCCGTTACCGGGTCCGCCTTGTCACCGAGCTTCGCCGTGCGGCCGTTCACCTTCACGAGCCCGCGCTCGATGTACTCCTCGGCTTTACGACGGGAAGCAATGCCTTTCGTCGAGAGGATTTTCTGGAGGCGCTCCTGCATGAGACCAAGAGTAGCGGAGAATCATCACGCCGTGGCATCCGGACGGGTCATGAGCTTCGTGAGCTGCGCCCTGATTGCAACGGGCACGTCATGAATGGCCACCTGTTCCCGATCCTTCCGAATGTCCACGACCGCAAAGAGGTTTCCCGGCGTTTTCTGCACCGAAAAAACGTATCCTTCGACGTCCACGACGGATACGGGTTTCGAGTCGTCACGAGGGGCGAACTGCGGGGAAGACATACGGGGAGAGGGGTGGAAAGGGGCAGAAAAAACCGATGTTTTCGCAATTTTTGCGAGCCACCAGTATACAGATTTTCGGAAAAATTACAAGGGTGCGGGTTTTTTACACTCTGTCTGCAGCAGGAGGAAGCTCTCAGGAAGCGTCGTATCTTCTCTGTCGTTTGAACAGAGCTTGATGCTGTGCTCTCAGCGCCTCACGTACCTCCTCAATATCTTGCATACCATAGATTGCAGTCAGCGAATTCTCATTGTTCGGACCCATGCCGTCGAACAAGCGATCGGCTTCCCGCTCCAGATAATCCTCCAGACCGGCTTGTGCGGTTGCTTCGTTGCTTTCCCGCACCGTATCCATCCAGTAGCGGCGTGCACACTCCAGAAACTGGCGCATGATTTCATCATTCCCTCTCTTCCTCTGACCTGCAATCTGCCGCGCGGTGTCATACACCGACTGCGGAACTTTTGCGTAGAGTGCCTCGCGATAGGCTTGCTCCCGCTCGAACTCGAACATGTGCATGAATTCAGGCATAGGAAGGGCATTATTCACGGGCCGGAACAAACGTCAAGAATTTTCCGGCATATGACCAAGAGCGCCTCACCCGCACGGGGTGAAACGCTCTTTTCGGCCTGCCTCTTCACATCACGGCCCCGCAGCAGTTGTCAGTTCCTCATCTTCCTGCGGAAGAATGCAGAGGAACAGACAATCATCGGATTCCTGGTAGATAGAGTGAAACTTCTCTTCATCGTGGCTCTCAAGCCACGTATGCAGTGATTCTTCAGCGTTCGCACGGGCTTCTCCGGCTGAGAGGTTGTTGTGCTGTAGCAACGAGGACACCGATGCCTGCGCAGAATCAGATTGATGCGTTTCACTCGATCTGTAACAAGCCAACACAATAGCACTTGAAGCGACAAGCTGAACCAAGATTAATTCTACTAAAGATGTCGGAGGTTTCATGGTATGACTCCTTTTCCAGAGGAAGCAACAATGTGAAATAACAAGCCGAATATGATAATAGTACAACGAAATATCTATATTGCAATGACTGACCAAGCCCTTCTCTTAGCCTTCTACCACTTCTTCAGACGAAAGAGCCTCCGGCACGGTCTCCTCAAAAAGATGTCGAAGGAAGGCATTCTGCGAAACCTCAAGCGGGCACACGGTGCTCGTGCCGTCGTAGGCGGCCTGGGACATTTCAAGCGGCGAGACGTGTTCAGAATGATTCTTCATGCGGGAGCGTGATAGATGGAAATGATGACGATCTCTCGGTCCTGGCGCCGACCTACTCTCGCAGCTTGTGGCTACTACCATCGGCGCTCCCGGGCTTAACTGCCGTGTTCGGAATGGGAACGGGTGTGACCCCGGGGCTGGAGGCACCAAGACTGAAAGATCGTGAAATCATGGCCCGCGGAAAGAATCCGCGTCCACGTATCGCCTGCTCCGTGTGACATGAACAGCACCCTTCGGGTTACCCCTCGGGGAGATTCGCCCCGCATACGCGGGGAAAATCAACAAAAAGAAATGTTCGATCGCCCGTTAGTACTACTCGGCTTAACACGTTACCGTGCGTACACCTGTAGCCTATCTACCTCCTGTTCTTGAAGGGGGCTTATGGGGAAAACTAATCTTGAGATGGGCTTCCCGCTTAGATGCCTTCAGCGGTTATCCCTTCCGAACATAGCTACCCTGCGGTGCCGCTGACGCGACAACAGGTACACCAGAGGTTCGTTCACTCCGGTCCTCTCGTACTAGGAGCAAATTCCCTCAATTTTCCATACGATCACGGAGGATAGAGGCCAAACTGTCTCACGACGTTCTGAACCCAGCTCGCGTACCGCTTTAATTGGCGAACAGCCAAACCCTTGGGACCTTCTCCAGCCCCAGGATGCGATGAGCCGACATCGAGGTGCCAAACCGGTTCGTCGCTGTGGGCGCTTGGAACCGATCAGCCTGTTATCCCTAGAGTAACTTTTATCCGTTGAGCGATGTCCCACCCACGTGGTAAGAGCATAGTAAAATGCTCGGACACCGGATCACTATCACCAGCTTTCGCTCCTGCTCGGGTTGTCACCCTCACAGTCAGGCTTACTTGTGCGATTACACGACCACGCTGATTTCCATCCAGCGCTAGTAAACCATTGCGCGCCTCCGTTACGCTTTAGGAGGCAACCGCCCCAGTTAAACTGCCCGGCAAGCACGGTCCCTTTGGTGGTAGAAATGCTCATTAGCGTGTGGCTGAAGTTGATGATTGCAGACATGAATCATGAAGTATGAATCATGAATTATGGTTTCTCTTTCATCCCATAATTCATCATTCTTGATTCATCATTCTTATCCGAAACAACCGTTCTTTCGCACACGCGTAAGCACTTTTATCACCAAAGGTGAGTGATATCGGAATACAAGGGTGGTATCTCAACGGCGGCTCCACCCGGACCAAAGTCCGGACTTCAAAGCCTCCCACCTATCCTGCGCAAGGAAACCAACATCACAATGCCAGCGTACAGTAAAGCTTCATAGGGTCTTTTCGTCCTACCGTGATTCACCCGGCATTTTTACCGGGTTTGCAATTTCACCGGGCCTTGCGTCGAGACAGTGACCAGACCGTTATACCATTCGTGCGGGTCGGAACTTACCCGACAAGGAATTTCGCTACCTTAGGACCGT
>CAYWPP010000008.1:0-40262 GCA_964460475.1 uncultured Candidatus Peribacteria bacterium
TGGTGGAGCTGGAGGGACTCGAACCCTCAACCCCCTGCTTGCAAAGCAGGTGCTCTAGCCATTGAGCTACAGCCCCACGGTAAGGATAAAGATCAACGAGATCATGCAAGGATACGGACTCGCCCCGGCGTAGCTCCGAAGGAGCGAAGTCGGGAGCTACAGCCCCACGAATCGCATCATGTCATGAACGGGAAGAAAGAGCGGCAGAGTGACTCGTCCTGCCGAAGTCCCCCGAATGGGGGACGAAGGCGGACAGCCCCAGAGCCCACCCATTGTACGGATAGTTGCCCGCCATTTCCACGGGATTCCGCACGTCGATTCTTGGTATGCTTCGCGCATGCGTGTTGCGCGCGGAAACAAACGGCTCATGATCCTCGTCATTCTGTTGCCGCTTGCGCTCTTCCTGCTCGTCGTCCGCCCTTCGAACGAGAGGAACTGGGCCGCCGATCAACGCGTCCTGCCGTCCGCGGATGTCGACGGCGAACAGGTTCATTTGCAGAACATCCGCGATTTCACCTACCGATCCACCGATGACTACGACGTTCGGTACCGAGATCAGTCGTTCGATCTCGATGCGATCGAGTCGGTGTGGTACGTGGTGGAGCCGTTCTCCGACTGGGAGGGTGCGGCGCATACGTTCCTGAGTTTCGGCTTTGAAAACGGCGAGTACGTGGGAATCTCCATTGAAATCCGCAAGGAGGAAGGGGAGGAGTTCTCCACGTGGAAAGGGCTGTTGCGGCGTTACGAACTCATGTACGTGATCGGCACGGAGCGTGACCTGATCGGACTCCGTGCGAATCACCGGCGCGACGACGTGTTCCTCTATCCCGTGAAGGCGACGCCGGAGCAGACGCAGACGCTCTTTCTGCACATGCTTGCGCGGGTGAACGCACTCCGTGAGAAGCCCGAATTCTACAATACGCTCTTCAATACCTGCACCACGAACATCGTCGGTCACATCAACGCCGTGTTTCCCGGCACGGTTCCGTTCGACGTGCGTATCCTCTTCCCGGGCTACTCCGACCGCTTCGCCTACGAACTCGGCCTCCTCGATACCGATCTGCCGTTTGAAGAAGCGCGCGCTCACTTCAAGATCAACGATCGCGCGGCGGCGTTCGCCGATGATCCGGATTTTTCGTCACGCATTCGTGCGTTCACCCGACTTCACTAGAATCTCCGATCGTCAGATCGAGGATGAATGTGTGCTCGTGCACAGAAATATTGCTACGCCGGGTTTCGCAGTATTGTCTCTGTGAACTCTTGAGATGCTTTGTCCTTCACGGCCGCAGTGCTTCACTGACCCGCCCCCGGCAGCGCGTTGAGGAACGGCGCGAACAGCACCCCCGTCGTGCCCGTGAGTTCGGCAACGCCCCAGAAGAAGAGGATCGCCGCCGCGATGATGACCACGTTGTAGACGCCGCCCACTTTTGCGGCCCACTCCGGTTCGCCGAAGACGTCGCCCACGCGTTCGCGGTACTTGATCATCAGGAAGCTCCCGACAATCATGAGGATGGCGAGGATCTTCATAGTGCGCTACAGAATCGCGTCGATCTTCGCGGTGATGTCCTCCTTGGGCTTGGCGCCGATGAACGTGTCGACTGCCTCGCCGCCCTTGAAGAGGATGAACGTGGGAATGCTCATGACGTTGAACTTGCCGGAAACCTCGTTGTTCTCGTCTACGTTGATCTTCACGACTTTCGCCTTTCCGTCGTACTCCTTCGTAATCTCGTCGATGACGGGGAGCATCGCCTGGCAGGGTCCGCACCACGGTGCCCAGAAATCGACGAGCACGGGCACATCGGACTTCAGCACTTCGCTGTCAAACGTGGCATCGGTAACTTCCTGCGCCATGGAAGAAGAGGAGAAAGGAGTGTCTGTGAGTATAGGGCATCGCGCGTGCGATGCAACTCACTCTTCCCCGCGCCCGCGCGAGAGAATACTCTTCGTAATCTGCTTTCCCGTTTCCACGGCGGGTTGTCCGTAGATGTCGATGCGGTAGAGCTTTCCCAGATACACGACTTCCGTCAGGAAGAGGAAGAAGAGCTGGCCCAAGTGTGACGCGTCGAGACGCTGCACCGCGATGGTCGCGTGCGGCCGCTTCGCCGACGTCAGTGCCTGGCTTGTGCCTTCGTAGCAGGCGTCGAGCAGCTGGCCGAAGGTTTTCTCCGCGAGGTACGTGAAGCCCGACGGCACCTCGCGCGGGACGGCGACCCGCGGTTTCTCGGTCTCGCGAAGGAAGAGGTGCCACGTTTTGCGGGGCCCCGCCATCCACTGCTGCAGGAGCGAATGCTGGTCCTGCGTCCCGAGTGCCGCCGACGGGATCGGATTCGAGCCGTCGTTCTTGCCAAGGCTCTCCGCCAGCAACTGCTGACACCACCTGCCCATCGAGGCGAGTCTGCCCGCGTACGGCATGATGACGCGGATGGGGTACCCGCGGCGCGTATCCAGCAGGAACTGCGTCGCGGCGAGGAGCGCTGCGGGATTCTCCTCCATCGCCGTTTCCTGGCAGCGCGTGTCCATTTCCTTCGCGCCTCTGCAGAACGCTTCCACGTCTGCATCCAGAAGTGCGAGCGCCAAGAGCCCCACCGGCGTGAAGATGCTGAAACGTCCGCCGACGTTCGAGGGAATCGGCAGCATCTGCATGCCTTCTTCCATTGCCATGGCCCGCAGGCTGCCGCCGTGGGGATCGGTGAGCGCGACCACCCTGCTCGCCGCCTGTCCGCGTACGGCCTGCTTCAACTTGTCGTAGCAGAGGAAGAACGCACTCATCGTTTCCAGCGTGCCGCCTGACTTGCTCACCACGACCACCGCGGCGTGCTTCCAATCGACGAGCGACAGCTGCAGGTCGAGCAGTGCGGGGTCCACCGTGTCGATGAGCAGAAATTCGAGCGTGTGTGTCGATTCGAAGATCTCCTGTATCACTTTCGGTCCGAGTCCCGATCCGCCGATGCCGATCCAGACGACCGTTTCGATGCGCTCGATTTTCAGCCGTTCCGCCGTCCGCTTCACGCGCTCGATCATCTCCTTGTCGTAGGGATTCATCGACCACGCGTGCTCGCCCTTCTCGCGCTCCGCGAGCCAATCCTCCGTGTAGCGCCGCAGGCCGGTGCGCAGGCCCGTGAGTTCGCGGTCGGGAATGCCGTAGGTCGGCGTGATGATCTTCGCGAGCGTGCCCGTGATGTCGAGCGTCAGCATGGGAGAATGTTACAGAGAACGGAGGACGGCCGTCACCCTGTCTTCGGTCTTGGTGACGGAAGAGGGGAGATTGCGCAGTGCTTTCAGAACGATCTTCCGCTCGTAGCCGAGTGAGGTCAGGGCAGACACGGCATCTTCATCCGTCGTGCCCGCTTCTCCGTTCACGTCGGTCGTGAGGAGCAGATCCTGGTGCTTCTCGTAGAACGATTTCAGATCCAAGAGCAGTTTCTCGGCGCGTTTCTTTCCGATGCCCTTCACGCTTTCGAGGACGCTCGCGTCCGAGAAACTCACGGCGTGATGCAGCTCGCGCTTGGGGATGGAGCAGATTTCCAGTGCGATCTTCGGGCCGATGCCGTCCATGGCGAGGAGCGCCTGGAACATCGTCAGGTCTTCCTCCGTCCGAAATCCGAAGAGATCGAAGCGGTCTTCGCGGACATGGCTGTGGATGAGCAGTTCGGTCTTCTCACCCTCTTCCAGCGCCTCGTAGACGGTGAGAGGTACATGCACGAGATAGCCGACGCCGCCCACGACGATGCGCACCTGGTGCGGTCTTCGCTTGCCGACCGTTCCGGCGAGGGAGCAGATCATGGCGTTCAGTATAGCAACTTTCCGTCTACGGTCTGTCTCTTCTTCCACAATTGCAAAATACAAAATAATTTGTTATAATAGTATGATGTCCCGTTCCCCCCGTTTCCTCGCGTCCATGCTGGCTGCAACCAGCCTGCTCGGCAGCATTGCCGGCGGATCGGCGTTGTTCGCGGCGCCGGAGGCGGAGGAACTGCAGGAGGCGCGCGACGCGTTTCAGGATGCATGGATGGAGGCGAGCGAGCAGACCCGCAAGTCCGCGGATCTTCAGACGTCGCTCCGTTTCTATGATGAGAAAGTACGCGAGTCGAGCGAAACGCTCGATGCGCTGACCCGCGAGCGGCGTTCCGCCCGCGCGCGCATCGTCGAGACGCAGAAGCTGATCAAGGCGCTTTCGGAGCAACTCGATGCCGTGCATGCCTCGAATCTTGCGCTGGAGGAAATGCTCGGTGAACAGAAGGAGGAATTCGTGTCCTTCGTCCGTTTCATTGCGCTCAGTGACGTGGTGACCGAAGAAACGGGTCCGGTGGCGGGCGGCACGATTACGCGTTCCCTGACGCAGGGATCACTCGGCGAGATCGTGGAGCGCGACCTCTACAACGACGCGCTGCTCAGAACCCGCGCCACGTTCTTCTCCCGCTTGCACGTGCTGCGCGAGGAAGGGGATCGTGCGGAAGAGAGGCTTCAGGATGTCGCCGAATCGTTACAGACGCGCCTCATTGAACTACTCGCTCTGCGCGAAGAACTCTTCGAAGCGGCCGGCGAGGAGGTGCAGGAACTTCACGAACATCAGCGCACTCGCGATCTCACCGCCGCGGAACTCTCCGAAGTGAAAGCCACGGTCGATGAGGTGAACGCACGCGTCGTCTCGATGCAGAAACAGCTCCTCGAGATCAACGACAGACTGCGGAGTTTCCGGGAAGAGAAGTTCACGCGGAAGATCAACGAACTCACCGACCGGCAGACCGCGCTCGGACGCGAACGCGACGAAGGAACGGCGCGGCGTCAGGTTCTTCTCTCGATGAAGCAGGAGGCGCTGGATGCGCATGCAACGGCGCGCGCGAATCGCAACACGGTGCGCAAGCAGTACCAGTTCGTGGAGGATGCCAAGCGCGAATTGCGGGTGCTGGAAGCACGCCTTGTCGAGCTGCAGGCGCTTCCCGAGGAAGCGCCGGAGGATGATGATCTGCGCGACGCGTATCGCAGTGATGTGCGGGAACGCGATACCTTGCCCGGCAAGATCGCCTTCCTCCGCGAGAAGCTCGCGCTGCTTGAGGACGGCATTCCCGAAGCGGACGCACTCGCGTATCTCGCGAAGCGCGACGCCGCGATGCGGGCCGATGCGGAGCTGAAGCTCCTCGACGTTCGCCTGCGCGAGATCGACGCGGAGCGCGCCGCGCTCGACGCGGAGATCGTCGAAGCCCGGAACACGTACGAGGAAGAGCGGGCCGCCGCGAACGACGTGGTGGGAGAAATCTTCATCTGGCCCGTGCTCGGCAGGGTGACCGCCGGCTACTTCGATTCCTCCTATGAGCAGCGCTTCAAAGTACCGCATCGCGGCATGGACATCGCGGCGCCGCACGGCAGTCCGGTGTTCTCCGTCGCCGACGGCGTGGTGCACACGGTCCGTGACGGCGGGCAGTACGGCTACACGTACGTGCTGATCGGGCATCGCGGCGGCTACTCCTCGCTCTACGGTCACCTTTCCAAGGTGTACGTCAGCCCCGGTTCCATCGTGACGCAGGGGCAGGTGATCGGCCTCTCGGGCGGCACGCCCGGCACGTACGGTGCCGGTCTCATGACGACGGGTCCGCACCTCCATCTGGAAATGCACAAAGACGGCAAGCACATCAATCCGGCATCGATGCTGCCCTGACGGAGTGTGCTCCGGAGGTTATCGCCCTCTTCCGCGGGGCGCGATCATCACCACGAACTCTCCTTTGACCGTGAGTGTCTTCACGGCTTCCGGGAGATCTTCGGCACGCACACGGAGAAATTCTTCGTGTACTTTCGTGAGTTCCCGGGCGAGGACGATGAGACGGTCGGGATCATCCCGAAATAATTCGTGGAGCTCGGCCAGGGTTTTCTCGATCCTGTGAGGGGATTCGTAGAAGACGACCGTGTGCTCCTCGTCCCTCAGGGAATCGAGCAGGGTGCGCCGCCCTTTCTTCACGGGCAGGAACCCGAGGTAGAGGAAGCGGTGAATGGGGACGCCGCTGCCGCTGAGGGCCGCCAGGAACGCCGATGCGCCGGGAAGCACTTCGACCGCGATGTTCTCTTCCCTCGCGCGCGAAACGACCGCGAACCCGGGGTCGGAAATGCCGGGAGTTCCGGCGTCGCTCACGAGGCACAGGTGCTCGTCACTCTTGAGTCGTGTCATCACCTCTTCCAGCACGCGCGGATGTGCGTGTGCATGGAATGCAATCAGGCGCTTTTTCGGCAAGTTGAGCAAGGAGAGGAGCTTTCCCGTCACGCGGGTGTCCTCGCAGACGATCGCGTCGCATTCGCGAAGGGCTTCCACGGCACGCAGCGTGATATCCCCCAGATTGCCGATGGGTGTGGAGACGACCGAGAGCATGCGCGGAGAGAGGCCCGGGACCAAGCTTAGGGCTTCCCGCTTCCCGCCGACAGCCCTTTTCTTCCCGGGAGAATCTGCTACTCTCCCTGCGACCAATTTCCGATTTCTTTTCGTATGGCGAAAAAAGACGATGCAGGCGCCCAGAAGGGCGGAGAAACCATCGGTTCCATCGGACACATCGAGCCCCGCCCCATCGTGCGGGAGATGGAAGACAGCTACCTGAGTTACGCGATGAGCGTCATCGTGTCGCGCGCACTCCCGGACGCCCGCGACGGTCTCAAGCCCGTGCACCGTCGTATTCTGGTGGCGATGCAGGAAGAAGGACTGACGCCCTCGCATCGTTACTCCAAGTGCGCCGGTGTCGTGGGAGAAGTGCTCAAGAAGTACCATCCGCACGGCGACTCTTCGGTGTACGACGCCATGGTCCGCCTGGTGCAGGACTTCGCCATGCGCTATCCGCTCGTGGACGGACAGGGAAACTTCGGCTCCATCGACGGCGACGGTGCCGCCGCGTACAGGTACACGGAATGCCGCCTGCAGAAAATTTCCATGGAACTGCTCGCCGACATCGAGAAGGACACCGTCGATTTTCGCCCCAACTACGACGGCTCCAGGAAGGAGCCTTCGGTTCTTCCGGCGAAGATCCCGAACCTGCTCCTAAACGGTACGGTCGGTATCGCGGTCGGTATGGCTACGAACATTCCGCCGCATAACCTCGGCGAGCTGCTCGATGCCCTGCTGCACCTGACGGACGACCCCGACGCCACGGTCGAAGACCTGCTCGCCTTCGTGAAGGGCCCCGACTTTCCCACGGCCGGCTTCGTCTACGACAAGGAAGCGCTCAAGCAGGCGTACCTGACCGGTCGCGGTTCGGTGATCATGCGCGGCAAAGCGGAAATAGAGGAAATCAAGAACCGTCAGGTCATCCGCATCAGCGAACTTCCGTATCAGGTGAACAAGGCGACGTTCATAGAGAAGATCGCGAAACTTGTGACCGACAAAGTCATTCAGGGTATTTCCGACATTCGCGACGAATCCGACCGCGAGGGAATTCGCGTCATCATCGAACTCAAGAAGGACAGTTACCCGCAGAAGATTCTGAACCAGCTCTACAAGTACACCGATCTTCAGACGAGTTTCGGGTACAACTGCATCGCGCTCTCCGACGGTCTGCAGCCGAAGCTGCTCAACCTGCAGGAACTGCTGCAGATTTTCATCGATCACCGCCGCGTCATCATCACCCGCCGCGTCACGTTCGACCGCGACCGCGCAAAGGAACGCGCGCACATTCTGGAAGGACTCAAGATCGCCATCGACAACATCGATGCCGTCATCAAGACGATCCGCGGCAGCGCCGATACCGACACCGCGCGCGAGAACCTGGTGAAGAAGTTCAAGCTGACGGTGATTCAGGCGGATGCCATTCTCGCCATGCAGCTGCGCAGACTTGCCGCGCTGGAGCGCAAGAAGATCGAGGAGGAGCTCAAAGAGGTACTCGCCTTCATCAAGGAGTGCGAGGCGATCCTGAAAGATCCGAAGAAGATCGACAAGATCATGAAGGACGAGTTCGCGGACCTGAAGCAGAAGTACGGCGACGCCCGCAGAACCAAGATCGTTCCGCACGCCGTCGGCGAATTCTCCGCGAAGGATACGATCCCGAACGAACCGATGATCGTCGCACTCACCGAACAGGGATACGTGAAGCGCATGAGTCCGGCCCAGTTCCGCGCACAGCACCGCGGCGGCAAGGGCGTGATCGGCATGACCACGAAGGAGGAGGACGAGATTCTGGTCCTCCTGCACGGCAACAACCATGACGATCTGCTGTACTTCACGAACACGGGCCGCGTCTTCACGATGCCGGTCTACGCGCTCCCGCAGGCGGGACGCACCGCGAAGGGGCAGGCGATCGTGAACCTGCTGCAGTTGCAGCCGCAGGAGAAGGTCACCGCCATTCTTAAGTCGAAGCCGAAAGGCAGTACGCACCTCTTCCTCGTCACCAAGAAGGGAACGGTGAAGCGCACGGCGCTCAGTCAGTTCCAGAACATCCGCAAGAGCGGTCTCATCGCCCAGAAGGTGCCCGCGGGAGACGAGCTCAAGTGGGTGCTCGACACGTCCGGAAAAGAGGAAATCTTCATCGTAACGCGCAAAGGAAAATCAATCCGCTTCAAGGAAGGAGACGTGCGCGCGATGGGCAGGAGCGCGGCGGGTGTGCGCGGTATCCGCCTCGCCGCGGGCGATGAAGTCGTCGTGGCGTCCTCGGTTGAGGACCCCGAGACGAGCCAGCTTCTCGTGATCATGGAGAACGGACTCGGCAAGGCGAGCGCCGTGAGTCTCTACCGCCTGCAGGGTCGCGGAGGCACGGGCGTGAAAGCCGCGCAGCTCACCGCGAAAACCGGCAACATCGTCGGAGGATGTGTGATTTCCGAGGGCATGGACGGTGAACTCTTCTGCCTCAGCAAGAAGGGGCAGGCCATCCGCATGAAGCTCTCCGACATCCCCACCCGCGGCCGCGCGACGCAGGGTGTCATCGTCATGCGTCTCGACAAGTCCGACAAGATCGCGTCCCTGAGCGTGGTGATGGTCGATGCCGAGCAGGCGAAGGACGTGGTTCCTCAAACGCCTGGCGACGTGCCGAAGACGTTCAAGCTCGTGGAGCCGGAGGACGTCGGCGGACTGAAGGATGAAGAGGAGGAAGAGAGCGACGATGAAGAGGCAACCCCGAAAGCGAAGAAGGCCGGCAAAGCGAAAGCGCAGCCCAAGAAGCCCGCCGCCAAGAAGTCCTCTTCGAAGCCTTCCGCGAAAAAGAAGAAGAAATGATCGTATTTGACTGCCTGCGACGCTTTCCGTAGACTCACCGCCCATGAAGAAAGGTATCCACCCCGACGTGCACCAAGACGCCAAAACGACCTGCATTACCTGCGGAGCCGTCTACATGATTCCGACGACGATCAAAGAACAGCAGGTGGAAGTCTGTGCCAAGTGCCACCCCGTCTACACGGGTGAGTATCGTGGCGTGCTCGCTTCCGGTCGGGTGGATCGCTTCAAAAAGCTCCAGGAGCAGTCTGCAAAGAAGAAGCAGGAGCATGCAGCCATCAAGGAGAAGAAGGCCGCGAAGAAGCCCGCCGCCAAGGCCAAGAAGGCCGGGAAGTAGGCCGGAAGCGCAGTATCCTGCCGTTCTCGCCCGCGTGCGTTCCTTTCGTGCGGCATCCTTCAGAATGGCACTCTGACCCAAAGAGTGCTATGATAGATATATGAATCAAAGACAAGCCAAATTGCTGGAAGCGATCATCGAGCAATTTGTGCGTACCGCGCTTCCCGTAGGCAGTAAGAGGCTTCTGGAGACATCCGAATTCTCCGTGTCCCCGGCCACGATCCGCGCGGAAATGTCGATGCTGGAGGAGGAGGGCTTTCTCGCTCAGCCCCACGTGTCTGCAGGGCGTGTTCCCACCGCGGAAGGTTACCGCACCTACGTGCGTGAGTTCATGAGGCCCGACGCGGCCGAGAAATCCGTTCGCAAGAAGTTCGATGCATTCCGCGAGCAGTACTTCCGGCGTAAGGATCAGGAGCGCGTCTACGACGCCGTCACGATGCTCGCGCGCATGATCGGTAACGTGAGCTTCGCGACCGTGCCGCATCGCGACAGGGTGTACTACCTCGGCCTTGCGAATGTCCTGAGGCAGCCGGAGTTTCGTGAGAATCCGCTGCTTGGCAGCAGCGTCGTGGAAGTCTTGGAAGGGAACCTGACAAACGCCCTCGACGGCATGGTCATCGACGACCAGGTGCGCTACTACATCGGCGAGGAGCATCTCCTGCCGCAGATTCAAAGCTGCAGTCTGATCGTGCGCAGGTACCGCGTGCGCGACAGCGAGGGAGTGCTCGGTATTTTGGGTCCGCTTCGCATGGATTACGCATACAACACCGTTGCCCTGGATATGGTTTTCGAACTTCTCAATCAGTAAACAGATGACTCCCGCCTCCGCCTCCGTACTTCTGCGGATCCGACCGTCGCTCCCCGATACCGAGGAGACGTCCGCCAAGCGCGGGCCGCTCATGATGGAATCGGTGCTCTCGTCGCTGCATTCCCTGCGTGGGAAAGACGGCGTGATGAGTCTGGAGATTGGCTATGCCGAAGGGAAAATCAGTTTGTTCGCCCGCGTCACGCCGCGCGCGGCGTCGCTCGTAGAGAGCCAGATGTACGCGCAGTACCCCGATGCCGACATCGAGGTGCTCGGCAGCGATCCGTTTCTGACGCGGGAGGGTGAAGCGGTGGCTTCTGCCGACCTGACCCTAGCGGGTCCCGAGGTCATCCCCATCAAGCGCCATCCGCAGTTCGACGACGTGATGAGCAGGCAGAACGTGGATACGATCGCGGGCATCACCTCGGCGCTCGTGCGGTATCCGAAGAGCGGCATGCGCGGTCACGTGCAGATCGCCTTCCGTCCCATCCACGGCAACGCCTATCGCAAGCGCGCCCTCAAGTTCATTCCGCTCCTCTCCTCGGGACTTCCCAAGCACTGGGCGTGGTACGGCAATCTTCTCGCGAAAGCGCACCTTGCCCGCGGGTGGCGCTGGTGGGCGTACCTGCCGCTCAATTTGTTCATGGGAGGTTTCCGCGCCTGGATGCCGGGCGCGAAGTCGCAGGTCTCCCTGATGACGGGCGAGGTGAGCGAATCGCGGGACCCGGAACTGCCGTCCGGCGCCGCGGCCCGCAATCATGATCGCGAAGATACGGCCGCCGCGGCGGTCGACAAGGTGAACCGCCTCCTCTTCTACGCCAACGTACGCATCTCCGTCATCACGCCTGCCGCAGACGCTCCGGACGCGCAGGCGAAAGTCGAGGAAATCGCCTCCAGCTTCCGTCAGTTTTCCCTGCCGCACTGCAACGGCTTCGCCATGCGGAGCGTGCGTACGCATCCCTCCGTGCCGCACGGGTTCGCGTCCGTGCCGTTCGCGCTGTCCGTGGAGGAGCTTGCGACGCTCTGGCACATTCCGAATATCCTCGTGAAGACGCCGAATCTCGACTGGGTGACGCACCGCAAACTCGAACCGCCCGTGAATCTTCCGCTCTCCGACGAGGAAGACGTCACCGCTCTCGGGGAGGCGGTCTTCCGCGGCAACAGGCAGCAGTTCGGCATCCGTCCCGATGACCGCAGGCGTCACATGTACATCATCGGAAAGACGGGCATGGGAAAGTCGACGCTCCTGGAAAACATGCTCTTCTCCGACATCCACGCGGGAAGGGGCGTCGCGCTCATCGATCCTCACGGTGACCTTGTCGATGCGGTCACGCGTTTCATTCCGAAGCACCGCACGAACGACGTCATTCTCTTCGATCCCGCCGACAAGGATCACCCCATCGCGTTCAACATGCTCGATTGCGAGAATCCCGACCAGTATCCGCTCGTCGCCTCCGGCATGATGAGCGTCTTCAAGAAGCTCTGGCCCGACGCGTGGAGCGGTCGCATGGAGCACATCATGCGCAACACCCTCCTTGCCCTGCTCGAAGCGGGCGGCAATTCGATGCTCGGTATTCTCCGCATGTACAGCGACGACGCGTTCCGCGAGAAGGTCGTCTCGCGCACGAACGATCACCTCGTGAAGAGCTTCTGGGAAGGGGAGTACAAGGGATGGTCCGAGAAGTACCGCACCGAGGCCGTTGCGGCGATCCAGAACAAGATCGGACAGCTGCTTTCGGTGCCGATGCTCCGGAACATCATCGGGCAGGCCGCGACGAAGCTCGATCTGCGACATGCCATGGACACCGGCAAGATCATTCTCGTGAACCTCTCGAAGGGAAACATCGGTGAGGACGAATCGGCCTTCCTCGGGTCCATGCTGGTCACCAAGTTCCAGCTGGATGCCATGAGCAGGGCGAACATCCCCGAGAAAGAGCGCAGGGATTTCTACCTGTACGTCGACGAGTTCCAGAACTTCGCCACCGAATCGTTCGCGACGATCCTCTCCGAGGCGCGCAAGTACCGCCTGAATCTGACGATGGCAAACCAGTACATCGGGCAGCTGCTCATCGGACAGAACAAGAACGATCAGACGCTCATCAACGCCGTGTTCGGCAACGTCGGGTCGCTCGTCAGCTTCCAGGTCGGCAGCGACGACGCCGAAGTGCTGTCGCAGCAGTTCGAGGAACTCGTGCTGCCGAAAGACATTCTCTCGCTCCCGAAGTATCACGCCTACATGCGTCTGATGATCGACGGCATGGCGAGCAAGTCGTTCTCCGTCTCAACCCTGCCTCCTCCCGACTACGAACAGGATAAGGGGCGGTGGGACACCATCCGCCGCATGTCGCGCGAGCGCTACGCAGAACCCCGCAGAGACGTGGAGGAACGGCTCGGCAAGTGGATCGCGAGCGCGGAGGAGGGGAGAGTGACCGCCAAGGCCGCCGAGAAGGCGAAGGAGAAGGAGGAGGAAGAGAAGAAGAAGGCCCGCAAGAAGGGCATGTCCCTTGCGGAGTATCGCGCGTGGCGCGACCGCGAGATGTGGACGAATGACTTCAACATGCTGCGTAAGAAAGAGTTCATGGGTGAGGCGCTCAGCGACATCGAACGATCATCCATGCAGGAGCTTGAGAAGAAGCTCATGGAGTCCGGGGGCGTGCCACTGCCGAGCAAGGCGATGCTGGAATTGCGGGAGAAACGCGGTCTGTGATGCCGTCCATCAGTCGCACCCCTCCGTGGGTGCGACTTCGTGGGTGAGATGCTGTCTTGCGACAGCGTAAGAAAGCACCCCTCCGTGGGTTCGATCCACGATAATGAGAACATGACGCAGCGAAGATTCGTGACCAATGATCGTGTCATGTTCGTGACGACCGTGACGCGACATCGTGCGCCGGTGTTTACCGATGCGACTTTTGCCCGTGCCGCGGTTGAACAATTGTACAAAGTACAATCCGTTCGTCCGTTTTTCCTCTTTGGTTTTGTGATCATGCCGGATCATTGCCATTTTTTGGTCATGGTTCCCTCACCCGGCTCGATTTCACGGGTGATGCAATCGTACAAATCGGGATTATATAGTGAAATCGGCGCCAATGTTCCTCTTTGGCAGAAACGCTATTACGTCATCTTTCCGCGAAATTCCTGGAGTGTTCTCCGATACATTCACATGAATCCCGTCAAGGCAGGCATTGTGGATGCGCCCGAACATTACCTCTGGTCTTCCGCATCAGGCAGATGGGATGTATCTCTGTTGGATGTTGTATGACCCATGACGCGCACCCGCGAAGGGGTGCGCTTGGTATTTTTTTACGCTGCTTTGCTTCCCCAAAAACGAAATGCATGTAGTTGCTTATATCTGCTATTCTTTCGCAGGTTATGGAAACTGGAATGAAGCGATGCCCACAATGTGCTGAAACTGTCCTTGTAAAGGCAAGGAAATGCAAACACTGCGGCGCGAAAATTGATGTAAAATTGAAATGGTTTAAGCTAATGGTTACTGTCGGCGTTGCTTCGATCATAGTAGGTATTGCCTTTGGGGTTGCTGGCATACAAGCAGAAGCCTTGGGCTTGATTGACTTTGCGTTTCTTCTAATATTCATCGGCACTGTGAGTGCTGCAATTGGCAAGTGTTACCTTTGGTGGACTCAATGAGCATGCATGTTCATCTCTCATCACAGTCAGAAGATGTACGATGGCGATGGTCAGAAAAGCGGACATACTTGAGTGACGGGAACAACGTCGTGCGAACCAGCGTATGAATGATTACTCGCGTGCCGCGAGGTATCGATCGGTTTGTGCTTGCAGAGTGGGGCCTGCGATGATGCCGAATTCCGCAGGGTCTTCACCGGCAAATTTGCCATCCTGACCAAATTCATCTTCTACGGCGTGTAGAAGAGCTTCATGTGTCGTACGACACAGTGCGAAGACCCGCTGTGTGCCTCCTTGGATGAAGAGATACGTGGCATCGGGAAAGGCAGCTTCGACTTGAGAAGGTTGAAGATCAACGAGATCGACGCGCTCGTCATGCTGCAGAATGTGGACGTCTGGATGAGCCATAGCTCATTCACTATGAATGGCGCCTGATTGCTGCGATACCTGTTTGACTTGCATCATCATGCCTCTTCTGTCCTTCCTTTACTTGCTCACATGGGTCCGATGTATCACTGCATCTACATGAAAAATGCGTCGAATGCTTTGCCCACCTCCTCGTGACATTCTTGATACCGATCGTGAGCCAACAAGTTGAATCTTCCTTACGCCTTAATCCCCGGCACCGGGAACTTCCTGCAGAACTCCACGACTTCTTCTTTCAGCGTCGCGAGTGCCGCTTCGTCGCCGCGCTTCTCAATGGCGCTCAACATGAAACCGGCGAGCACGTCCATGTCCTTCTCCTTCATGCCGCGCGTCGTGATCGCGGGCGTGCCGAACCGGATGCCGGAGGGGTCCATGGGTTTACGGGGATCATCCGGGATCATGTTCTTGTTCAGCGTGATGCCGATTCTGTCGAAGAGCTCCTCACACTCTCCGCCCGGAACTCCCCAAGAGGTCATGGCATCGAGCAGGATCAAGTGATTGCTCGTACCGCCGGTGATGAGGCGACAGCCCTTGGAGAGGAAAATCTCCGCGAGCCTTGCGGCGTTCTTCACGATCTGCGCGGCGTACTCCTTGAACTCCGGCTGCAACGCTTCCCCGAACGCGACGCCCTTCGCGGCGACCATCTGCATGATGGGCCCGCCCTGGAATCCGGGAAAGACGGATTTATCCATCTTCTTGCCGAGCTCCGCCTCGCGCGTGAGGATCATGCCTCCCCGGGGGCCGCGCAGCGTCTTGTGCGTCGTGGTCGTGATGATGTCGAAACCGAAATCGAAGGGATTCTTATGAGCCTTGCCCGCGATGAGGCCCGCCACATGCGCCATGTCCGCCATGGTGAGCGCGCCTACCTCCTCCGCGATCGCCTTCACTTTGTCGTACTCCACTTCGCGCGGGTATGCCGAGTACCCCACGAGGATCAGCTTCGGCTTCTCGCGCTTGGCGGTTTCGCGCATCTCGTCGTAGTCGAGTTCTCCGGTCTCCGCGCTCTTCATCTTGTAGCGTACGAAGTTGAAGATTTTCGTGATGTACGTGACGGGGTGGCCGTGCGTCAGATGGCCGCCGTGGCTCAGATCCATGCCCATCACGGTGTCGCCCGGTTCCAGCACCGCGAAGTACGCGGCCACGTTCGCAGGGGCTCCCGCGTGCGGTTGCACGTTGGCATGTCTGGCGTTGAAGAGCTTCTTCGCCCGATCGATGGCGAGCGATTCGATGGCATCCGTGTACTCCTGTCCGCCGTAGTAGCGCTTTCCCGGGTAGCCTTCGCTGTACTTGTTGTTCAGGACCGAGCCCATCATCTCCAGAACCGCCGGGGAAACGTAGTTCTCCGAGGGGATCAGTTCCACGCCGTCCGTCTGCCTTTTCATCTCCCCCATGAGCGCGTTCCACATGTCGGGATCGGCGGCTTTGAGGGCGTCGTAGACGGGCATGGCCGGAGCATAGCGGATGACCGGAGAATTATGAAGTACGTATTATGAAGTATGGATGCTTCCTCTATTCTCAGCCTTCATACAACTCATACTCCATACTCCATACTACGTCCTTCACGCTATCCACCAACAAGCCCCCTGGGCGTCACAATCGCATCCATCTTCTGATCATGCGCCTCCACGGGGAGCGTCGGCAGCAATTGGCAGTCGAAACAGACGCCGAGGTAGCGCGTCCGTGGATTCCGTTTCCGCTGTTTCTCGATCCAGTAATCGTACCCGCCGTTGCCGCGTCCGAGTCGTGAACCGTCCTTCGCGAAGGCCCGGCCGGGCACGATCACGAGGTCGAGCGCCGCGGCATCCGGCTCCGGTGACTCCGGGCCGGGCTCAGGTATGCCCAGCCTTCCCGGTGTCAGGGTATCCCAGGATGCCGGAATCCTCAGCACGAGCACATTCCGTTCCATCACGGGAAGCGCAACGGTTTTTCCCGCCTCGCGCCAGCGCAGCAGCAGATCGCGGATGTCCGGTTCGTCGGAGAGGGGGAAGAATCCCGCGATCACCTTCGCGTCTTCTCCGATTTCCCGCTCCAGTTCCTTACACAGAATGCGGCTCTCGGTCGCCCGATCGCGATCGTTCATGCGCGCCAGCCTCTCCTTCATGGACCGTCGTACCTCTTCCTTCGCGGCGTGCATGTTCAGAGGGAGGAACCGAAGACTTCCGCGGCCGCCTCGGCGAGATTCGTGTCTTCTTCCGCCTCGGCGTTGTCCGTATGCTCCTCCAGAACGCACTCCACGCGCACGCTCCGCTTGAAGATATTCTTCATGGTGTCTTCGATCATTCTCGAGGCTTCCACCGTCCCAGCCTTGTCGCGATGAAATGCCGAGGAGAAGCTGAGGAACACCTTGTCCTTCTCCACACGTGCGATCGTGCCGTTCTTGAGCGACATCTTCACCGACGGCAACGTGATCGATCCCAGTATGTCTTGCCAGCGGCTCTGCACGTTCCCCAGCGTCAATTCCGGAGCTTCCAGCGTGCCTTTCGTCACCTTCTTCGCCACGGCGTGTACGTCTTCCTTCTTGCGCGCGGGAGCATCTTCCTGCTTCTCCGGCGCTTTGGGCGCATCGCGTCGCTGTACTTTCGCCGCGACGGACGACGCGATGTGCTTCGCACCCTCCTCATGGCAGAGGGAGAGTAGTACGGCTTCCAGAGCCAGTCCCGGGACGGGGGAGAGTCGGACGTCCTTGAGTCCTTCCAGAAGCTCGCTGAGCATGCGCACGTAGGGTCGCGTGTCCTCCTTTTTCTCGATGGCTTCGTGCAGGCGTTCACGGAGGAGTGTCAGAAGCTGCCGCAGCACGCGGTCCACGGGAACTCCCTCTTCCTCGATCCGTTCGACGATGTCCGGGATGCGCTCGGTGTCCCGTTTCTCCAAGAGATCGAATACCTCCAGGAGCAGCGCTTCGCCGCTCTCGCCCGTGCGCAGGCGGACGTCTTCCACCGTGATTTTCTCGAGCGATCGCAGCTGATCCAGGAGCGAGATCGCGTCACGGAAGCTGCCCGTTGCATGCATGGCGATCAAGCGGAGCGCGGCCCTGTCGATCGTGATGCGTTCCTGATCGACGATGTACTGCAGGCGCAGCACGATGTCTTCGTCCTTCACCCTGCGGAACGGGAAGCGCTGGCACCGCGAATGAATCGTTTCCGGAATCTTGTGCGCCTCGGTGGTCGCCAGGATGAAATACGCGTAAGACGGCGGTTCTTCCAACGTTTTCAAGAGCGCGTTGAACGCTTCTTTCGTCAGCATGTGCACCTCGTCGATGATGTAGACCTTCGCGCCGGCCACGACGGGCGAGAACTGTATTTTCTCGATGAGTTCGCGGATATCGTCGATACCGCGGGTACTTGCCGCGTCGATTTCGATCAAGTCGACGAGCGATCCTTCCTCCACTCCCTTGACGATCTGTGACTTGAGCGTTGCATCGGCGACGTTCTTCGTGAGGATTTCCTTGGCGAGGATGCGCGCGATGGACGTCTTTCCCGTTCCTCTCGTGCCGGAGAACAGGTACGCATGCGAGACTCGGTCGCGTTTCACGGCATTTTCCAGCGTGGTGACGATGTGGTCCTGCCCGACGACGTCGGCGAAGGTCCGTGGCCGATAGGCGAGAGTGAGCGCCATGGGAGAGGCATTGTAACACGGTCCGGCATGCGTCCACCTGTGGTATACTGGGCGTGTTCCTTCTCCCGTTTTTTCATGCGTCTTTCATTCTTCATCGCTTCTTCCGCGCTTCTCTTCGCCGCCTGCTCGGTGGATACCACCGGTCTCTCCGAAGAGTCCTCGCGTGCTCCCAAAGGAAACCCGGCCGCATCGGTCGTGGTGACGGAGTATGCCGATCTGCAGTGCCCCGCCTGCAAAGCTGCACAGGATTCCATCGTGCAACCGCTCCTTGAGGAATACGGCGATCGCATCGCGTTCGAATTCAAGCATTTTCCCCTCCGCTCCATTCATCGTTTCGCTCTGGAAGCGGCCGAAGCTGCGGAATGCGCGGCAGACCAGGGAGCGTTCTGGGAATATCACGATGTCATCTACGCACGACAGGACATGTTGAGTTCGGCGGCACTGCGCAGCTGGGCCGGGGAACTCGGGCTCGATGAAGAACTGTTCGACCGTTGCGTGTCTTCCGGTGTCAAGAGGAAGACGATCCTCACCGATTTTGAGGAAGGCAGGAACGCCGGAGTACAAGGCACGCCGACATTCTTCATCAACGGTGAACGCGTCGACTCACAACTCGGCGTCATCCGCGAGCAGATCGACGCGATCCTGAATCGGGGCAGCGTCGCGCTCTAGCGATTGCCGATCTGTGCGAAACCGTACAGGCGTGAGAGCTGGACGTCCCAGAGGACGACCATGCGATAGAGGTCGGGATTCTCCTGGGGAGGAACGATGTACGTTTGCGGGCCGTAGATGCTCTGGATTTCCCCCAGATTGATCGCGGTTGCGTCCGGGAACTCCACCTCGCGCGGGTCAACGGCTTGCGTCAGGTACACGTGCAGTACGATACCGGGATCGGCGAGGAAGGTCGGCGAGAAGTAGAGGCGGTTGTCCACGTAGAGCGCATCGCCCTGCACATACTCGCTGAGCGGAATGAAGGAACCGAAACGTCCGCGCATGCGCGCATCCCTTCCCACTTGCACCATCGTTTTCGCTTTGGCGATGTTCTGTTGGAGGAACTCTTCCATGCCGGCCCGCTCCAGAAGAGGGTCATCCTGAATGATGATGTCCGCGAGCGTATCCGCGAGCTCATTGCCGTACTGGATGGCCGTGAGGGGATTGAGTACTTCCGTCGCGATATCGCGGCTTGAACGAGGGGAGTTCGAACAGGCGGCGAGAAGAACGAGACAGGCTGCGAGGGGGGTGAAACGCATGCGCATCAAGGGACATTGTACGTTCATTTTGTCTGCAGACAAGTCATGCCGGCGTGGCATACGAAATATCCGCCTGACGCGCGGATGATTCGCCGCCGGCGATCCTTGCTTTTTTGCCGGCACCGTCGAGAATTCTCGTGCAGCGACGCAGCTCGTTCAAGCATTCCAATTGCGAGGCATGCCAGTCTGCTGACATCGTCTGATCGCCTTTACAGCCGACGAACGTTTCCCAGTACAGCATTTTCGGATCACGCCCGGGGAGTCTTGCGACCAGGCGATCTTTCACGCTGTCCTCGCTGATGTCCACGTACTGGAACGTCGCTTTCTTTTTGGAATTCTGCACATGGCCGTCGCGACGGAAAAGGTCGATGTGTCCGGTCGTCACGACGTCATGTCTGCCGACGTCCTCCTGTCTTTTGACCCGTTCGATCGTTTCTTCTTCGTGTTCATGGAATTCCCTCTGTATTTCATCCTCGTCCAGATAGCCGTTTTTCTTGCACCAAAGGTAGTTGTAGACGATCCAGCGGAGATTATTGATGCCGTTGTTTCCGAATGGCAGAAGTCCGATCGCAATCGCGCGCATGGAAGGGTCCATCCGTGCCAGCGCTTCCTCAATGCCGCGGTTGGCCGCGTCGATTTCCGCCGGAGACGGACCGGCCTTGGGTACGGGTGCTTCGCGGCGATGTTGCCGCAGGTACTGCTTCATCGATGCCAAGCGGCTCTTGTCGCTCGTATCGAGATTCATGCCGGAAGCTTCTCTGATCGCGGCATCCGCCTCGTGCCAGTCTTCGATGTCGAGCGCGTGCCGGATGCGCAGCAGAATCGGTTCCTCGTTGTCCGTGTCGAGTGATGTGCTGAGCGTGCGTCGCGCTTCCGCGATGTAGCTCACCCGCTGGTCGTAGTCCATGCGCAGGAACGCTTCCTGCGCGATCCTCTTGAAGCCGCGTGCCGCGTATTCCGATTTCTTCAGATCACCCATCACGGCGTCGAAGTCACCGCGTACCTGACGCCAGTTTCCCTTGCACCAGTGCAGGGAATTCTTCCCTTTCCCACGCACGAACTGCTCGATCTCCGCCTGTGAAGCGCCGACATCGAAGATCCTCTTGAGCCATCCGCCGACTTTCTGAGGACTCAGAATGCCTTCCTCCACCGCGGCGTCGAGCGCCGAGCGCGCTTCGGCGAAGAGCGCCTTCTTCTGGTTCGATTCCTGTGCCGCGAGCGCCGCTTCCACCTGCGCCACCAGATCCTTCTTCTCGCGGTAGCGGAGTTCCTTAAAGAGGAAGCCGCTCAAGAACGTCGAGAGTTTCGGCACGTCCTGGGTCGACAGGAACATGCGTGCCTTCGTCTCCAGTTCGTCACGCTTGCGGTGGATCTCCTTCCAGTTATCGATGAACCCGCGGAATTGATGGGTGAGGAAGTACCGTTTCTCGGAGAAGTTCGTATTCTGGAATCGCATGCTCCACTCGTTCAGCGATGTTACAGAGAGGACTTCTTCGGCTTCACGCATCATGCCCGTGAAGTCCGCGTACACTTGGTCGTACGCGCGTTTCTGCGTGGAGATACCGTCCCTCACGAATTTCTGAAGATTCTTCAGGCCTTCTTCCGTGGACGTATCCATTCGGGTCAGCTCCGCCGCGTCCTCGCGCGAAATCGCTCCCAGCGTCAGTCCGTACGCCGCCAACTCATAGACGGCGGCGCGCATCTGGTCGGCTTGCGCGGCGAGTTCTTCCCTGACGTTGCTATGCGTGTCCTGGCCCGTTTGGGCCGAGAGAGAGGTCGAATCGAGGCTGTTCTTCACGGGAAATCATTGTACGCGTTCCGTGCTTAAGGGCAATGGTAGGGGACCTGCGATTCTGTTCTGGTCTGCGCTGCTTCTGTGCTACCATCCGCGCGTGATTCTCTCCGATCGCGACATCAAAGCGGCCCTGGAACAAGGGCGTATCACGGTGGATACGTCCAATCCCGAGATGTTCCAGCACGTACATGCGAGCAGCATGGACCTGCGGCTCGGCAACGTGTTCAAGGTGTACGAACACAGCCGGTATGCCCTCCTCGATCCGAAGAACCCCGAAACGTTCGCGAAGAACATGCGGGTCATTACGGTGGCAGACGGCGATCCGTTCATCGTGCAGCCGGGAGAATTCATTCTCGGCGTGACGCAGGAATCCCTGTCGCTCTGCAATGATCTCGTCGCCCGCGTGGAGGGCAGGAGCTCGCTCGGCAGACTCGGCATCATCGTGCACTCGACCGCCGGTTTCGTCGATCCCGGATTCAGCGGTACCATCACGCTCGAAATTTCCAATCTCAACCGACTGCCCGTGGCGCTCTACCCGGGCATGCGCATCTGCCAGATCGCGTTCGAGCAGATGTCGTCGCCCGCCGACACGCCCTACGACAAGAAGCCGCACAGCAAGTATCAGAACCAGGTGCTTCCCGAGGAGAGCAGACTGACGGTCGATCCTGAATTTGCGGGGAAGCGTTAAGAGAGGAAATAGAAGAAACAGAAGATACAGAGGAAACAGAAGAAACAGAGGAAAAAGACGAAAGAAAGGATTCAAGAGAAGCACAATTTTTTGCATATTCAATTACCCCACTCTCCTCTGCATCCTCTGTTTCTTCTGTATCTTCTCTACACAAACCTCATCAGGTACCCACTCACGTCCCTGACCGCCACTTCTTCGACGGCCGTCGTTTTCACGTTCCGCCGCGGCGCGAGTTCTTCGTAGAAGTTCGGCGTCTTCTCGTCTTTATAGAGGATGCCCGTTGCGATCTTCTCCGCGGTATCGGTTGCGAGTGCGCGTGCTTTCTTCTTGTCCGTGACGTCGTGTTTCCCGTCGCGCACGTCGTAGCATCGTTGTAGCAGATACTCGTGCGTCGCGAAGTGATTGTAGGTGGGGCATGCCTGCAGCATATCCACGAAGGCGAAGCCGCGGTGTGCGATCGCTTCCTTCAGAATCTCCGTCATCTGCGCGATGTTTCCCGAGAACCCGCGTGCGACGAACGTCGGCTCCAGCGAGAAGATGAAGTCCATCGACGGCAACGTGCGTTCCGGAATGCCGTTCGGGGACGTGTTCATCGGCTCGCCCTTCGGCGTGAGCGAACTCGCCTGTCCCGTGGTGAGGCCGTAGTTGCCGTTATTGTGCAGCACGAAGACGATCGGATAGTTGCTGCGTACCGCGTGCACCAGGTGACCGATGCCTTCGGAGAAACTGGCACCGTCTCCCCCGAAGGCGAGGACCGGCAGATTCATGTTGGCGAGCTTCGCGCCCGCCGCGAAGGGAATCACCCGTCCGTGCAGGCCGTGGAAGCGGTAACCGTTCAGTTTATCCGACATGTTCCCGTGGCATCCCACGTCGTAGCAGAGCAGCACCTGCCACGGTTCGTAGCCGAGTTCGCTGAGCGCCCGCTTCGTCGCGGTCCAGATGCCGTAGTCCCCGCAGCCGTCGCACCACGTGCACTGGTTTGCGCAGTGATACTTCTTCAGGAGCGCGGGGTCGGCGGAGAGGGGAATCGGCATGATGAGGTGAGGGAACTTACAGGTGCTTGAGTTGGAGAGAGATGTCGTGCACGAGTTCGTCGACGAAGAACGGACGGCCGTCGTACTTCAGAATACGATCGTTCACCGTCGCGCCGCACTCCTGTTTGATGAGCATGCCGAGTTGTCCCTGGTAGTTCTGTTCAATGAGCACCGTGCGCGCGGCCGATTTTCGCAGCGCAAGCAGCGTCTGCGTTTTGAGCGGCCACAGGTAGGTGAAGTGCAGGTACCCGATTTTCTTTTCCGCAAGGGAGTCGTGCGCCAGCGCATCGAGCACCGTGTCCTTCGTGCTGCCCCAGCCGATCAGGAGCAGATCGGGCTCCTTCGCGCCGAAAAGTTCGGGTTCGGGCAGGGCGGACCGGAGCGCTTCCAGCTTCTTCATACGCTTCTCCATCTGCTCGATCGCGTTCGCCGCGGACTCGTCGACAGATCCGCCGGCGTCATGCTCATCGCCTTGGGCGCAGTACGTCGCCGCCTTGCTGCCGGGCAGCCAGCGTGGCGAGATGCCGTCCTTCGCTTTCGGGTCGTAGCGGTCCTCCGCTCTCAGCTTCGCGAGTTCCTTCGCATCGGTGACGAGACTGCCACGGTGGACGTTCGTCTTTTTGCCGTCGAACGGAGCCTGCGTGTAGAGGGCTTCGGCAATCTGCTTATCGGTGAGGACGATGACGGAGAGCTGGTACCGCTCGGCGATGTTGAAGGCCTCGGGCATGAGGGAGAAGGCATCCGCACTGCCGCTCACGCCGATCACGCAGCGGGCGAACTCTCCGTGCGCCGTGCCCGTCGCGAGCAGCAGGTCGCCCTGCGCCGTCCACGTCGGCAGACCCGTCGCGGGTCCGGGACGCTGCGCGAGTACGAACACGGTCGGATTCTCGATGATGCCGTTTAACGAGAGTGTTTCGCTCATCAGATCGAAGCCGCCGCCCGAGGTCGCCGTGAGCGCGCGGGTGCCCGCGAACATGGCGCCGGATGCCATCTGCGCGGCCGTGATTTCATCTTCCGCCTGTTTGATGATCATGCCGGTCTCGTTCTGCATGTCGGCGATGAACGAGAGCAGCGGACTGCTCGGCGTCATCGGGTATCCGACGTACATGCGTACACCTGCGTGAATCGCGCCGAGCCCCATGGCCTGGCTTCCCGTGATGAGCAGATGGTCTTTCCACTTTTTCTTCGGTTTCGGAAGCGTGATCGTCCGCTTTGCCGCCTCCTCTTTTCCGAGCCGGTACCCTTCATCGATGCATTGCATATTGAGATCGAGCAGATCCTTCTTATGCGCGAAGTGTTCCTTCACGAGCGCCTTGAGCAGTGCAACGTCGCGTCCCAGGACTGCCCATGTCCACGCGGACAGTACTACGTTTCCCAGGATCGGCTTCGCCTTCAGGGACCGCAGAATGTCCTCGATCGGCAGGTAGACGACGTGAATGTCGCGTTCCTCGATCATCTTTTGCGCTTCCTCGGGAAACGTCCAGCTAAGCGTTTGGTGGACGATCATTCCTCCCTCTTTCAGATCGGCGACGTTCTTCTGGAGCCCGTGATGATTGAGTGCGATGAGAATGTCCGCGTGCATTTCGGCGCTGCGGATTTCGTCGTCACTCGCGTCCAGCTGATAGCTTGCGTGACCCCCCTTGATGAGCGACGGATACTCGCGGTAGCCGAACACACAGTACCCGCTTCGCTTGAGTGCCTTCGCGAGGATTTCGCCGATGGAGCTGATGCCCTGGCCGGATGCGCCGGTGATTTTCACGGAAACGCGCGGCATAGATCATTCGACGTCGTCGGTCGGGGGAAGGGCGGACAGATGTTTCAGGAGCTCGTCGCCCCAGTGCGTCACTTTCTCTGCCTGTCCGTACGGCTCGTTCACGATGATGAGCGGCGGCAGGAGTTTCGCGCCGTTTCGCGCTTTGATGAAGGCGGCACAGTGCTCGTTCGCCCGGGCGGTGTAGTAGTATCTGTCGTCGCCGAGCGCGATGACGGCGCACGGCTTCTTCTTTAAATCGATGTCGGCCACTCTCTTCTTCAGGAGTTCATGCATGTGCGGGTTGAGCTGCCCTTCGACGCTCCCCGTATTCCATGTGCCCGAGGCGAGGATGAGGACGTCGTCCTTCGCGAAATCCTCCGCGCTTGCCTGTTCGGCACGTACGCTGTTTACGATGCAGGAGGCCTTCTTCTTCCCCTGCAAGTACGTCGCAAGCACGTCGATGACGTACTCGGTGTGGCCGCTCGTGGATGCGTAGATGATGCGGATCGAGTGCGACACGGCCGCATTGTACGACGGAATGGGATTCCGTGCATGTCGGTACATGGCTCATGTTCAAGATATGCTCTTCTTCAGCTCCAACCGCATTACCGCTTTTATTATGTATTACTTGGATTTCATTAATGTCATGATGGTGCGGCTCGCTTCTTTGGCTAATTCAATAATGCTTATGGCAATGCCAATATAAAATATGGTGAGTCCAGTTTGATTAATGATGATCACAATCAATGAGTCCTTCCCAAGGCTTCTTAATGCGGTGCCAAAGCCAAATATCGTTATCATAATTGAGCTTCCAAGCACACAGAAAATGCCTGCTAGTTTTAAGTACTCTTTATTGAATTTATTATGAGGTATCGCAAATATCACGCCCCCGATTACATAGCCCAGCAACAAAAATTGCCAGATAATATTGAATGCTTCGAGCTGCATTGAAAGATCTAATGGGTTATTAGCTGCAAGCTCCAAATGTGGGATAAGAAAATGACCTGTTGAAAAACTAATAGCCATTGCTATCAGCAATACTGCAGCGATGTATCCAAACTTTTTCAGCATGTAGAACAGTAGGAAGTGGTGGACGATGCTGGATTCGAACCAGCGACCTTTCGGATGTGAACCGAACGCTCTAACCAGCTGAGCTAATCGTCCGTGGTGTGAATGCTGCGTTCTTTTCGAGGCACGGGAAAGTGTACTCAGGGAGTGATGTTGGGGCAAACGATCATGAAGCTCCACCAACTCACGTCGGTAGTGTCCCGTGACACACCTGCGACGTCGCTTGCGAAATCCGCCGTAGCATCCATGGAACAGATGTACTGAGTTTCTCCGTTGCCTGACACCAGTGGTTTTCCGCGAAGGCGGATGAAAAACCCCAGCACCGTACGGTGCTGGGGTCCAAAGGACTTTGACTAGTCTTCGGTCTGCAGAGCGAGCTCTGCGACCTCCGAATGTGGTGCCGCTTCGAATTCCTCCGAAGAGGCGGCTGGTTCAGGTCGGCAGATCATTTTGCCGACTGCAACTCCCAATCCGAGAAACAGGAAGCTTGCGAGTGCGCCGATCTTGAGCGACGGTGCGCCGCCCGCCGCATCGGCGACGAAGAGCGCGACGGTGAAGCCCATCGCGCCCAGGATGCCGACGACGGGAACGTCCCGCCACTGCATCCGCACGCCCGTTTCCGGGTTGGAAGGGAGCGCCGCACCGCCGAAGAATACCTTCAGTACGGCGTACCCCAGAATCGTGAAGGCCGTGATGCCGACGGTTTTCCCAAGGCCGAGGCCAAGGAATACCGCCCACGAATCACGCGTCCACGTCGGCTCTCCGAGCCATGCAACTCCGGCGTTTGCGAGGCCGAAGAAGAAGAGCCCCACGTCGACCGTCGGCTTGAACGCGTGTTCAAACCGGTTGACGGTGTCGTACTTGTGGCTCGACTCGCCCGGAGCGAAGATGCCTTTGTCCCTTCCGGCCATCGGCATGAAGGGAACGACGAACACCAGCGCAAGCGCCGCATGCAGGCCTGCGAAGAGCAGACCGAACCAGCAGAGCACACCTGCAAGGATGTACGGCATCCAGTGCCGACAGACCCGCAGGTAGCGGGCCAGTTGCTTCAGCATCCATGCCGACCCGACTCCCAAGAGCAGCAATACGATGCCGCTCGCATGAAACTCATGCTGGGGATAGAGCCCCGCGATGAGTCCCATTCCGACGAAGTCGTCCCCGATCGCAAGTGCGAGCAGGAACAGCACGGCGGGATGCTGTTTACCCCAAATGGCACGGGCACCCAGCCATGCAAAGGCGATATCCGTAGCACACGGCACCGGCCACGCGTTTCGCATCTCCGGTGTACAGAGAAGACTGTACACCGCGGCGGGACCGATGACCCCGCCCACGCACGCGATGAGCGGCAGCGCTGCTTGCTTGCCACGAAGCGTACCGTCCCGCTTCAGGATGGCTTCCGCCAATTCCTTGGCGGCGATCCCGAAGAAGAGTGCCATGAACACGTCGTTCACGACGAAGTGCGGCGTAATGTGGTAGTCCCACATCGTGAACAGGGTATGATGCAACGTTGCACCATACGATGCGCCGTCTCCGTGCGCCCAGAACTGGGCGACAATCGTTCCCAGAAGCAGGAACACGGAGAAAATTTGAAGCGCCGTGAACGCGGGCGAGAGTCGCCCGCTCTTGTCGCGGATGTAGAAATGCCGCGACGCGAGGTATGCCCCGCCGATTGTCATGAGGCCGAAGAGGAGGGGAATCCACCACTCCGGCTGTCCTGCGGCGTGATGGTGTTCTGCACCATCGGCCGCGTTGACCATGCTACTTGGCAGACATGCCAAGCTCACACAGAGACACGCAATGCGCTTTGCCATGAAAACGTCCTCCTGAGTTAAAAACCTGAACCGAATGTGTCAAAGACCGGTCTCCCGCATGCGGTGCATGCGAAAGAACGCAGTTCTTACCAGTTGCTTGCCAAAAAATCAATGCTCTCAGTGCCTACTTTTGAATGCTCCGACGGTGCTTTTTCCGCGTTTCCACGCTACGCTCCGGCCATGTCGAAGACGATCAACCCTGCCCGCATCCTCCATGAAGACGACCACCTGCTCGCCGTGAACAAGTTGAGCAGGGAGCTCGTCGTGAAGGGCAAGGGTCCGGTCGACACCTTGCCGCTGCTCGATTTCCTGCGGCTCACGTACGGGTCGTCCCTGAAGCCCCTGCATCGGCTCGATTTCGAAACGTCCGGCGTGGTGCTGTTTGCGAAGTCGAAGGAGTGCTTCGAGGAGGCGGTCACGAAGAAAGCGTTCGTGAAGGAGGAAGGCGGAGCGGAGAAAACGTACCGCGCGATCGTCATGGGGCACATGAAGCCTCCGAAGGGCATCATCGATGATCCTCTTCCCGCCAGAAACTCCCGCGACCTTCTGCCTGCCTCCACCGCCTATCGGGTTCTGCAGACATTCGGCGATACGTCCTTCGTTGAGGCAGTCATCCGCGCGGGAAGGCACCATCAGATTCGCCGTCACTTCGCCGCGGTCGATCATCCGCTCGTGAATGATCAGCTCTACGGTAACAAGACGTTCAACAGGCTCTTCGCGCGGACGTTCCGGTTCCGTTACTTCTTCCTCCATGCGTGGCGCGTAGACCTCACCCATTTCGTGACAGGCGAGAGACTCGCCATTCAGGCGCCGCTTCCGCAATCGTTCGAAAAAGCCCTGCGCTCGCTCGCGTCGTGACGCTCGCAAGAAAACGGGCTGACAGGCGACCGCTCCGCGCTGTAAGCTTCGCGCATGCGCGTGCTCTCCGCCATGCAGCCGTCGGGCAGGCTCCATCTGGGGAACTACTTCGGTTCCATGCTTCCGAACCTCCGGCTGGCGAACGATGCCGAGGAGAGTTTCTTCTTCATCGTCGATCTCCATGCGCTCACCACCGTGCAGGATGCGAAGGCGTTTCGCACCATGTGCCGGGACGCGCTGCTCGACTATCTGGCGATCGGGTTCGATCCGGAGAAAACCGTTCTCTTCTTCCAGTCGCACGTTCCTGCGCACAGCGAACTCTTCTGGATACTGAGCACCGTCACGCCCATGGGCCTTCTGGAGCGCGCGGTCAGTTACAAGGAGAAAGTGGAGAAGGGGATCAAGGCGTCCGCCGGCCTCTTCAACTACCCCGTGCTCATGGCGGCGGATATTCTCCTCTATCAGGCGGACACGGTACCGGTAGGCAAGGACCAGAAGCAGCACGTGGAGATGACGCGCGACATCGCCGCAAAGTTCCATGCCGCGTTCGACTGCGACGTCTTCACGATGCCGGAACCGATGATTGCGCAGGATGTCGCCGTCGTACCGGGAATCGACGGGCAGAAGATGAGCAAGAGCTACGGCAACGTGATTCCGCTCTTCGGACCGGAGAAGGAAATCAAGAAGGCGATCATGGGCATCGTGACCGACTCGAAGGAGAAGGAAGAGCCGAAGGAACCGGACGGCAACACGATCTTCGCCATCCACTCGCTCTTTCTGTCGGCACGGGAGAAAGAGGAACTCGCCGCGACGTACCGGCAGGGAGGACTCGGGTACGGGGATGCGAAGAAGATGCTTCTGGACACGTACATGGACCACCTGGCTCCCATGCGCGCGAAGCGCGAAGAACTGGAAAAGAAACCGGCGTTCGTCGATGACATCGTCCGCGAAGGCGCAAAGAAGGCGTCCGCGATCGCCGAGAAAACCATGGCCGAGGTACGCAAGGCGGCCGGCCTGATCTGAAGAGCGCCGCTCTCTTTTTAGAGCGCCTGATCTTCGAGGACGTCGTAGTCTTCGCCGATGCGCGGATCGGAGTATGACGGGCTCCCGGGATCGGGATTCGTTTCTTCTTTTTCGTCTTTCTTCCCATTCTCATCCTCTCCGTCCGTTCGATGTGTTCCGTGGAGGATCGCCATATGCATCCAGTATACCCGTGAAGACGAGACACGGAAACGGGTGCAAATGATTGTCGTTGCGTCGGTCTCTCGACTATCATGGCGGTCCATGAAGAAGAAAGACGGGAACGCCCTCGGCAAGGACCTCGCCCGCATGCTCAAGGGCGGCGTGATCATGGACGTGTCCACGGTCGCACAGGCCAAGATCGCCCAAGCTGCGGGCGCATGCGCCGTCATGGCGTTGGAGCGCATTCCGTCCGAGATCCGCGCGCATGGCGGCGTCGCCCGCATGAGCGATCCGCTCCTCATCAAGAAGATTCGCAAGGCCGTGAGTATTCCCGTCATGGCGAAGGTGCGCATCGGTCACACGGCCGAGGCGAGAATTCTGGAAGCGCTCGACATCGACTTCATCGACGAGAGCGAGGTACTGACGCCCGCCGATCCCTTTGCGCACGTCGACAAGACGTCCTTTCGCATTCCGTTCGTCTGCGGAGCGGTGTCGCTCGGGGAAGCGCTCCGGCGCATCGATGAAGGGGCCGCGATGATCCGCACGAAAGGCGAGGCGGGAACGGGGAACGTCATCGAAGCCGTCCGGCACTTCAAAGTGATCACGGGGGAGATCGCCGCGCTGAAGCGCATGAGTGGACCGAAGCTCGCGGCGTACTCCAAGCAAGAGCGCGTGCCGCTTCCGCTCGTGATGCGGGTGAAGAGGGAAGGACGATTGCCCGTCGTAACGTTCGTGGCGGGCGGCATCGCCACGCCCGCGGATGCGGCGCTCCTCATGGGACTCGGTGCGGAGGGCGTGTTCGTCGGCTCGGGTATTTTCGGATCGCGTTCTCCGGAGAAAACCGCACGCGCGATCGTGCGTGCGGTCGTTCATCACCGCGACGCCGCGTTGCTTGCGGAGGTGAGCGGGGGACTGGGTGAGCCGATGCGCGGGTCCGATATCGATGCGCTGCCGCTGAAGCTGCAGCATCGCGGCGTGTAGCATCATTTCGCGCTTTGTCGTACGCTGCCGTTCATGACGGTCGGCGTGCTTGCCTTGCAGGGGGATTTTGCGGAGCACCTTTCGGTGCTCGCGTCTCTTGCCGTTCCGGCGCGCGACGTGCGGACCACAGACGACCTCGATCAGGTGACGCACCTCATTCTGCCGGGAGGAGAGAGTACGGTTCTGTCGTCGCTCCTCGATTCCACGGGCCTCCGACATGCGATCCTCGCGCGCGTCCGCTCGGGCTCGCTGCCGATATTCGGCACGTGCGCCGGTGCGATTCTGCTTGCCCGGAAGGTGCGGGGTCCGCATGCTCCGGTACCGCTCGCGCTCCTCGATATCGTCGTCGACCGTAATGCGTACGGACCGCAGAGTCACAGTTTCCGCGCGTCGGTCCGTGTGCCGTCGCTGCGCCGCTCGCTCGACGCGAGTTTCATCCGCGCGCCGAAGATCACGCACGTCGGAAAGGGCGTGACGGTGCTCGCGAAACATCGCAATCATCCGGTCGTCGTGGCGCAAGGCGACGTGCTCGCGGCGACATTCCACACCGAGACCGCGGGTATCGCGGATCTTCACCGACTTTTTCTCGATTTGTGAAGCCTCCCGACCTGACGGTTGATGTGTACTGCTCCCTCTTTCCTTGATGCGTGAGGCGTAACCCTTCCGTAGTCCCTCACCATGAAATAGTGAGTGGACGAAGGAGGGTAACGACATGGTATGGTGGATGCGATGCTCATCCGCTTCTTTCGTCATGACGCGCGGCGACTTGCCATGGGGGGACTGCTGCTTGCGATGATCTGTGCGAATACGACGCCCCTCTTCTCCAAGTCGCTCTACGATCAGGGCTGGACGCCCATGGGCACGTACTTCCTGACGCTCCTCATCATGACGCTCTTCCTCGCGGTCCATGAGCTCATGGCGATCGAACGCGGCGCCCGGTGGAAGATGGACAGGCACGACGTGCTCGGCACGCTGCTCACGACGCTCGCCGGGGGCATTCTCTCGCCGCTCTGCTTCTTCCTTGGGCTGGAGGACGTGCTGGCATCAGAGGCCGTGCTGCTCACGAGCCTGCTTCCGCTCTTCATCGTGCTTCTTGCCATGGCGTTCCTCGGCGAGCGTGGCAATCCGTCCCTCTTCGCGGGAGGAGGTTTGCTCGTCGGAGGGCTCGTCATCCTGCTGCTTCCCGATCTTCGCGAAGCGCGCCTGGGCATGGGCGCGGGACTGCTCATTCTCTCGTCGCTCTTCGGCGCGCTCACGACGATCTTCCACAAGAAATTCGTGAAGCATCGCCACCTTGATTCCATCGTGCTCGTGCGGTCGGCGTTGAGCCTGCTCGCGTTCGGGGTGCTGCTTCTCATCTTCGAACCGTCCTCCTTCGCGCTCGTCGCCTCACCCCAAAGCTTGTGGCCCGTGCTCGGTCTGCCGCTCATCGGCTTTCTGGCGCCGTTCTTCCTCTACTTCCATGCGCTGCATCACGTGAAGGCCGTGGAAGCGGGATTCGTCGCGGCGTTCGGTCCCGTCGCGGGCGTGCTCATGGCCGCGGCGTTCCGCGGCGAAGTCGTCGGGACGTACCAGCTCTTAAGCCTCGGCTGCATCGTCGCCGGCATCATCTTCATCAACGTGCCGCTCACGCGACTGCGCATCGTGCCGTCGCGCCTGCCGTTCGTCGGTCCGCTGCGGAAGTAGTGCTCCGCGGCTTTGAAGGTAGTGGAGCTTCATCTCTTCTTCCTCGTGGCTCCGTGGTCGGAGCTCATATCGAAGAGGACCGCCAGGACGAGCACGGCGACGCGCCACTCGTTCCACTCTCCTCCGTACCAGTTTGCCACGGCGCTGTACCAGAGCATCGTGAGCGGCAGGAAGAAGAAGCCCAGAAGAGGCCACAGCATCGTATCGAAGACGCCCGTGAGCCAGTCGGTGAAGAGCCACAGCAGGAACGCAACGAGCCGCGGAGCGAAGAGGCCGATGATGGCGATGATGAAGGGCATATGCAAAAACGATGATAGCGAAGCAGCTTCCCGAGAGAAAGAATGTCGTAAAGAGACGTGTTGTTAGTTCGTATTTCTGCTAAAAATCCTGTCGTAGTTCTCGCCGAACTTCTTCGTCCATCCCGTGGTGGTTTTCAGGGAGTCGTTGAGGGAAGATTCTTTGGCGACGAGTTTGATGACAGATATTTCTTCATTCGTCGCTTCGTCAATGATCGACGCTTGCGCGATTACTTTTTCACTTGATGGAGAATCAAATCCGTACGCTTCCATGCATGTAGTATAAAAAATGAAAGAGAATTATGTCAATAAGATGCCATTTTCGTCACCTGCTCTATCCCCGTTCTTCCGCGTACCGCTTGAAGTTCTCCAAAATCGCCTGCCAGCCTTCGCGCTGCATTTCCACGGGGTTCTGTGTTTCGGCGTCGAAGGTTTCGGTCACGGTCGTCCCGCCGTTCTCTTCCCGAAAGGTGATCGTCACGTTGCGTCCGTCTTCCATCGTGTACTCGATGCGCGCGTGCGGTTCCACCTTCGTGTAGGTGCCCGTGAAGTCGAATCCGGCGCTGCCGTCCTTCGCTTCCATGCGACTCGTGAACGTTCCGCCTTCGCGCAGATCATTCGTGGCTTTCGGGGTGTGCCAATCGTCCGATGCACTATTCCACTGCATGACGTGTTCGGGCTCGGTCCAGTAGGTCCAGACTTTTTCCGTAGGGAGGTTGACGTGCGCCTGCACCGTGATGACGTTCGCTTCAGGCATGTTGATGGGGGAAAGCATCATACTACACCATGCATTGAGCCGGGGGAAATGATGTGCATAGCACCCGTGCTATTCCGCTCTCAAAATCTCCCGCAACAGCGCGATGATCTTACTGACTTCCGCACGGTTGATGTTGTCATCCGGACGGAACGTATCGAGTCGGTTGCCCTCGGCATCCGTATCGCCTTCGATAATGCCGTAAAACGCCGCGGTGGCGATGGCCGCGGTATGCGGATGTGAACGTGGCACGTCGGAAAACGTCGCCGGTTGCTTTGCGATGGTCAAACCGAGGATGTCCAGGATCAACCGCACGACCTCCGCGCGCGTTGCAGGCGTATGCACGTCGAGATCGACGTCGATGATCGGAAGAGCGTTCGCTTCCGCGGCGGCAACGTACGATGAAGCCCACGTTCCTTTTGCCGATGTGTTTCTGGGTGAGCCCGCGTGCAGCGGTTCATCGGATGCCTTGAACGCCATCTTCAGCACTTCCGCATACGTGACGTGATTTTCAACGCCGAATTGCCCCGTCAGCTTTCCTCCGTCATCGCGGTAGCCTTCCGCGATCTTTTCTTCCATGAGCATGGCGACGTACGGAGTGAACCATGCGGTAGTGGGAATATCGCGGTACACGATTTCTCGGACGTCTTCCCTGAGAGCGATACGACCGCGCTTTTCCGTCACGCGCACTGCGGGCAGCGGCTTGGAGGGAAGTGTTCCCTCACTGATTACCGAGGACGATTGGCCCGGTGAACCGTCGTTGGCGATTCCCTCAAGGTGGGAGAGGAACCGATCCAGGATCGCCTGACGTGCCGCGATTGCCTCCGGCGACCGAGCGGCACCGCCGGGACCGCCGCTCCCGCGACTTCCGCCTCCACCGCCTCCGGAAGATGATGAGGAAGGCTGAGTGGAGGAAGATGAAGACGATGACGACGATGATGGAGGAGCGGTAAAGCGCCAGTTCGTATTGTTTCCCCCGTCCGTATTCGTGCCGTCATCCGCATCGATCTCGGCGCCGGCGGATGCGTTGCTGTAAGAAGGAGACACATAGGAAACGGATTGGGTGGCACCGCCATCCACATCCAGATACCACATGGTGGCAGCCGTGATCGGGGCGAGTGTCAGCAGGTTGCTGCTTTGACCGGTGAGGGTGAGAAGCGTCGATACTCCTTGCGTTGTGCCTGAACCGAAGTTCACCGTTTGCGCAGACGAGGTGGAAATTTCAAACGTGGAGAAATTCGTGGAGCCACGAACGTTCTGCGTCGAAGAACCGTCAAGATCGACGGTAGATGTACCCGCAATGAACGAACCGGTGCCGGCATAGTTGTTCCAATCACCGGAAATATCTAACGTGCGATTACTTCCGCCAAGTTTGCCCGAGAACATATTGACGGTCTCTGCATCGAGATTGCCGCCAAGGGTAACGGTAGCAGTGTCGTTATCTCCATCGGCGTAATAGCCGTTTGCAAGGTTCGTGACTTCGGCGGCGGACAGGGCGCGGTCATAGACGCGGACATCGTCCATCAGTCCGGCATAAAACGGATTGAAAGTGTTGTAGCTGTTGTCGGCATCACCGCCGTATCGCCCGATATAGCTTGGGCTTGCCACGCCCGCGTCCGTCCAACTTGGCCCGTCGAAACTGTCCGCCAAAGCGCCGTCCACATACAACCTCAACTGACCTTCGTTAATATTCCAACTGAAGACGACATGCTGCCAGTTGCCCGTAATGGTTCCGCCGGAAAGATGCCGGAAGTTCCCGAACGTTCCGTCATACATGATGGCAGCGAAGCTTGAATCATCTCCGTCCAGCGAAAGACCACGATCACGATTTGCCTCCGTCCAAAAGAGTACCTGTCTTGCGCTCGTATCATCCGGGCGCACCCACATGCTGATACTTCCCTCATCGGAGCTGTCCGTAAACGGCGTATTTGCCACGCTCATAAAGTCGCTCACCCCGTTGAATCGCATTGCGGATTGATTCACAAAACTAAGTGACGGAAGCACGGTTCCGGTCCAAACAGCCCCGGTACCGTTCCGCGTGCCGTTTATGCCATTACCGGATGAATCGACGATCGATGAACCCTGTCCCTCATCGAATTTCCAGTATCCGACAAGCCCGCCTTCCGTGGGATCTTCTATGTTCAGACTGCTGAGAGCGGATGTAAGAGTTGATACCTGACTCGATGAAGCATCGAGCGTCACGGTGCCGGAGCGAGGTGTAAACGTGCCGCCTGTTTGATCGATATCGAAAGCATGTACGTCGTAATTATTCGCAGTGACATCAAGCGTGGCACCGTTGAGTGCGATCGTGCCGTTCACGTCCAGATCATCGTAGAGTTCCCATGTGCCGGAACCCGCGCCCGTCAGGTTGGTAAATGCCTGTCCGCCGGACAGCAATGCTTCCGTTCCCGATGTCCCGTCAAACGTAACCGTGCCGCTTTGCGGACTGAATTGACCGCCATAGTTCATCCACGAGCCGGAAAGTGTAATAGTGTAATTCGTACCCGAGACATCCAGATTGCCGCTGACAATTGCAAGATCATTCGCAATGGAGAGATTTCCTCCCAGTGTAAACGCACCGGAGGCGGTTGCCGGCATGTTCCCCGCGGCAAGAGCTCCGATTTCATTCTGCGAGAGCGCCCGGTCATAGACGCGGACTTCATCAATCATGCCGTCAAAGAATTCGACGAAATCCGTGTGCGTCGCGCCGATGCGCGCATTTGCATTGCCAACGTTCGGTGTTCCGGGCGTGTCGCTGCCGATCAGATCGCCGTCCAGATAGATGCCGCGGGTGGTGCCGTTGAACGTCGCCGCGATGTGATGCCATCTGCCGGTCAGGTCTCCCGTCGTCAGGCTCAAATCATTCGCCCACCAGTAATTGACGATACCGTTCGCGGTGAGTCGCAACGCGTTGACCTGCTCATCGCTGCCGTAATTGCCCCAACCGATGATGCCCTGCGTGTCATCCATTTCATCCGGATTGATCCACACGGAAATGGTGTACGGCGATGCGCCGACTGGCAGCTCCGTCGACGAAGGCAATTGCACGTACTGTTGTGACGCTTCCACGAAATCGAGGCTGCGCGGATTAGTGAAGTTGACCGGCGCGGCATTTGTAGACGCGCTCGGAGCGCTGATCAGCGTGCCGTCCATGCCGTAACCGGAGGCATCCGCGGGCGGCGAGCCCGATGCTTCGTCAAATTTCCAGTATCCCTTCAGTCCGTCGTTGATCGTCAGGTTGTAGTAGGCATCCCCGATGCCAAGCCCCGCGTAACTTCCGGTCCCGTAGTAGAGCACGGTTCCCGTGGACGCATTCGATGCGTTTTGCAGTTCTTCGCTTCCGTATAACCTGAGCGTTCCCCCGCCTTTGAGCGATCCGTCGGTCAGTTCGAAGTCATACGCGTTGAGATCGAGAAATGCATCGCTCTCAATGGTGAGGGAAGCGCCCGATGCCGCGCGCGTCAGCACGGGTTGATTCGTTACGTCCGGTACGACGATGTTCGTATACGTATCGGGCACGAATCCGGTGTTCCAGTTGGCAGCCGTTTCCCAGTCCGTGGAACTGGAGCCGTCCCAGATTGCCGTGGGATGTTCGCCGCCCGCCAATTGCCCGATTTCCGCATCCGTCAGCGCGCGATTGTAGATGCGCAGATCATCCATTTGGCCCGTGTAAAAAGCATCGCCGGCCCAGTTGCTCTCTCCGATGAAGTTGCTCGTACGCAGCACGTCGTTCGGTACCGACGTATTTCCAAGTCCTACCCGCACGCCGTCTTTGTAGATCACCACTTGTCCCGTGGAGGTCATGGCCGCCACGTAGTGATGCCACTCGTTATTGGTGATGGCGCCCGTGCCGTATACCTTCCCGCCCGTGGTGTTGCCGTCGTACACTTCAAACACCAGGCTGTTTGTGGTGCCGCCGCGCGCAAAGAGGATATTGTTGTTTGCGTCGCCGTTTCCGAAATCAATGAAACGCGCCCAGTTACTGGAAGCGGTGGGACGCGCCCAGACTGCCACCGTCATCCCGCCGGAAAACGAACGGAAGCCGTTCGGCAGATCCAGGTAATCATCCGTGCCGTCAAAACTGAGTGCACGCGGATTCGTAAAATTGATGGCGGAGGGGAGCGTCGTCGTCGGTTGCGGGGTGTTGTTTCCTCCTCCCGCTCCTATGCCGGTCGCCACGTAACCGGAGCCGGACGAGTCTGCAAACGTTCCGGCACTCGTCTCATCGAATTTCCAGTATGCAACCAGCGAATCGGATGATGCTGCGGCGAAGAGCGCCAAGGGCGAAAGGAAGCCGAGCAAGACGAGGGCCGTAACAAGGCCCGTACCGTAAGAGAACCGGAAGCGTGCGAAAGACATATCCGGAACGGAATTCTACAGGAAGAAACGCCGTAAGGAATCTCCGGATTTTCGGATGGATGTACGTCGTCATCACAAGACGCGTGTCACTCATGTACGTACTGCTGAAGACGTCTTATCGGATTGCCCAGAGAGCCGCGAGGCTCTGGACAAGGAGAGCAAAGTACGTAAAGTTACTTTGTCGACGTTGATCCTTGAAAAGAAAGAGAGGGTGGAAAAATGAAAAGCCTACTTATTGGAGTGGGTCTTGTTGCATTGATATGTGCGGGCTTTGGAATGGGATGGATTTCAAAACCCTCCAGCTATCAATACACCTTTGAAGTAAGAGACATGAGCGAGGGAACACGAAATTTTATGCTCTTGGAGCTCTACAAAACCGATCCTGCTGAGCCGCACACGCACTTTCCGTCCACACTTCATGAAGCTCGCGATGCATTACGCGAGTATGCAGAGAAACAAGAATGGAATGTTCATGCCATGTTTATCAGTGAGGACGGGCGTTCCGTCCTTCTTGCGATTAACTAACGCTACGGATCGACATCGACGAAGCCCGCCAACGGTTGGCGGGCGTTTTTTGAACGTGGTGATTGGATGAACAGGCAACCTGATTTGCAGGGTGGAGCGGGATACTGGAGCTTATGCGGAACCACGCGTCATAAAAGCAGTCTGTTAGTTATTTCTCATAATTGGATACTTCTTCACTGCTGGATTCCCATACAAAATGGAAGAAAGGCTTTAATGTTTCACAGATCGAAGCATCGCGCACGATAATGCCGTCGAGTGTTTTGGGCGAAAGAATAGACACTTTATCGCCATAAAGCACAAACAATGCATCAAGTGGGAATTTTTTTTGGTCTATGAATTTTGCCCTCATCGGTGAGGCTTCGCTTTTCATATAATTTTTCTCAATGTATCGGCGTGCTTGTGGTGAGTCGACGAGCAAAAAGTCGGTTGGAATTCCTAATTTGTGTTTTCGCGGTAAAAAGTCAGAATGTAGATAAGAACCCAATGCCTTTTCCAAGAGAGCTATATCAGCAAATTCCAACATTGGCTTTTGCTCATCTAATACATCTTCGCACATTTGCTTGTAACCTTCTACTCCATGGAAAATTTTGGTCTCGGTACCACGAGATTGCTTTGCATAGTAATCCTGTAAATTTGGGAGAATCTCCTCAAGGGCAGTTTTTTTATTCCAAACAGATCTTTCTTCCTGTTCCAACAATGCTTTCAACCGAACAGGGCTTACAGCTGTCAATTTTCTACGTTTTCCTGCATACGTGCGCAGCATGAGAGACATTTTTTCGAATTTTTCGATAATGCTGTGAACGGTAATACGATTAAGGCCAGTTTCTTGTGCCAGTTGCCCTACAGATGCAGGTCCAATTTTAAGAGAGGCGAGATAGACATTTGCCTCATTGCGTGTGAAGCCAAGCTGTTGAAGTTCAGGAATCATTTGTAGATAGTAGTCTACTTTATAGTGAATTATATCATATTTAGGCTTATATAAAAAGAATTCTAAACATATCGAATATAGAGAATGATCTACTAATTTGCACTACGGAATAAATAGATAAATACTGCAAGTATTCTTCCAATACTACTAATGGCTCTTGAGTCCAATAATTCTGTTCCTGATTCATCTCAAGTGGTGCAACTGTCGGTAGATGACATTGCCTCCATTCTTGCTGATTCACTGGTTCTGGATCATGCATCTTCCTTTGAGCTTAGAAATAGCGTTGATCTTCATAATAGATTGCTTGCGATGAATCAGGGTGCTATTGCGCATCGAGTAATGGATGTTCTGCTCAGAGGCGGAGAAGGTGGACAAGATCCATCTTCGGATGGTCCTCATTATTTTTTCTTGGAACATCCATATCAACTCATGGCCGCGACTCATGTATTTACTAATGTCGAATCAGTACGTGGGCCATTTCGGGAAAAGTTATACTATTTGCTAAAAACAACTCCGGACACAACCCCTGATCATCAACTTTCACATGAAAGAATCAATTTTCTCATTGCAGCTCATGATTGGGCTAATCTCTCCGCAGAGATGGAGGCAGGAACAATTCCGCATGAATATATTCCAGGTGTGCTCTGGGACAGTGAAGAATGGGAAGAATTGAAAGATGAAGATGGTTTTTGGGAATTTTACGAAGGCAAATTCATACCACTACTCGTTCAGAATCAGGATTGGAGAATACTTGTAACTGAGGGGTATCACGGTTCTCGTGGAGGGCATCAGCATTCAGCAGTACCATCTAATGTGGTTGATCTTCTTTATCAAGAATATCTCAGAAGAGAACCTCCTGTTTTTAGAGAGTTTCTTGTTGAGCAGTTTCCCGATCTTGAGAAATAAATATTTGAGTACTTCAGAATCAACCTAGGCATTATGCATCCTTTCCTATGTGTGCTTTTTCGCCTAATCTATACGTATTCTATGCCTGCGAAAAAAACTGATGATTACCAAAAATTAAAACTGATATGTGTGATTGCAGCATTTATTCTGACTTGGTTTGTTAATTGAAGAATGGATTTACCGACATCAGATCGCATTGATAAAACAAAAAAAGCCCCGTCAGGAGCTTGTTGCTACAGTATGGAGCGGGTGAGCGGAATCGTCCGTCTTCGTGCAGCTTCACTTCGTTTCGCCGGCACTACGCCGAGACATCCGGCTCTCTTTATTTGGCTACGCGACAATCTCGGCGTAGTTCCATGCTCGCATGGAACGAAGCCGGATGGAGCGGGTG
>CAYWPP010000008.1:40362-61332 GCA_964460475.1 uncultured Candidatus Peribacteria bacterium
GACAATCTCGGCGTAGTTCCATGCTCGCATGGAACGAAGCCGGATGGAGCGGGTGGCTGAATGTTATTACAACTGGAATGGGAGCTACTAGGAGTTTGTGTCGATGAGCTGTCTTATCCCGCAAGCTCATAATGATTGTATCCCTTTTGTCTTAGTTGTTGATACACAGCAATCATTTTTGTATAGAGTTCATCTGACATTTTTTCTCCTGTACCCCAGCTCTGCTCAATTTCTGCTTTTAGAAGATCAGGATCGTATCCTGCAATTCTAATTGTTTCCCGAATATCTTGATAATGCTCAGGCGGAGTCATACCTAAAAGCCTTTCAGAGTATTTTTCTCTTGTAAAAGTTATGATATCTCCAATTTTCCGCTTATTTATCTCTTCAATAATTCTCCTCATCGTTTCATCTTCGTTAGGTGTGACCTCTACGTGAAAGCCAATCAACTTCATGTGGAAGTTGTTCATCAGTCTTCTGCATTCAGGTAGTTCAAGTGTAAGCTTCGCAGGATCTTTCTCTATTTCTGCTTGCAGAGCCTGAAGTCTCTGAAAATCTTCTTGAGCCATATTTGTATTATATATAATTTAATTAATTTTTTGTCAATGAAGCGGGTGAGCGGAATCGTCCGTCTTCGTGCAGCTTCACTTCGTTTCGCCGGCACTACGCCGAGACATCCGGCTCTCTTTATTTGGCTACGCGACAATCTCGGCGTAGTTCCATGCTCGCATGGAACGAAGCCGGATGGAGCGGGTGAGCGGAATCGAACCGCCCTCTTCAGCTTGGAAGGCTGACATAATAACCACTATACGACACCCGCAATGCTGTGAAGAATCGAAGGACACGAACGTCTCGTTTCTTTCCGCGCGCAGTCTACCCGCACTGCGCCACTTCCCGCAATTTCTCCTCACTCGGTTCCGTCCAGGGGTTGCAGCTAATCACACGACGGACGATGAGGGCGAGTGCGCGGAAGAGCGGCTCTCGTTTCAGCGCGAGGGAAGCGTACTGCGAGCACGTGGGCGTGTGCCGGCACACGCCGTGCGGATAGAAGTGTCGCAGCGGTCCGTGGTCGGGCGAGAGCGTGAGGCGGTAGACCGCGAGGCAGGCGCGCAGCAGGAGCAAGGGGAGCCGCAGGAGAAAGGCGAGCGCGTTGCGCATCAAGATGGGGTCGCGTAGGATGCATAGTAACACGTCCCCGACCCCCCTCATGGAATTCTCCGCGCAAGATGCCATCACGTTCCTCACGATTCTCGCGATCGTCATGGCGGTCATCGTGCTGTACCACGTGATCTTCATCGTCATCCGGGTACGGAAAATCACCGAGCGGGTGGACGACGTGACGAAGGAAGTCGAGGGCATGATCATGAAGCCGCTCTCGCTCATGGAGGAATCGATGGCGTGGGTTACGGAATTTCTCTTGAGCATGTACGGCGAGAGCAAGAAAGATCACTCGAAGAAATCAAAGCATAAATAAGGTACTATCACGGCATGGCTCCCAGGCCCGAGGCGAAGACGCTCATCGGCAAAGATCCCGCGGAAGTTCCCATGTCCGCGCAGCGGGTGATTGGAGCGGCACGCGTCGGAGAACGGCACTGGATCGGTCCCGCGGATAGCGCGACGATTCCGAAGGAAGAAGCGGACGCGTACGAAGCGGCCCGGAAGATCATGATTCGCCTCGCGATTGAGGCGCCGCTCGCGCATAAGTCCGGTCATCCCGGCGGTCCGCTCTCCGCCTTCACCTTCGCGTACGAAGTGAATCGCCGCCGCGATCCCGCCGTCGATCATCCGATGCGGGTCAGCGCAGGGCACCTCTCGCTCCTCGCGTACCATCTGGAATGGCTCTTCGGCAGGGACCGTGGTGATCCGCGCCTCGCGTCTCCCGAGGCCATTCTGAAGACGTTCCGCACGCCATCCGGGCTTCCCGGTCACGTGGAAGCGGGTGTCGGCGACATTCCCTTCGGCACGGGGCCGCTCGGCAAGGGTATGAGCAACGGACTCGGCGTCGCGTTCGCTCTGCAATACGCGAAGAAATCCGGCACGGTCGACGTGCTGCTCGCCGACGGCGACAGTCAGGAAGGACAGGTCGCGGAGGCTCTGCGCCTCGCCTCGCATCTGAAGCTCGATCAACTCGTCGTGCACGGCGATTGGAACGATATCCAGCTTTCGGGCCTTCCGAGCGAAACGGTCGCATCCGACTTTGCCGCGATTGCCGCCGCCGCGGGCTGGACCGTGATCGAAGTGCAGAACGGCAACGACCTCGCACAGGTGCGTGCGGCGAATGATCTCGCCGATTCGTTCGTCGGGAAGGGGAGTCCGATCTTCGTCTGCTACTACACGACCATGGGTCACGGGGTGCCGCTCATGGAGGAGGGATCGAACACGGGGAAGAAGAACTTCCACGGCGCGCCGCTCTCAAAGGATGAGGCCGAAGCGTCTCTCGCCGCGCTCGATCTTCCGTCGCTCGCCGATCTGGCGAAAGCGTGCGACGCCGTGCGACTCGCACGCAAGGAGACGTTCGAGGCCGCCCTTGCGAAGCGCGAGAGTGCGCGCCTGCACTTCACGCTCCCGAAGAGTTATGCGCGTGCGTTGATGACGGAGAAGGGCGCGGCACGCAAGGAATTCGGCGCCACTCATCTGAAGGCACTCATGGACGCAGACCCGCGCATCGTCGTGCTGCATGCGGATCTCGCGGGCTCCGGAGGATTCGATGCCGTGGAGAAAGCGCATCCGGGCCGCGTCATCAACGTCGGCGTCGCGGAGGCGAACATGTACATGATGGCCGCCGGCATGCGGCAGGCGGGGCTGCTGCCCGTCACCTACACCTTTGCCGCGTTCGGCACGAACGAAGCGCGCGCGAATGCGAGGCTCATCGATATCAACACGGGGCACATTCCGCTCGGTGTGCTGCACGATTGCACGCATGCGGGACTCTCGGTCGGCGAGGACGGTGAGACGCATCAGGAACGTAACTACTGCGCGCTTCCCTTCGATCACACGCAGGTCTGGGTACCGGGCGATTCGAACCAGGCGGGCGCCATGGCGGAACGCGCGATGGAACTCATCGCGGAAGGATCGGCGAGCGTCTACGTGTTCTCGCCGCGCTCGGGTCATCCGCAGTTCCTGAAGGGCGACGGTACGCCGCTCTACGATGCCGGGTACCGGTTCGACGGCACCGCGACGACCGTTGCCGGCCACGATGACCAGCGTGATGAAGCGACGATTCTCTCCTACGGCATCGCGCTGCATGCGTGCGCGGAGGCGGCGAAGCTGCTGGAGCAGGAAGGCCGCCACGTGCGCGTGGTGAACATGGCGTCCGTGCGCCCGCTCGATGCGGCGGCCGTGTTGCGCGCCGCGTTCGAAACCCAACACCTCGTGGTCGTCGAGGATCACAACGTCGAGGGAGGCCTTGCCACGCAGATCGCGGATCTCATTGCCGACGTCTCGCTGCCGTGTACGCTCGCGCGCATCGGCGTGCGCCACTACTTCCCTTCCGGTACGTCGGAGGAACTGCACGTGATGGCGGGCATCGAGCCGCGACACATCGCCGACACCGTGGAAGATCAGTTCAGCCACAGGCTCGCGGGTGGCGAAGATGCGTTCGTCTCCTGCGTGTACGGTCTTGCATCGCGTCTCTCGGGTGGGAGATTCGTCGTCACCGCGCGTCCCTTCGTCGAGAAGCTGCGCTCGGATGACGGCTACATGACGACGCTGCGCGAATTGTGGAAACTGCGCGCCATCGACCCCAAGGAGTTTCCCTCGAACGATGTCCTCAAGAAACAACTTGCGAACATGCCCAAGGAAGACGCGGCGCTCAATCCATTGACGGGGACCGAGCTTCCGACGCACCATGACCCCGGTATTTCCTGATCATCCCATGAAGAAGACACGCAAGACTCCCTCATCCTCACTGACCGCCGCTGAGCGGGACTTCGAGAAGGCTCTCAACGACGCTACCAAAGCGCTCAAGGTCCTTGCCGATCACGAGATCGTCCGTCCCAAACGTCTCTACACGTTCTACTTCATGCGCGGCGTGCTGCAGAGCCTTGGCGTGCTGGTTGCCATCGCCATCATCATTCCGCTCCTTCTGCCCCTCGTCATCACGCTCCTTCGTCAAATCGAGTGGGTGCCCATCCTGGGCGACACGGTGTCGCGCATCATCACGCAGGTCGAGGAGCGACAGGAGTCTGGACCAGAGCCTGACCGTCTATGAAGACCAGGATGTAGAAGCGCTTCACGACGTCCACCGACGCGCGAAGGATTTCGTGCGCGAGCGCCGAGAGCCTTCGGATGCGTGCGTAGAGACGCGTGAGGTCGTACGCCCATCCCGTGCCGCGCCTGCGGGAAATTTCGCGCGCTTCCTTCGTCAGTGACGCCACTTCGGCGTCGATATGCGCAAGCAACTTCTTCTGCATGATCTCCGGAGACGGCAGCTGGGCAATCGCCTGATCACGGCGGGTGCGAGTCGCGGAGGAACCCGAACCGGATGCCGCCGCCGCGGTTCCGTCGCTCTTCACGTCGTGCTGGTCGGAAATCTTCTCGCTGATCGACCCCATCACGTTGATCACTTCCATGACCTCGGTCAGCTTCTGCGGCTGGAAGACGATGCTCGGCGCGCGTGGAGCAGCCTCCGGCGAGGCTTCGGACGATGATTCTTTCCGTGCGGGTGCGTTTGGTGACGTGCGTGCCATGTCCTCTCTATTGTCGCTCATTCAAGGCCGTTTGTCAAGTTTTTTCGCTTCCCGCTGCGGTTTGTGCCCGTATGCTTCGTCGTATGGCGAGCAGCGATACCGATACCGTTTTCCATAAAATTCTCCGCAAAGAACTGCCTGCGAAAATCGTCCATGAAGATGACGATGTCCTGGCCTTTCACGACATTCATCCGAAGGCACCGCTCCACCTGCTCTTCATCCCCAAGACCTTCGTCGCATCGATCGCCGACGTGACGGAAGCAACATCGGCGGTGCCAGGCATGCTGATCGAGAAAGCGCGTCTCTTCGCGAAAGAGCAGGGGATCGACGGCTACAAACTCACGTTCCATGTCGGGAAGGAAGGAGGACAGGAAGTGCCGTACCTTCATCTGCATTTTTTGAGTCAGAAGAAAATAAAAAATAAGAAATTAGAAATAAAAAAGAAGAAATAAAAAAGAAGAAATCAGAAGCGAACTCCCTCATCTCTATTCCCTATTCCCTATTCCCTAATTTCTAATCCCTAACCCCTAACCCCTAATTTCTAATCCCTAACCCCTAACCCCTAACCCCTAATCTCTACTCCTACTTCACAAACCCCGCGTCCTCCGCTTCTTTCTCGCTTGCGAATTCCTTGCGGTTCTCCTCCTTAATCTTCTTCGCGGCGGCGGAATCGGCAGGATAGTACTTCTTGCCCGTGGAAGAGGCGACGAATGCCGCTGAGGTTTCACCGGACGAGGCGGAAGCTCCCGTATCCCCGCGCTTGGCCTCCTCTTCCTCGCGCTCTTTTTTGATGCGTTCGAGCGTCTCCTTATCGATCGGCTGGAGTGCCTTCAACGACAAACCGATGCGGCGCTCATCAATGTCGATGTTGATGACCTGTGCTTCGATCTTCTGTCCGATTTTCAGGATTTCGGCCGGGTCGGTGACCTTGTGGTGCGCCATCTCCGTCAGGTGGATGAGCCCCGTGATGTCCTGTTCGAGCTTCACGAAGGCGCCGTAATCGGCGAAACGCACGATGGAACCCTGCACTTTCTTGCCGACGGGGTAACGCTCGGCGACTTCCTCCCACGGGTCCTTTGACAACTGCTTGATCGACAGGGAGAGCTTGTCGCCGTCCACGCCGATGATCTTCACTTTCACCTTGTCGCCGATCTGCGCGAACTCGGAAGGATTCTTCACGTGTCCCCAGGCGATCTCGGAAATGTGCACGAGTCCTTCCAAGCCCTCGAAGGCGACGAAGAGTCCGAACTTCACCACGCCGCTCACAAGTCCGTCTTTCGTATCGCCGATCTTCAGGTGTTCCAGCGCCTTGGCGCGCTCCTCCGCCATCGCTTCGCGCTCGGAGACGACGATCTTTCCCGCCTCCTCGTCCATCGTGATGATTTTCACCAGGAACTTGTGGCCGATGAACTTGGAGAGCCTGCTGATGATTTCGCCTGCGTCGGAATTGTTCACGCGCGGATAGTTGATGGGAGCAAGCTGGCTCACCGGCAGGAAGGCGCGGATGCCGTCGATGTTCGCGAGAAGGCCTCCCTTGTTCGCTTCCTGTGCCACGAAATCCATGGTGGCGTCGTCATCAACGAGACCGTGGAAGCGGTCCCATGCCTTCTGTTGGCTCGCCATGCGAAGGCTCATGATGATCATTCCCTCGTCGTTCTCATCTTCCAGCACCAAACCCGTCACGGCGTCTCCGGGGCTCAATGTCCGGAAGGTCCCGAACGAATCCTTCAGCTCACGCCCCGAGACGATACCCGTCGCAACCCCGCCGAGGTCCAGGAGCAGCTTGTTCTTTCCCTTGAAAATCACCGTTCCCTCGGCAAGCTCGCCCGGACGCGGACGCACAAAAGGAGGCGAATCCTTCAGAAGCTGTTCCATGGAGGAGGTTACGGTTGCCATAGAGAGAAAGGGGGTGCAAGGGGAAGGAAGCAAGGTGATCCACGTCCTTGCACGAGCAACGTGGATGCGAACGCAGCCTACGTGCAAGAGTCGGGAGATGTCAACTCTTCCCGCTTTCCGTCTCCTGCCGCTTAGAGCGTCCCTTTGTCCAGCTTCAGACTCTCGAGATCCGTCAGTTTTTCCTTCTGGCTCGTATCCGGGTTGTAGATGCCGTAGTAGAGCTGCATGAGCTCCTGCGTCGACAGGCGCTTCATCGTGATGCCGATGTTCTCCAGGCCCGACTGCACCAGCAGCACCCGGTCGCGCAGAATTTTATTGAGCGCGGCAAACTCCCTGCGTCTCTGCAGTGCTTTGGCGCGCGAATCATCGTTGCTCATCCACGAGAAAAAGCTCGTGAGGAGTCCCTTCTTCTTCGAGGACGATCCGTCCACGGGGACGACGATGTAGAACTTCTTCTGCATGATGTCCGCGACGTTGATGAGCTTCTCGATGAAATTTGCGTACGAGACCGTCTGCTGTTTCAGTAGTCCGTTTTCCTGCTTCGCTCCCATGTCGCGCAGGCTGTGAATGTACGGGTCGATGTTCAGGCGCGCCGAACGGATGAAGATCTGCACGGGGAACGTCAGCGTATTCAGGAAGGACTGGTAGCCGATGAGAATGCCTTCCTGCTCCGCCTCGCTCTTCAAGTTGAAGTTGATCGCATTCACCTGCATCACGGCGCGGACGCCGCCGTTCTTCAGAATGACGGTGTCTTCCTTGATTTCCCCGATGGGCAGGAAGCGTTGAGGCGAGGAGGCGAACGACCGCTTCCGCTGTCGGACGGTTTTGTCATTCTTCTCCGTGCCCGACGTTTTGTTCTGCGGTTCCATGTCTTAGCGGGAAGGAAAGGGGGAGTCGGGACCGTGAATGCCGTCGAGCGTGCCGGTGCCGCGCGCCGTGCCGTTCGCGGTCACTCTGCCCGGTTCCACGGGCAGTGACGCGGCATCGTTCGTTTCGTTCCGGGAGTTCGTTCCGTGCTCCTCCTCATGTTCCTGCTCCATGCGTTCCCTCTCTCTCTCCATCTGCTCGTTGAGTTCCATCAATTTTGAGGAACCGCGCACGACTTTCGGCGTGTCGTCCGGGATGCTCTTCGTGGGTTTGGTCACGATATTGATGCTGAACCCCGCGTGCGGAGCCCAGGCGCGCACCGAGGGTTTGCCGGACCCTTCGATCATCAGGAGGATCATGCGCGTCAGGCTGATGTCGTTGATTTTCACGAAGGCGAATGCCGCCGCGACGAGGGTGGGGCTCCACGCCAGAATCGTCAGCGGGACGCCGGGATTCGCGCCGCCCTGCGTGAGCAGCGCGTAGATGGCGTAGCTGATACCCGCGCCGATGCCGAGAATGATGAGGTGCCGCAGCGTGACGGGACCGATGATACGGTCCTCCACGTACACGTTCTGCGGGACTTTTACGGGTTCGAGCATATCACTCCATTGTACCAGAAAGAGGCCTTCTCTTCAAGAGAAGGCGCTCTTCGCGGTATTGGCGTCTCTAGGCGGTCGCGGCAGTTTTCCGGGGGGCTTCTTTCGCCTGTTTCGTCTTCTTCTCGCCGTGCAGGAACTCCAGGCGATCCTTTCCTTTGCCGGCGACACGAATAACGTCTCCCGGCTTGTAGATGCCCTTCAGAATGTGCTCGGCGATTTCGTCCTCCAGGCGTTCCTGGATCGTGCGTCGCACCGGACGTGCGCCGTACTCCGGGTCGAAGCCGTGCTGCGCCAGAATGCCGACCGCCTTCGCGTCCACGTCGATGTCGTAGCCCTGTTCCTTCAGGCGATGTTCCAGCTGATCGAGGTGCATCATCACGATTTTACGGATCGTGTCCTGCGAGAGAGCGTTGAAGACGATCGTGTGATCGATGCGGTTTAAGAACTCCGGGCGGAAATGTTCCTTGAGCTCGGCGAAGACTTCCTTGCGCTTCTCCTCATACTCGTCCTCTTCGCGCTTCGCTTCGCTGTCGAGCTTGAAGCCGATCTTCCCGGCCTGCTTCGTGAGCTTATCGGCGCCGATGTTGCTCGTCATGACGATGATGGTGTTGCGGAAGTCGACGGTCTTTCCCTGGCCGTCCGTGAGCACGCCGTCCTCCAGAATCTGCAGCAGGATGTTGAAGAATTCGGGGTGCGCTTTCTCCACTTCGTCGAAGAGCACGACGGAGTAGGGCTTCCGGCGCACGGCTTCCGTGAGCTGTCCGCCTTCCTCATATCCGACGTAGCCCGCCGTGGTGCCGACGAGGCGCGACACGTTGTGGCGTTCCATGAATTCCGACATGTCGATTTTCACGAGAGCATCATCGCGCTGGAAGATTTCGTGCGCGAGGGTCTTCACGAGCTCCGTCTTTCCCACGCCGGTCGGCCCCAGGAAGAGGAACGAGCCGATGGGACGACGCGCATCGGAGATACCGACGCGGCTTCGGCGCACGGCGCGCGCGACCTTGTGGATCGCTTCGTCCTGACCGAGCACGTGCTTGCGCAGGACGGATTCCAGCGAGGTGAGCCGCTTCGTTTCGGACTTCAGGAGGCGCGTGACGGGAATGCCGGTCATGCGGGCGATGACGGCCGAAATGTCATCTTCCGTGATGGACACCGGCGTGCGTTTGTCTCCGTCCAGTTGCTTCTCCAGCATCTTCTTCTGCTCCAGCAGCTTCTCTTCTTCCTTACGCAGCTTCAGCGCCTGGTGGTACTTCTGATCTTTCACGGCGACCTGCTTCTTCTGCTCGATCTTCTCCAGCTCCGCGTCGATTTCCTTGATCTTCGGGGAGAGTTCGGAGCTGTTGGCGATGCTCTTGCCGGCCGAGGCTTCGTCGAGCACGTCGATCGCCTTGTCGGGGAGGAAACGTTCCGTCAGGTACCGCTTACTGAGCTTCACGGCGCTCTCGATCGCTTCGTTCGAAATAGAGATCTGATGGAAATTCTCGAAGCTCGGCTTGATGCCCATGAGGATTTCCACCGCGTCTTCGGTGCTCGGCTCATTCACCAGCACGGACTGGAATCTGCGCTCCAGCGCACGATCCTTCTCGATCGTCTTCCTGAACTCGTCGGTCGTCGTCGCGCCGATCACCTGCAGCGCGCCGCGGCTGAGCGCGGGCTTCAGGATGTTCGCGGCGTCGAGCGATCCTTCTGCGGAGCCCGATCCGACGACGGTGTGCAGTTCGTCGATGAAGAGGATAATCTCGCGCTCGCTCTCCGTCGCTTCCTTGATGATGTCGTCGAAGCGCTGCTCGAACTCGCCGCGGTACTTCGTTCCGGCGATGAGCGATCCCATGTTGAGCTGCAGCACGCGCCTTCCGCGAAGGGGGGAGGGCACCTGGTCGTTCACGATGCGCTGCGCGAGGCCTTCCACGATGGCGGTTTTCCCCACGCCCGGCTCGCCGATGAGCACGGGATTGTTCTTCGTCTTGCGATTCAGAATGTGGACGGCACGCTCGATTTCCGGGTCGCGGCCGATGATGGGATCGATCTTTCCGTCGCGTGCCCTCGCGGTGAGGTCGTCGGTGAAGTAGTCGAGGACGGGCGTCTTGCTCTTGCCTTCCGTTTTCTTCTTCTTGAGTGCTTCGGGGTCCTGGCTCTGCATGCCGACGAGCGCGCCCTGCAATCCCTGAAAGAAGGATTCGAGCGAGGATTCCAGGTTCTTGTTCTGCTGCTTGAACTGGCTGATCTGGCCAAACATGTCCTCAATGTGCATCTGCAGGTCATGCGGGTCCACCTGCATCTGTTCCAGCAGCGCCGTTGCGGCGTTCTTTCCCGTGCTCATGAGTGCATGCAGCAAGTGCTCCGTCCCCACGTTGGCGTGGCGGAACTTGTGCGCCGTCACCACGCTCTGTTCGATGACCGTATTGAGGAAGACCGACAGACCGTGTTTCGTGTTCTGTCCTTCGGCGGACTCATGCACGTTCGTCTTCAGGAGGATGCGCACGTTCTCCTGCGTCACGCCCGCGCCCGTCAAAATCGAGAATCCGAGCGACTTCGGAATACTCAGCAGTCCGAGCAGCAGATGCTCGGTTCCGATGTAGCTCGACTTCATGGTCTTCGCTTCCTGCTCGGCAAGCTGCAGAGCGAGTTTCGCGTTCGGAGTGAAGCGGTCGAAGGGGTGCATAGAAAGGATGGGGGAGTTGGCACTCTATCATAGGGAGTGCCAGAAGTGAAGGAGATTGACCGTGGTGCGATCAAATCAGAGTATTCTACGCGAGGAGAGAAAAGAACGCACGGGAGTTCCCTTGAACGTTTTCCACATTCGAAGTGTAGTTTGTATACAGAATTTGTTCAATAAAGCGATGTTGCGAAACGAAAGAATCGTTGAAAAGTTCATGTTTGTGCATGGAGCGTCCTCAGAGGAGCGGGCGTGCTGGCGATGTGACCCCGCTCACCGTAGACTGTGATTCTTCCCATGGACCAGCTTCCTCTTCCCACGCCCGCGTCTCGGTTTCAGCCGTTTGTCGACGCCGCGAAAGAGCAGGTGCGGACGCTCTCCGCTCTGCGTGAGGATGACGAGGAAGCTCGCGAGGATATTGCGGAGGCCGTCCACGGCATCGCGATGAGGAGTCTTGAGCATGCCGGGTTCCTCCTGAATCCGGGAGACGCGCGGTACGCTCGCATTCTCTCTCTGCTCATCATCACGCTTCGACGTGCGCAGACACTTCTGGAGACGCGCGGCGCCGGTGCTCACTATGTGCAGAATATCGGTGAAGCGGTCGAGGATCTGGGCGCGTACGTGTTGCCTCCCGCTACTCCACGCGACGGGATTCCTGATAGTCCCGAATGAAGATCGTGAGAATCGTGGTGATGGGAACCGAGAGGATGACGCCGAGGATCGGGTGAATGGTATCGGGGAAGCTGATGCCGACGAGCATGGCGAACATGACGGCGATGGGGGAGAGTCCGACGGCGCGCTTCATGATGAGCGGCACGAGCAGATTGTTCTCGCTCCACTGGATGGCGTAGTACACGCCCGCGATCACGAGCGCCCAGACCGGTCCTTCCTGCGTCGCGCCGATGAGCACGGCGGGAACCGCCGCCAGAATCGGGCCGACCACGGGAATGAATTCGGTAAAGCCGGCGAGGAGCGCGAGCGTGAGGGCGTACTCGTGCATGCCCACCACGTAGAGCGCGATGAAGACGAGAACGCCGACCGCAAGGCAGAGTGTCAGCTGGCCGCGAATCCACTGCCCCATTTTCACGTGAATGGCCTCGCTCTTCACGTCCAGGTACGAACGCATTCTGCGCGGGAAGAGGATGCGGACGTAATCGCGGATCTTCTCTTTCTCCATCTGGATGAAGAAGGTGAGGACGAGGACGAGGATGAAGCTCACGAAGAAGTTCACCACCGATCCCGCGACGTTGACCGCGAACGTGAGCGACGATTGCGCCGACGTGGAGAGTTGCTGACCGAAGCGGAAGAGCGCGGTAGCGCGATCTTCCACGTTCAATGACTGAAGCGTGGACTGCGTCACGGTCGTCATGAGGTCGTTGAGCGCATCGGGAAAGAAGGGAATCGAAATCCTCGGGTCTGCAAGGAACGCATCCGCGCTCTGCGAGATCAATCGCGCCAGGCTCTGGATCTGTACCGCAACGATCGGAATGAGCGAAGCGAGGAGGAAGACCGCAAGCGAGAGAAACGCGAGGTACACGAGAACCACCGCGAGTCCGCGCGGCACGCGCCATCCTTCCAGGAATTTCACCGCGGGATCGATGACGATGGCGAGGAAGAACGCGAGGAGCAGAATGATGAGTTTGTCGCGCAGCACGAAGACGAGCCACGCTCCAAGGACGATAGCCAGAATGGCGAACGCCGCTTTCACCACGCTGCCGATGGAGATGCTGACCATCACCTCCGGCATCTCTTCCTTTCGCGGAAACTCGACGTTTCGCCCGCCGCGTGCGTTTTCTTTATGCAACTTCAATCGCGCCTGTGACCACAGGCGCTGCGCGCGGGAACCGATAATCTTGATGGAACGGAACGCATCGTCTTTCTTCTTCTTTTTCGGCATGGGAATGGGGGGGTCGGAACAAAAGCGAACTCATCCGGTGAGTACCACGAAGACGGCGTCTATTATGAGGTACGCGAGCAGCGCGACGCCAGCGCCGACGAGGCCGAAGAGGATTCCTTTCTTCGCTCCTTCGTTCGTTCCTTCTCCGAGCAGCGGCCCCATCGCATACCGATAGCCGTTGTAGATGATGACGAGAAGACACACCGCGATCGTGAATCCCACGATGATATTCGCAAGGTACTGAATGTAGAGAGGAAAGCAGTGCCAGCCGAATTCTCCGGTTTGAAAGCTGCACCCGTCTGCGAGGGGCCTTCCGTTTCTCTCATCCGGAATAAGCGTCGTCTGGGCGGAGGCGGCACCGATCAAGAGGATAGTTCGCAGCACGGTCGTATGATGCGTCAGGAAGTCGCATCCAGCGATGCGATGCACCGAACTCGTGTCGCACTTCATAAAAAAATGTGTTGTTGCTACCATTGGTCGCACATGACCTTCGATTGGAAGACAACACCGCGCCCGATTGTCGCGCTCGCGCCCATGGCGGGCGTGACCGATGCGTCGTATCGGCAGTTCATCAAGAAGATCGCGCCGGAAGTGGTGGTGTACACGGAATTCCTGAGTACCGACGCGCTCCACTACGGTGCCGCGAAAACCATGGAGATGATGTCCTTCGATCCCTCCGTCGAGCGGCCGTTCGTCGTGCAGGTCTTCGGCGCGGAGCCGGATCATTTTCTCTCGGCTGCGAAAATCATCGAGCAACTCGGTGCCGACGGCATCGACATCAACATGGGGTGCCCCGCCGCGCGCGTCGTCTCCTCCTGTCACGGTTCCGCCCTCATCCGCAATCCCGAGCTTGCCGCCGAACTCGTACACGCGACGAAGAAGGCGGTTTCGATTCCCGTCAGCGTGAAGACGAGGTTGGGGTGGGACACGCACGAAACGTTGATTCCCTTCTGCACGAAGCTCGTCGAAGCCGGCGCGGACGCACTCGCCATCCACGGCCGCAGGTATCACGACAAGTTCACGGGCAGCGCGAACTGGGAACCGATGTATGAACTGAAGAAACACGTCTCCGTGCCGGTTCTGGGCAACGGAGACATCGCCTCCGCGGCGGACGCCGCCGCGAAGATCGGCAACCTGGACGGCGTGATGGTGGGACGCGGGACCTTCGGCAATCCGTGGGTGATGCGCGACATCGTCGACGCGCTCGTGCACGGCAGTGCTCCGGCGGTTCCGCGCAACGACTCACTCTCTTTTTCCGAGAAGGTGCCGTTCATTCTGGAACACTGCGAACTCGCCGTGCGCGTGAAGGGGGAAGGACGGGGTATTCTGGAAATGCGCAGACACCTTTCCAGTTACGTGAAAGGATTCGACGGCGCGAAGGAATTGCGCGCGAAGCTCGTGCGTGCGGAAACGTTCGAGGACGTGAAGACGCTGCTCAGCGTCTGAAGATCGTGCGCCTCAGATCTTCACTTTGATCCCCGGGCTCATCGTCGCGTTGATCGATAGAGAGAGAATGTACGTATTCTTAATTCCCGCCGGACGCGCTTCCTGAATGGCGCGAAGAAGCGCTTCAAGATTCTCGCGCAGCTTCTGCTCGCCGAACGAGACCTTGCCGAACACCGCGTGGATAATGCCCTGTTTGTCCATCTTGAACTCGATGCGGCCTTTCTTCAGTTCCGCGATGATCTTCGCGGGGTCCGCGGAGACCGTGCCGGACTTCGGATTCGGCATGAGGCCCTTGGGCCCCAGGATCTTCGCGAGCTTTCCCATGTCCTTCATGAGTTGCGGCATGGCAACGGCGATGTCGAAGTCGAGGAATCCTCCTTCGATCTTCTTTGCAAGCTCCGTCGAACCGACGATGTCCGCGCCGGCTTCCTTCGCCTTCGCTTCCATCTCCTCGGTCACGAACGCCGCGATGCGTACGTTCTTTCCCGTGCCGTGGGGAAGCGAGACCGTGCCGCGCACGAGCTGGTCCGCCTGCGTGACGTCCGCGCCGATGCGCAGGTGCGCCTCGGCCGTGGCGTCGAATTTCGTTTTGCTCGTCTTCGTCAGAAGCGCCACCGCGTCCGCAAGTTCATACTGTTCCTGCGTCACGAGCGCCTTCTTCTCGGCGTACTTTTTTCCGTGCATGCGTTTGATCGTCTTGTCCATGGATGAATGGGGAAACGTGTAGAGACACTCGCTCGCGGATCACGGAGGATCCCGAACTGCGGCTTCGTAAGGGAAGCGGACGCCTATTCTGGCGACGGACCGATGAAAAAGCAAGACGGCGTTTCAGCGCTTCTTCCTGCGGAGGGAGAAGCCGCTCTTCTTCTTGGCAGGCGCGCCGGTACGGAGAGCCTGCGAACACGAAGCGGCCAGAATCAAGCCGGCGAGGAGGAGTGTGCCGGACATCTGCCATTCGTTCGCGATATCGCCGATGAGCGCCGAGAGCGCGATGGACAGGCCGGCGAAGAGCGTGATCAGAATGCCGAAGAGTTCGAAGCCGGCGAGGAAGATCGCGCGCGGCACGGCAGCCGTTTCCGCGGGAAGGCGCTTCAGTTCATGCGTGAAGTGCACGAGGATGAGCAGGCCTGCGACGAAGAAGAGGAGCGGCGCGTAGAACGCCTCGAAGGACAGGTTGTCGCCGCGCAGCAGCACCGGCAGCACCGAAATGGACGAGGCGCCGACGAGAATGACGCCGACCGCCTGCAGCAAGGCGCAGACGATGGCGCGCGCCGTTTCCGCCGGCTTTGCACCGGGAGCGAGCATGCTCGGCACGAACAGCAGTCCGACGACCGAGAGCAGCAGGAAAGGGATCATCACGAGTGATGATTCCGAGACATGAAGGAAGAGAAGGGGATTGAGCATGGAGGGGGGGGTGAGGAAAGTCTTTTCGTAGCGTACACATGTTTTTTTACACGGGCACCAGAAACCCTTGCCGCTTTCCGAAGCTGTGCTGTGGCTTCACCCGACTTCGTCCTGCGGACTTCGCCGGGTTTCGCTTCATGCACGAACGACATGCGAAACAGACGCTCCGTCCGTTAGTCTGAGAGCTTCACCCGATTACTCTTCGATCATCACGCCCATGTTGCGTGCCGTGCCCATTACGGTCTTCATCGCCGATTCGATGTTCGTCGTGTTGAGATCGGGCATTTTCTGCTTTGCGATCTCCTCCACGTCCTTCTTCTTGAGCGTACCGATCTTGTCCTTATTGGGTACTCCGCTTCCTTTCTCCTTTCCGAGTTTCTGCAGGATGAGGAAAGACATCGGCGGCTGCTTGAGGATGAACGTGAATGAGCGATCCTCGTACAGGGTGATCTCCACGGGGATCAACTGGCCCATGCGGTCCTTCGTCTTGTCGTTGAACTTCGTGCAGAAGTCCTGAATGTTGATGCCCGCCTGTCCGAGCACGGGACCGAGCGGCGGAGCGGGATTCGCCTGTCCGCCACGCGCTTGCGCCTTGATGACTTTGATAACTTTCTTGGCCATGCGAGGCGGGACTGTACGGGAAAAGCTTCGGAGGGTCAATGGGCTGCGGGTGCCTTTTCATCTACTCCGCCAGGCGTTCGACGAGGGCCACCACTTCCTCTTCGTGTCCGTCACGGACGTGGAATTCGTAGAGGCGGGTGCGGATGCGCGCGAAGACGACCCGCTCGGGTCCGATGGCGGGGTCCCGGAACGAGAGAATGTCACGGGGCGCGCCGACTTCGGGCGTGAGCGACTCATCCACCAAATTCGTCACGTCGCCGGAGAAGCTTGTTTCGAGGCCCCGTTTCAACGCGAGGTACGCATCTTTGATATCGGGTGAATCCGCCCAGGCCAGCATCGCCGTACGGTCGCCGTTCCGGAGAACGGTGATCATCTGGATCGGTTCGTTCCAGGCATCGCCGAGCAGACTCCGTTCGTTTCCGCCGACTTCGGTCCACGTGTATCCCGTTTCCACGAGCAGCTCCTTCACGTTCGGGCCGGGCTTGCGCGACACGCCCTTCTTCACGGGCTGCCCCGTCGGCTGTTCCGGCATCTGCGTGTCGACTTGTTCGGCACGAAGCTCCTCCAGCGCACGCAGCGCCGGCAATTCCTTCAGGAAGTAATCGGCGCCGCCAAGACCGGCGAGGAAGAGAACGAAAACGGCGGCAACCATGCGGGAAGAGCGGGAACGCACGGCAGGAGTGTATCGCATCCCGTTTCGTTTGTGGATGGGAAGAAGGATACGTCGGCAATCCGCTCCTAGGTCCGGAATTTCCTCTCCTTCTTCTCCACTACCACTTTCGCGTCCGCAACGGTGCATCCTTTCTCATTCACGAGCACCGGATTGCAGTCGATTTCCACGATCTGCGGGCAATCGACCATCAGCGCCGCGATCGTGGAGACGACGTTCGCGAGAGCGTCGATATTCAGCTGTTTCTTTCCACGCATGCCGAGCAGCAGTTTCCACGCCTTGAGTTCCGTGAGCATCTCGTAGGCATCTTCGGACGAGAGCGGTGCGAGCCGGAAGGACGTGTCGCGCGTGAGTTCGGTGTAGATGCCGCCGAGACCCGTCATGATGAGCGGTCCGAAGGAGGGGTCGCGTACCGCGCCCACGATGAACTCGTTGCCGATCGGAAGCATCTTCTGGATGAGAATGCCGTTGAGTCCGGCTTCCGGCGCATTCTTCTCCACGTTTTTCATGATGTCCGCAAACGCACGCGTCACGTCGCTCTTGCTTCGCAGGTCCGCCGCGACGCCTCCGACGTCGGTTTTGTGCAGCAAATCCGGCGAACTGATCTTCGCGATGACCGGATACCCGATTTCCTCGGCGAGCTCCACCGCCTCTTCCGGCGTGGATGCAATGCCCTGCTCCGGCACGGGAAGTCCGTAGAGCGCGAAGAGATCCTGCAGCGTGAGTTCGTCGAGTAAACCCTCCGCGTTCTTGAGAATGTCGCGCGCGGTGGACGAGCGATCGTCGAGCGATTCGTCCTGCGTCGCGGGTTTCGTCGAGGGCATGTCCGGCGGACGCAGCGAGGCGAGTGCGGAGACCGCTTCCTCCGGCGATGGGAAATTCGGAACGCCTCCCTGATGGAGAGTGTCGACGGCGTCCCTCACGTGTTCCCCTCCCATGAAGCTCGTCGTGAACGAGATGAGCGGATATTCCTTGGACACCTGCACCAGCGCCGACGCCACCGCGCCGGACGGTGTCATGACCTGCGGCGTGAGGATGGTGACGATTCCGTCCACGTTCGGGTCGTTCGCACAGAGCGCGAATGCGGTTTTGTATCGCTCCTCCCCGGCGTCGCCCAGAATATCCACGGGGTTTCCGGTGGCCGCCGCGGCGGGCAGCAGCTTCTTCAGTGCAGCCGAGGTTTTTGGTTCGAGCGTCGCCAGCGTGAGGCCGGAGCGTTCCGCGGCATCGGTCGCCAGAATGCCCGGTCCGCCCGCGTTCGTGATGACCGCGATCCTGTTCGTGAGGAGCGGCGGTTCCATGGACAGTACCCGCAGCATGGCAAGGAATGCTTCGGAGGAACGCGCGCGGCGAATGCCCGTCTGTGCACAGAGCGCGTCGATGGCGGCATCCGAGCCGGCGAGTGCGCCCGTGTGCGACGACACGGCTTTTCCTCCGCGGAGCGACACGCCCGACTTGATGAGCACGATCGGTTTCTTCCGGGTGACGCGCCTCGCGATGTTCCGGAAGCGTGCGGCATCGACGATGTTCTCCAGGTAGAGGCCGATGACCGTCGTCACCGGATCGTTCTCCGCCATCTCCAGAAAATCACACTCGTTTCTCTGCGTTTTGTTGCCCATGCTCACGACGAGCGAGTATCCGAGTCCGAGTGCCGGCGAGCCGTCCATGAGCGCCACCGCGAGCGCGCCCGACTGGCTGAAGAGCGCGATGCTTCCCGCCGCGGGCAGGTCGACCGCGAACGATGCATTGAGTCCGATTGAGGGACGGAGCACGCCGAGGCAGTTCGGGCCGATGAGGTGCATCCCATGCTCGTTTGCGATGCTCCTGAGCTCTTCCTCCGCCTTCCTGCCTTCCTTCGTTCCCGTCTCGCCGAAGCCGGCGGAGATCACGACGAGCGTCTTCACCTTCTTCATGCCGCACTCCTTCGCAAGTTTCGTGACGGTCGATGCGGGCGTCACGATGAGCGCCATGTCGACAGCTTCCGGAATCTCCCCGATAGACGGATAGGCTTTCGCGCCGAGAATCTCGTCGTGTTTGGGGTTCACCGGAAATACGTTTCCTCCGTATCCCTGCGTGAGGAGATTCTGCGTGATCAGGTATCCGATTTTCTGTTCGTCCGTACTGGCGCCGATGACGGCGACGGAGGTCGGTTCAAAGGGGAGGGACATGGCGGGAGTGTAACAGAACTCATGCGAAGCAGGTGAGGAAGAAACAAAAAAGAAGAAATAAGAAATTAAAAATAAAAAATAAGAAACGTTTCTTATTGTTTCGTCCCTAAAAGACGAATGTACACCTTCCGCCCTCTCTGCTAGAATCCCGATCACGATGGTTCTGAAGCGCCACACGCGACGGCAGAGCGTTCTGGAAGAGAAGCCGACCGATCGCGAGAATGATCAGATCGAGATCAGCCTCCGCCCCGCGATGCTTTCCGAGTACATCGGCCAGAGCAAAATCAAAGGACATCTGCTCGTGCACATGGAGGCCGCCCGCACGCGTACCGAACCTCTCGGCCACACGCTGCTCCACGGTCCTCCGGGCCTGGGCAAGACGACGCTCGCGCACGTCATCGGTCGCGAGATGAACGCCCAGGTTCGCACCACCTCCGGTCCCGCTATCGAGAAACCGGGTGACCTAGCATCGCTGCTGACGAACCTCGCTCCGGGCGACATCCTCTTCATCGATGAAATTCACCGCCTGCGTCCGGTGGTGGAGGAGGTTCTCTACAGCGCCATGGAGGACTGTTCGCTCGATCTCGTCATCGGCAAGGGGCCTTCCGCCCGCAGCATGCGCATCGACCTCCAGCCGTTCACGCTCATCGGCGCCACGACGAAGGTCGCCTCCATGAGTGCGCCGTTGCGCGATCGTTTCCTGCACACGTTCAAGCTTTCCTTCTACGACACGGAGGAGATGCGCGCCATCGTCGAGCGATCCGCGTCACTCCTCGCGATGCCTCTCGAACCCGGCGCGTCGGAGCGCATCGCCTCGTGCGCGCGGGCGACGCCGCGTATTGCGAACCGCCTCGTGCGCGCCATCCGTGATTTCGCACAGGTTCATAAGGACAAGACGGTGAACGCCGCGCGCGTCGAGAAGACGCTCACCGATCTCGGCGTCGACGAGGACGGACTTGATGACATGGACCGCGCGATTCTTTCCGCCATCATCGAGAAGTTCGCGGGCGGTCCCGTGGGGCTCTCCACCCTCGCCGCCGCTGTTGCCGAAGAACAGGAAACGATCGAAGACGTCTACGAGCCGTACCTGATGCAGTGCGGATTCCTGCAGCGCACGCCGAAGGGACGCATGGCAACGAAGAGAGCATACGCACTGCTCGGACTTGTGATGCCGGCGGAGATGCAGACACAGTTGGTCTGAAAATAAAAAATAAGAAATGAAAAATAAAAAACGTTTTTTATTTCTTATTTCTAATTTCTAATTTTTCTTCAATTTTCTCTCGTATCGTCTGCTCAAAAGCTCCGCGGGAAAATTTCCGTGCCTGTTCATGCATTGCAGGTGGATCGAATTGCTCTTTCTTCCAGTGCTTCAGTAGTTCCGTGAGCGTGCTTTCTTCTTCGAAGAAGACGCCGGTTTTTCCTTCCGTGACCGTTTCCAGCGCACCTCCTTTCCCATATGCGATCACGGGCGTGCCGCATGCCATGGATTCAATCGGCACGAGACCGAAGTCCTCCTCGCCCGGGAATATCGTCGCCCGCGCGTTCGCGTAGAGGTCACGAAGTTCTTGCCGTTCCTTCCGCCCGACGAACCGGACGGTCGGGCCGGCGAGTTTCCTCAGTCTCTTTTCGTCGGTGCCTTCCCCCGCGATCACCAGTTGCACCTTCGCTTCGTTTGCCGCTCTGACGGCGACATCGATGCGTTTGTAGCGCGCCAGCGTCGAGGCGATCAGGAAGTAGGGCTCGGCTCGTTCCTCCGCGTGATCCGCTCCCCGGTTCTCCGTCCAGAAGTCGTCGATCGGCGGAGGCACGATCTCGCTCTCGCGGCGCCAGTACAGCTCGATGCGCCGCTGCACTTCGCGCGAGGGAGCGAGGAGCGCATCCGGACGGTCCGCGGCTTCGCTGTCCCAGATGCGCAGGCGATGCGCGCGATAGCGGAAGAACGGACGGAGCAACGGATGCAGGGTGCGCGTCACTTCGTGTGTGCGGTCCCACAGGTAGCGGGCGGGGGAGTGCACGTAGCAGAGATGCACGGGATTCCCGTTCGTGATGATGCCGTGC
>CAYWPP010000009.1:0-50405 GCA_964460475.1 uncultured Candidatus Peribacteria bacterium
CCTGCGTGATGTCGGAACCTTCGGCGACTCCTCCCATGTGGAACGTGCGCATGGTGAGCTGCGTGCCCGGTTCTCCGATGGACTGTGCCGCGATGATGCCCACGGGCGTGCCGATGCGGACGCTCTTGTTGTTGCTCAGGTCGCGGCCGTAGCACTTCGCGCAGATGCCGTCGTCGGTTTCGCAGGTCATCACGGATCGAACGGGAACCGATTCGACCTTGTGCTCGTTGAGCACGAGAATCAGATCGGCGTCGATTTCGTCATTGCGCTTGGCGATCGTCTTGTTGCCGGACTTCACGTCTTCATTGAGCGTGCGACCGAAAATGCGGTTCTCGAATTTCTCGCCGATGTACTCGGAATCCTTGCGCGAAATGACGTGCGATTCCTGCGAGCCGCAGTCGATCTCCTTGATGACCGTATCCTGCACGGCATCGACGAGGCGGCGCGTGAGGTACCCGGCCTCCGCGGTCTTGAGCGCGGTGTCGGATTTTCCCTTGCGGCCTCCGTGCGTGGCGTTGAAGTACTCCAGAATCGTGAATCCTTCCTTCAGGTTACTCTTGATCGGCAGCTCGATGGTGCGTCCCGACGGATTCGCGACGAGGCCCTTCATACCGGCGAGCTGGGTGACCTGACCCCAGTTTCCACGAGCACCGGAATCGATCATGTAGGTGATGCCGTTCTCTTCGTCCGCTTTGAAGTCCTCGACCATCTTCTCGGAAATCTCCAGCTTCACGCGCGACCACAGTCGTACGGCATGCTGATAACGTTCGTCTGCGGTAATCCATCCCTTCCAGTACTGGTTCGTGATCTTGCGAATCATCTCGTTCGCGTCTTCCAGAATCTTCACCTTCTCCTCGGGAACGAGAATGTCGTCGGAGGAAACGGAGACTCCCGATACCGTCGCATACCGGATGCCGATGTCCTTCACGTCGTCGGCAAGCTGCGCGGTGCGATCGAACCCGACGACTTCCAGCGAACGCGCGATGAGCTTACTGAGGTTGCCCTTGCGCATCGTGTCGTTGACGCGGCCGAGTTCGGACGGAACGATCTCCTGGAAGAGCAGGCGTCCGACGGAGGTTTCGATCATCTCGGTTCCTTCCTCGCCGTTCTCCTTGGGAACGCGGACGTTGATCGGCGCCTGCAGGTGCACCACATCGCTCTCGTGGGCGAGCATGGCCTCCGCGGGAGAACCGAAATTCATGCCGTCGCCCTTCTTGCCGGGATGCATCCGCGTGAGGAAGTAGCAGCCGAGCACCATGTCCTGCACGGCGGTCACGATCGGTTCGCCGGAAGAGGGCTTGAGAAGGTTGTGCTTTGCATCCATCAGGTTCGCGGCTTCCCGCTGGGCCTGTTCCGAGAGCGGAACGTGCACAGCCATCTGGTCGCCGTCGAAGTCGGCGTTGAATGCCGTACACACGAGCGGGTGGATCTGGATGGCCAGGCCTTCGATCAGCTTGGGCTTGAATGCCTGAATACCGAGGCGGTGAAGCGTCGGCGCGCGGTTGAGCAGCACGTACTTGTTGTGGATGACTTCTTCCAGAATGTCCCACACTTCCCTGCCTCCTTCGTAAATGAGACGCTCGGCGCTCTTCACGTTGTGCGCCAGTTCGTCGCGGATGAGACGACCGATCACGAAAGGCTTGAAGAGCTTCATGGCCATTTCCTTCGGCAGCCCGCATTCGTTGATCTTCAAGGTCGGCCCGACGACGATCACCGAACGTCCCGAGTAGTCGACGCGCTTACCGAGCAGGTTCTGGCGGAAACGTCCCTGCTTTCCCTTGAGCATGTCCGAGAGCGAGCGGAGTTTCCTGCGGTCGCCTGCGGTGAACAGCGTCTTTCCGGTGCGTGCGGAGTTGTTGAGCAGCGTATCGACGGCTTCCTGCAACATGCGCTTCTCGTTTCTGCAGATCACTTCCGGCGCGCCGATGCTCATGAGCTTCTTGAGGCGGTTGTTGCGGTTGATGACGCGGCGGTAGAGATCGTTTAAGTCCGACGCCGCGAAGCGTCCGCCATCGAGCTGCACCATCGGACGGAGGTCCGGCGGCAGCACGGGCAGGCGGGAGAGGATCATCCACTCCGGACGGATGTGTGCTTGGAGGAGTGCCTGGGCGAGCTTGAGGCGCTTCATCACCTTCTTCAAACGCTGTCCGGAGCTCTGCTTCCGCTCGTCTTCGAGGTCTTTGATCAGCACCTCCAGATCGATGTTCGCAATGAGTTCGCGCAGCGATTCCGCACCGGTGCCGGCACGGAACAGGTGTCCGAACTTCATGTTCATTTCGCGGAACTTAAGCTCCGACAGCACGACGCCGACATGCAGGTTCTTGAGGTCATCAAGCGCCTGCTTGTGGTTCTCTTTCAGATCATCGAGCTTCTGGGCGGTCGACTTGTCGAGCGCGTCGATCTGCGCTTTGGTCGGCTCACCTTCCTTCAGGAGCGCAAGCGCCTCTTCGTGCTCCCTCTTGATCTTGTTGCGACGGGCGTCGATTTCGCTCGTCAGTTCTTTCTCGGCGTCGGCCTTGCCTTCTTCATCGACGGTGATGACGACGTAGGCGGCGAAGTACACGATCTGTTCGAGCGTCTTGATCGAAACGTCGAGCAGCAGTCCGATGCGCGACGGGGAACTGCGGAGGAACCAGATGTGGGCGATGGGCACCGCCAGGTTGATGTGGCCCATGCGCTCGCGCCGCACGATGGAACGGGTGACGTCGACACCGCACTTCTCGCAGGTCACGCCGCTGTAGCGGATGCCTTTGTACTTGCCGCAGAAACACTGGAAGTTCTTCGTGGGACCGAAGATGCGCTCGCAGAACAGACCGTCCGGATCGGGGCGCTGCGTGCGGTAGTTCACGGTCTCGGGCTTGGTGACTTCGCCGTGCGACCAGGAAATGATGTCCTCGGGACTCGCGATGGTGAGCGAGACCGCATCGAACGAATCGGAAGTGCGGGGAGGGTTCTGCTGATTCATGGCCATGGGAGAAGGCGGGAAAACACGTACGAAAGGGCGCCGCCTCCTTCGTGATGATCGTCTGTCTCACCCGAAGTGGCGTCGCTGATGTGCGTGAAGTATACGCCGGAACCCGTCGGGATCAAGAGGGTTTTTGCCCTCACCCGAAAAGAGCCGGGCGCGTCTTTCTCTCTGCACTCGTCTACCCGAGAATACGGCTCATCTCCTACAGATCGATCGCTCCGTTCCGTCGCACTTGTCGCATGCCCTCCTGCACCTGACGGACTTTCTCGCGCGCTTCGATCGCGGCAACACGGGCATCTTCGCTCAGGCCGGCTTCATTGAGCAGCGATGCGGCGGGCACCGACGTGCAACCGACAAGCAGGAGTGTGAGCCCGGCGACAAGCGACCAGGAAGCGCGGTGATCAGGAAGAGAGTTCGGCATCGGATGATGTGTGTGTGGTGTTTTTCTGTGTGGAGGCATCGAGTGCGAAGAGCTTCTCAAACGATCCTCCGGATTCGCCGAGCGCCGTACGAAGCGTCTCCAGTTCCGCCTCATCGACGTGCAGATTCGAGGACGCGTTCTTCGTGAGATCATTTCTGATCTTCTCCGCCACGGCACCCGTCACCGTCACGTGCAGCACGATGAATGCCTGACAGTGCAGGCACTGCACCTGCAGGAGGACGAAGTCATCCCCCGCGAGCTTCACGGAAGGAAAGCCGACATCGACCGTCGCCGAACACTGGGGACAGCGCATCTGCTCGCGGATCTTCACGAGGATCTGATGGAGTGCGTGTGGATCGTAGGACATCCCTTTTAGTATACCATGATTCGGCTTTCGGAGCAGTCGGGAGCACTTGCAGGATTCCGGAAGTCGTGTGTCGTTGATAAGCCACGGAAAGCACTACCGCAAAGGCTCCGGGCGCTCTACCATGGTTCCGTTTCATGCCCCTCCGACTCCCCCGTCCGGCTCCCGGCGATCTCGCCTCGCAGGCGGCAATTGCCGCTCTCGCGTGCCTGACCTTCCTGCTGCTTGGCGCAGGGCATATCGCCGCATTTGCGACCCTGCGGGGAGAAGCCGCCGTCCCCGACCGTATCGTGGCGGAAATCGGTCTTGAGCACGACGGCCCGGTGCGGATCGGTTTCGACATCGCGCGGAAGGAAGACGGCGGCGTCGTACGCATTCAAGGGGACGAAAACGCGCGCGTCCTCGTCAGCCTCCCGGAGGACTGGGAGCGCACGACCGTCTACGGCGCCAAGCCGGATGAAGTGACCGCGGAAGAGCCGGCATTCGGCTTCGTCCGCTGGACCCTGCCTGCCGGAGCCGGCATGCGTCTGCAGACCGAACGCATCGCCGACGAACTCCGTTTTCTCAGTCCTTCCACGGCCATCGCGACCGTCACGATGATCACGGTGGACCTTCGCAGCGAAGTGTTTGAAGAGCGCACGATTCTCGTACAGCACGAATCGGCAGCGGGATTGTGGGACGAGGAGTGAGATTTTGCTACGATGCGCGTCTCATGGAACTGCTTGCGCTCCGCACTCCCCTGCTTCGCGAGGGCGACGATCTCGCGACGACTCTGATCGCCGCTGCGAACGACATACGCGACGGCGACATTCTCTGTGTTTCGTCGAAAGCGGTCGCGACGACCGAAGGCGCGGCGATCGATCTTGCCTCTCTGCTGGTAACCGAAGAAGCCGAGGCGCTTGCACGAGAATGCGGAAAGACTCCGGCATTCCGTCAGGCGATGCTCCGGGAAATCGCGAGGCTTCAGGGCAGAATCGTCCGGAAGAACCGGTACGTCGTCCTCACGGAGGTATCGCCCCAGGGCATGGACGGCTCGATGCTGGCCGCCAGCGCGGGGCTTGATCACTCGAACGCGCATCCGGGCACGGCGATCGGCTGGCCGCACGATCCGGTCGGTTCGTGCGTACGGCTCCGCGCGACGATCAGGGAGAAAACGGGATCGGACACGGCGGTGATTCTGACCGACTCCTGCTGCCGACCGCGCAGGCTTGGCGTGACCGCGCAGGCGCTCGCCGTCTGCGGCATCGATCCGTTTCAGAGCAAAGTCGGCGAGAAAGATCTGTTTGGAGAAACGTTGCGGGTAACGCAGGAAGCGCGTGCCGATCAGCTCGCGACCGCCGCGAATTTCCTGATGGGCAACGCCGCCGAGTCGACGCCCGCCGTGCTCGTGCGCGGGCACGGACTCCCCTTCACCGACTTCGCCGGCTGGGTGCCGGGGATCGATGAGGAGGAAGACATGTTCTCGCTCTGAGGCGGCTGAACGGATGGGTGACGGAAGGGTGGTGCTAGAATGCCCCCATGCGATTCATCGTCCTCAGCTCTTCACGCGGCACGACCTTCGCCGCCGTACTCGACCGGATCGCGGACGGATCGCTCAAGGCCGAGTGCCTGGGACTCGTCACGGACAGGGAAGATCGCGGATGCACGGACAAGGCACGGGCCGCCGGCATCCCGGTTGCGATCGTGCCGAAGCGACGAGGCGAGGAGCGTGAAGCGTACGACCGCAGGCTGCACGAAGCACTCACGTCGCTCGGCGAGGCCGACGTCCTCGGCACACTCGGATGGATGTGGATTCTCTCTCCGTGGTTCATCGAAAAGTGGCGCGGAAAGATCATCAACGTGCATCCGTCGCTGCTGCCCGCGTACCCCGGAGCGCACGCGATTGAGGATGCACTCAAAGACGGCGCAACCGAAACCGGTATGACGATCCACATCGTCGACGAAGGCGTCGATACCGGACCCGTGCTCCTGCAGAAGTCCTGCATGATCGATGAGAACGAAACGCCGGCATCGTTGAAGGAGAAGATCCAGGCGCTGGAGAGGGAGTGGTATCCGAAGGTACTTGCGGAGGTTGCGGAGGGGAAGAAGGGATGAGGGGTTAGAGACTAGGGATTAGGGAATAGAGATTAGGGATTAGGGAATAGAGACTAGGGATTAGGGAATAGAGATTAGGGATTAGGGAATAGAGACTAGGGATTAGGGAATAGAGACTAGGGATTAGGGATTAGGGATTAGGGATGAGGAATAGGGAGAAAGGAAGGAGGAAGTAGCTTGTAGGTGAATATGCTCTGTGCCCTACCAGCTACAAGCTACCTCCTCGTCCCTAGTCTCTAGTCTCTAACCCCTAATTCCCTAAATATAACTCTCCACCTTCACGTCTTTATTCTCCATTCCCCACTCTTCCAGACAGAGCGTCTTCACCTCCTTCACCATTTCCGGAGCGCCGCAGACGTAGAGTTGCACGTTGGCAAAGTCATCCACGATCTTCGGAATGAGCGTCTGCACCCGACCCGCATGTCCGTGATGATCCGGCTCGCCGCTCGTGAGCGAAAGGTGGAACCGGAAGTTCGGGTGCGCGCGTTCGAGCTGGGTGAAGAAGTCGGCCCAGAACACGTCTGCTTTCGTCCGCACGCCGAAGACGAGGTGGATGGGACGGGTGTCTCTTTTCTTCTGAAGCAAATGTCTCAGCTGGCAGCGGAACGGACCGATACCCGTGCCCGTCGCAACGAAGACGTAGGACTTCTCGTTCTTCTCATCGAGCAGGAAGATGCCGAACGGCCCCTTCATCACGCAGGAGGTACCCTCGGTCACGACCGTGTCCAGCCACGTGCTGGCCCGTCCGCCGTTCATCAGTTTGATGATGAAGAACAGATGATCCTCGTCGGGCAACGATGCAATGGAGTATGCGCGGGTCTGCACGTCTTCGGGATTGTCGGGATGCGGCACGTCGAAGAGGACGAACTGCCCGGGCTTGAAGGTGAATCCTTCCGGCTTCGTGAATACGAACTCGTAGACGTCGGGCGCGACGAGGGTCTTGCGTGTGCAGGTGATGGCGTAGGTTGGCGTCGGCATGAAACGTCGGTCCGAGTATGATCCGCAGCGCGCGCCGCTGCTCAGAGAATCTTTAGAAACTCGTCGAACAGATGATTGGCGTCTTCCGGTCCGGGACAGGCTTCGGGGTGAAATTGCACGGAGAAGAATTTTCCCGATTCGTGGCGTATGCCCTCCACCGTGCCGTCATTCGCATTCGTGAACCACACCTGCCAGCCCGCGGGCAGTTTCTCCGAAACCGCAAACCCGTGGTTCTGCGAGGTGATGATGCACTTCTTGCCCTCGCCCTCGACGCAGGGCTGATTGACGCCACGGTGCCCGTACTTCAGCTTGTACGTTTCGCCGCCGATGGCGAGTGCCAGCAGCTGATTGCCGAGGCAGATGCCGAAGGTGGGAATGCCTTTCCCAAGGGCCCAACTGATCTGCGCGATCGTCTCCTTGCACATGGCGGGATCGCCCGGACCGTTACTGATGAAAACGCCGTCGTAGCGCAGGTCGGACGAAGCCAGATCGAAATTCCAGGGAACGCGGTGCACCGTTACTCCCCTCTTCAGCCATGAACGGATGATGTTGCGCTTCATGCCGCAGTCGAAGGCGACGATCGCCTTGCGGTCGGCGCGGGGTTCGTCGGGCTCGTAGGTGACGGGCTTGTCGATACTCACGTCCGCGACGAGATTCCGCACATTCGGGTCATCGATGTTCGTATCGGATTCTTGAGCGCGGACATCATCCTGCAGAATCCTGCCGAGCATGACGCCGTGCTCACGCAGCTTCTTCGTGAGTGCCCTCGTATCGATGCCCGTGATGCCGGGGATCTTGTGGTGCGTCATCCACTCATGCAGCGAACTCACCGCGGCGAAATGCTTGAACTCTCTGCTCTCTTGCGACACCACGATCCCGCGCACGTGGATGTGCTCGCTCTCGTAGTTTTCCGAAAATCCCCACTTGTTCAGCTTCGCACTCGGCACACCGTAGTTGCCGATGAGCGGATACGTGAACGTGAGGATCTGTCCGCGGTAGCTGGGATCGGTCATCGATTCCGTGTACCCGGCCATGCCCGTGTTGAAAACCACTTCCCCGTCGGTGTCGACGGGCGCACCGAACGACGCTCCCGTGAAAGCCGTTCCGTCTTGAAGCAGGAGGGTTGCCATGGGAAGTTCCGGGGCAGCATAGCGAAAAAGACTCTCACGCAAAAGCCCGACACATTATGCCCAAACTTAGGCGACGTTATCGAATCTGTCCGCTCCCGGATTGAGAGGAGAAGAAGGTGGCTCGGTTCTCTCTTTTGACTTCTCTTGAAGTCGTCTGCGCAGGAAATCAGGAGAGACAATTGCTCCAAGTGGATTCACGATTCGCTCTATCTCGTTGCCCTTGGCATCGAGAAAGACCGCCGACTGACCATTTTCCTTATAGAACACAACGCTGTTGTTCTTTTCATCGACAATGTATCGATCCAAGCCGTTCTCCCTCACGAATCTCTCCGTTTCATTCACGAATTGCGGACCTCCCTCCTGACGCATTACGCCATCGGGGCCGAAGCGCGGATTCACCTTCTCCATCTGATCGAACGTGAGCGCCACTTTTCCTTGCGTCTCGTTGTTCCACTGCTCCCTGGCATACCGTTCGTACGATTCCTGAGTGAAGAGATTATTCTCGCGCAGGATGCGCTCGCCTTCCGCCCGCTGTTCGGGAGTAATGGGACCTTCGACCGATTCCTTCACAATCCTCTCGGCTTCGGCGCGGGGATTGGGGTTCACACGATAGTTTGTGTACGCGACGGTTTCATCAATCGGCGGTAATTTGTTCTGCGCAAGATCACGCTCACGTCTGTCAAGCTCGCGCCAGGCATCTCCGCTCTTTCCCTCGTTCATGATGCGCTCGGCAGCACGACGATTTGCCCTGTCGCGCAGGTATCCGGAGTAGCGGCCCGATCTCCACATGGCGAAGATGCGGTCTCCCTCGGGGTCACTCACCTTCTCCACTTCGCGAGCGGCCTTGTCGCGGGCATGTTTTTCAAAGACTTCTTTGCGAATATCGGCGACGGATCGGCGGCTCACTTCCTTCTCAAACTGACCCGTTGAGGAATTGAATTCCCTGCGGACCTGGATCATCGCGCCGTTTTCATCCCTTTCATAGAAAGGGCGGATCTCACCCCCTCGCGGCGGGCGAGCTTTTTTGGATTCGTGCCCGTATGCCTCCTTCATCTGCTGGGCCGTGTCTGCCGCACGCGTTTTGAGCGCAGTATTTGTTTCGGCCTTCTCCTTCGCGGTCTCCTCCGGCTTGTCCGGATCTTTTTGTGCCGCTTCATCTTCTGCGAGGCCTTTCGCCGCGGCAACATCGACCTTTCTGCCTCTCGTACCGGGGAAGAATTTCTGCCTGAAGAGTTCGCCGATCATCGCGAAGAGCTGGTTGATATTCGCGGCGATCTTCTCCATCTGCTCTTTTTCGGAGGTCTTTTCAGCATCCGCGTCGGAGGCATTCTTCTGCTCTTCCGCGTCGGCATCCGTTTTTTCATGTGCAGTATCCAGGAAATCGTGCGGATAGCCTTCGCCAAGCGAAGCTGCCTCGGGAGAGGCATTCTGCGGATCGCCTGCCTGCGGACCGGCGCTCGGAGCATCAGGAGGCATGATCGGAGGGGAATTGATGAAGAGAGTCTTCCAACTGCTGCAGCTTCTTCTCATCTTCGGCCTGCACATGCCGCGTCATGGCGGCAATCAGATCCTTCATGTCCTCTTCAAGCTCGTTGCCGAAACGTTCGATGGCGTTTCTGCAGATGTCGAGCGAGACGGCGTAGTGATAGAAGCGCTCGCGCCTCTCGACAGGTGTTTCCCCCGCATACTTGGCATCAAGCGTACGCACGTTCTCCGTCATGAGATCGGGCTCAATGACCTGCATCATCGCATCGTAGAGTTCCTGCGGCGTGAGGAGCGCTGTCGGTGTGGGTGTTGGCATTTCTTACTATTGTAGCATGTTTTCTAAAATTCTACAATAAATGGCTTGTATTAAGCCAGGAACGAGGTATTTGACAAATATCTATAAAGTAGCAGATTATTTGTCTTGTTGATCTTTCACATTGTCGAATCACTGATTTTTCCATAGGGGAATAGAATCATGGCTCTTGAGAACAAGATAAAAATTTATGACTTTCCGCCACTCATCCTTACCTGGCCCCTGCTCGCAGCAGGGTATCTATTGTTCCCTCTCGACGCATGGCACATCGTTTCGAACGAAGCACTGGGCATTTTTTACACCGGACTCTCCTTTTTTGTGATTATTACCCTTGGGGGAGATTTGAAAAGAGGCCTGTTCTTCATCACGTTTCTTCTGCTCCTCGTGCTCTACCTCATCCTCGCGATGGTCTTTGGAAATAAAGGATTATTCGAAGCCGTCGGGTGGGTATACACATCGATTGATTTTGAATACGGACGCAGAAGCGCTTTCTTGCTCTCCATTCTGCTGACGGCAGCCTGGGCAAGTATGCTCACCTACACTCGCCTTTCCTCGGTATGGATTCTCTCCGAAAGCGAGTGGGAACACATTTCGTTCGCTGAACGAATAGAAGCATTCGAAGCTTCGGGCGCCTATCAAAAGGTAGAGGAGGTTTATCCCGATTGGCTGGAACTTATCCTTGGAGGGTTCGGAACCATCATTCTGAAAGATTCCCGCAGTCAAAAGGTCCTTGCCGAAATTCGGCACGTTCCTTTCGCACATTGGAAGAAAAGGAAAGCGAACGATTTCCTTTCTCACAGATGCAAAAGGGAGGAAAGATTCAGGGATTCGGTACCAATCGATACGTACTGATCAGCGAACAAGCCCCAAGAGTATCCTTGGGGCCTTTTTTGACAAAAATGTATTAATATTATATTATTACTTCTGCGATCTTTGTCATTCACAGAAAAAGGAGACATGTATGTCACTGCCCGTTATTTTGGTCACCGTTATAGGACTTGGAATCATGCTCTGGATCTGGGTGGGAAGCTTCCCACAATCAGATCCAGTACGAGTTTCCGGGAGACACACCGGGCTCGCCATCGTGTCGGCAGGCTGGGGTTTTGCGCTGTGTTATGTGCTCTGCGTAATGTACCCAAGCTTTCCAGAAGAAGGCAGAGCGTATCTGCCTTCTTCATGTGAACAGCTGCCGGCTCCGTCACCAGAACTGATTCACGTCGAAGATCCAGGATATTACAAACTGGATCCCCCTCCGCCTGGCACGGCATGGGCCGCCTATTTTGAAGGAGGAGTGCCTGAAGCTGTGCATAGCGATAGGTACAACACCAATGGGGCAAAGCCCCACTGTGTGATGTTCTATCTGTACGATCCCAATCAGATCTACAGGAACTCTCCACCGGTTGCAGTTCCTGGACCCGGCCAGCACCAATGAATGAAAAGGTTCGCAATGAGAGGCAGAAGTTCTACTTCTGCCTCTTTTTTAAAATATTGACAATTATTAATTAAAATGTTATTATTCAATTATGTCTGAAACTGGTCCAAAAGGGTATGGGGAACTTAGTCCTCTCGCAGAGAAGGACGAATGCAGAAACTATGAGCCCGAAATGAGGTATTTCGGCAATCTGTGCAATAAACTTGAGGAGGCAATCCGCGGAAAAGAAAGCACCGAAAAAATCGAGAAGCTTGTGGATGAGATCCACAGCATCTTTGATATTGAGAAACATGATCATGACATTCCATTGGATGCTCGACTCCCCGAACTTCTCACGCGCATTGAAGCGCGCTTACAGAGTCTATTAAAACTATCGTGGCCGAATGAAACAATGGAAAAGAAGGATGAAACAACAAGAGAAAAAACTGCAACAACTTTGCGAAATATTTGGGCGTTCGGCCGTCATTCAATCGGCAAGGTCTTGGGGAGCCGTGCTTCGGCATCAAGCGACCTGCCCGGCAATGTGGTGCGTCGCCATCCGGCACGTCAAAAAATCGAAAGCACGTTGAATGATGTACGCAACGCAAAATTGAAAGGCCGTCGCGAGTTTCTCTATGGAACCGCAACGGGAATTATAGGATTGGCAACAGCGGGCATGGTAGGAGACGCATTGTTCACGAATGATGATGAGTACAATACGAAAATCTATGGCGAACCCAAAAAATTCGTCGATGCATCCGCCATCCAAATAGCAAGCGGAAGAATGATCGGCATTACATTTCCATATCCGCCCGCAAAAGCGGGTCTCACGATTTCTGCGGAAGTTTCGGCAAGAGGAGCGAATGTGTACAAAGTGGTGAATGTTGATGAGGAAGGGAAATTTATGATTCCCGGAAGTATTGCGCCTCTGGGCGGGGAAGTAGACGTGCGCATCTGCGCAATCCATGAAGACGGGGACCAGAGAATAAAGTCACAAGAAAAAATGATCATCGTTCCGGCATTGTGATACGCACCTGGCAACGAACCTTATAATAGTTATGATGCTGGCGTTGTCTTTATCAAATCGGATTCTCATCAACCGTCTCTATCACACCTTCATCCGGGGAAGCAGGCGCACTGGGCATTCCCGGATTGATTGCAGAGTCTGAACGAGAAGATTCGGGAGGGGTATCCGGTCCTGCGGGGTAGCCGACATCAAGAGGGGTATCGGGGCCTGCGGGGTAACCGACATCAGGGGGAGATTCAAGAGACCCCGGCATTCCCGGGTCAACGGGGGTTTCCGGAAACAAGCTATTCCACAGTTCTGCCGCCTCTTTTTTTGTCATTTTCCAAACGCCCTCGGCCTTTTCCCCGATTGCGATTCCCGCTTCTTTCAATTCTTCCCACGTCGGAATATTCGCCGTCAGCTCGATCATCGTCTCTTCGGTCGCATCTTTTGCGGAGGCAAGCTTGGCACCAAGATCGAGAAATGCATCCTCAAAATTTTCGTAAGGCATTTCAGGCAATCTGGGAGCAATATCCTTTTGCCATACTTCTTCCACTGCCGAAGGAACGGTTTTTGTCACATAATCATATCCCGTACTTAGAGCCCAAGCCGTCATTTCCGCAGCCTTATTCAAGACTCCGAACACTGCCTCGGGCGTTGCCGAGCCTTTCCCTCCGTATCGTGCAATTTCATCACGCTTGCCCGCAGGCAGCTCTATCATGAAGACGTCAAGGAATGTCATGGTGCCACTTGCCGCAATCACATGGCTTCGCATGGCATCGGTAATTTCTTTCGTTTCAGTTGCAATCCGACCCATGGCGCCGGACATGCCCGGATGCTCTCGTTCCCATTCCGCATACCACTCGGCATACAAACGATCAAAATACGTGCCGCTGACATACTTTTCATCAAGATAGGCAATCGGCGTTGAGCTTACAGAACCAGAGTATGCATGCATTTTATCGAGGCTTTTGTCGCTCACTTTCAGAAACGCTCGAGTCTTCTCAGCGTCAGTCAGCGATGACCAGCGTGATGGCATCCGACCTTTGCCGTTCATTGCACTCAAAGCCATCGCAGCATCATCGGGAAATGCAGGCGGCTGCTCTTCCGTCCCAAATTCCCACTTTTTTGCTGCGTTATACCATTCAATAAACTGCTTCGGATTCGTAACCAAAAATGCATCAAACAACGCGCGTTCGTATTCGTCGTATATTTCAATTTCATTGTGCAGGTACGATGATAGAGAACCCTCGCCTTCGGCGCGTACGCCTCTATGAATCGTGTCGCGCAACTCATACAGCGCAGTGGCAGGAACACCGATTTTCTTCGCAAGCGCCGCAGCAGCTTCCGTAGGAGTGCCGAATTTGTCTGTCACGAACGCATACAAAAGGCTTAACGATGCCCCCCATTTGACCGCTTTCCATGCGGGCTTATCTTTAATCAAGGTGTACATCATGTAACCGGACAGCACGACACCCGCACTTGTGATTGGATGCTCGGTAAATTCATCCACCACATACTCTTTTGTCTTGAGTAAAACATTCTCCACCGGATTGCCGAGTCGATCTTGCTCCAACTCTTCACGTGTATTCGCATAAATTTTCAGTTGCTCCTGGAGGGCTACTTGAATACCGAGAATAACTTCCCTGAGATGAGCTGCGTCCTCCGGACGGTTTTGTGCCCATTCATTGAACTTCTTGTCTCGTTCAAGCGGATCAACAGATGAATCGGCCGCATGAAACCATTCATGAAGATTTTTCCATGCAACGGCATCCAAGAGTTGATCATTTCCACGACCACGTAAGAATTCATAGGCCTTCCAGGGACGAAGACTCCATTCTTCCAAATCGGTCATTTGCATTTTTCCCTCCTTCAAATCTTCACGAAGATGAATCGTGAGAAGCGCGATATTCGGTTCTAACAAGGAACCGCGCTCATCGGGGCGCTCATCCGGAGGCAACTGCGCATCCGGCACGGCCGGGGCTCTCGGAATTTCCGCCGGATTGGAAGCATCTTGAACCATGAGATTTACCTTGGTGTTGAAGTAAACATGTATCGTATGAAGCGTCCTATGTTGGCAGAAGCTTTTTCTGCCGGTCGTAAGTCCGCATAAGGATACTCTGAGGGCAAAAAGCCTTTCACTGCACCCTTTCCCAATCTCCAGGCAGTGCGAACGGGAAACCATGCTGGAGACGTGGCGGCTTTTGCCAATGTATTCTTGCCGGTGAGAAGATTGCCAAGCGCCTTCGCATTTCTTCGGGGACTCACGAATCTTGCCGCTTCACGAAGCGGCCACCAAATAGGGGCCGTGAGAGTGCGAACTGCAGGACTGTTTCCCGTGAGAATTTTTGCCGGAGCATGCAGGTTGGATTTTGGACCGAAAAAATACTCAGATGATGCGCTGACTCTTTGAGACGGTTCCTGCGGAGGAATTAACGCGCCGGTTCCCTCAACTGCTCTATGCGTTGACTCGTTCATGGAGGCCACGGTTCTGCGTGAAGGATTTTGGCCCATTTGATTCATGGGGATTTCCCGATCCTCCGGGAGGGAATGTGGGGTTGTATGTTTTTTGCTCATGTTTGTGTTGTAATCCTTGTATTATAGCATACATAGGAATTCTAAACAACATTCATCTCACATTTCTTCGTCAAATCAAGCCACACTTTTACGGCCCTCTCGTAGGCGACTTTTTGTTGAACCAATGGCGACAAACGTCAAGCCTATCACTATCAAACATCCAACTGTTCCAAGTTTGTCATAGCTCTGCCCTATACTTGCATTCGACTCATGGATTGATTGCGTCTCACCTTTCATCATATTCATCCCCGCAAACACACCCGAGAATGCCCGTGATTGCTCCTGACTCCGACCCTCATCCTCTTCTCTTGCGACCACATTCCGGTACTTGATCTTGAGAGCAGAGAGCGCGGAAAGGGCGGGAGTGCTAGGAGCTGCAACCCCGACCGTCGATGCCTTCGCTGCGTTCGATGATTTGCGTGCGATTGCGGGCTCAGTTGCTGCTGTACACAGTGCATTGACTGCCCCAGGGGTTGGCACGGACGTGAGGCACCATTCGTCGCCGTCAAAAGCGTAGGCATAGCCTTCCTTCACGGAAGGATAGTTGAAGCGCTGGATCTCTTCGCCAAGAGGGTCGCGCAGGACGAGTTCTTGACCACCGTCATTGAGACTGAGCTTCGTGAGGGTCTTCGGGAGTGCTCTTCGTTCGCCTTCCTGCAGAAGAAAGCCCTGAGGAAAGACGAAAACTCTGCTCTTCACGAGTGCTACATCTTCGAGGGAGATGCCTCCAAGATGGGCTTCCGATGTGCCGATATTCACTACCTCAAGCCATTCTTCATCTTCTTCCACTCCCTTCTTCGGCCGTGCATAGACTTCTGTAATCATCACTTCAGCCCTTCCGTAAGAGGAAAAATCTTCCTCATCTTCGTCCTGGGCAGGAAGCGTGGATTGCACGCCTGTTTCGTCATCTGATTCCTCAACCTCTGCTTCCTCTGTTTCTTCTGCATCTTCTGTTTCCTCTGCTTCTTCCTCATCCTCTTCGTCCTCCTTCCAGATTCCGACTCCCTCACTCTTCGCTTCCTGTTGCAATGAGAGAAACTCCCCTCGCTTCGTATGCTCGACTGCTTCATCGGCACTCAGAAAGCCTGTTCTAACCATCTCCTGTTGGATACCCTGACCGCCGGGCAGTCGAAGGTAGGCAAGGAGATTCCCCTCTTTGTCCCAGGTGATCGTATCAAATTGTAGTTCTGCTTCTTCACCTTGTATCAGGGCTCGAAGCTCATCGCGTGCTTCCTTTGCATGATGCCTCATGTCAGGATCATCCGAGATGAGTGGAGGAGCTTTGACTCCAAGCAGGCGCACCTTAAGAGAGTTGTACATCGCGAAAGAATCTGGAGGATCGAGAGGGACGATAGAGAGCGTGGAGCCGTCCTCCACGTTTGCCACGGTGCTACGAATGACGGAACCCTGTGGCAGGGCATGCCGCACGGGTTCTCCTTCGGACGAAGATTCCCACGAGAGTGACGCGACGAAGGCATCGTAGGGATCGAGCAGCACGACTTCCCCTCCGCTATTCGGCAGCGTGAGTCCGAGCTCATCACCCGAAAGACGGATGAGCGTGCGGGGCGGCAGGGAGAGCGCACCGAGAGTTGAGCGCTGGGTTGCCCGAACGAGGGAGAAGCCCGCGAGGTCAATCTCTTCCCCTGCGAGCGAGAAGAGCTCGATCCACTCGTTTCCCGCGTCGGGACCCGCGGGATTCGGCAGTGCGGAGGCGATCACGACCCGCGGCGGAGGGAGCCTGGGAGGAAGCGGGATTGCAGCGGCATTCGGCGTGGGTTCCGTCGTCCAGCGGTAGTTCATGCCGCCGTCTGCCGAGGTGTAACTCGATCCCTCGGGCGCCTTGCCGTATCCGACGCTGGCGAGAAGCAGCAATTCGTCACTCCCCGGGTTGGCGGGTGCGAGGAGACGTACCTGATCGTCATCGTTATTGAGCGCGATACCCGTGAGGTTGCGCGGCAGGAGAAGGAAGGATTGAGCCGGGATCGTCACCTCGTCGAGGGCATACGGTTTGCTCCCGCCTTCCTCATCGTCCAGAACGAAACCGCAGAGCGTGACGGGGAAGGCGTTGTCATTCGCAAGCTCGATCCACTCCCCTTCGGCTTCGTCTCCTTCCGGATTCGGCAGGAATTCCGAGATCCAGATGCCCGAGAGAAACGGCTGACACGTACCCGGGTCGCCGGCCCCGGATGGATCATCCTCCGCTCCCTCTTCCACGGGGTCTTCCTCCACCTCGATCGACAGCGTGAGAGACTGTATCAACGTATTGCCACACTGTGTCGTTGCTTCGAGCATCACTTTATAGGAAGCCGTTTCTTGATAGTAATGAGCAGGAGGGTCGCACTCTTTGCTCGTAGCGCCGTCGCCGAAATCAATGCGGCAGAACGTCCCCTCTCCCCCGGGAAGAATCTCGGCCTTCAGGTCCACGAACGAACGCGTATTTCCTCCGGCTTCCACGATGATCGCGGCGTGTTGCTCCTCCGTGCAGGCAGGTGGCAACACCGAAGAGCCGGAGGATGCACCCGCGATGTGACCTGATGCCGTCACTGCATCCATCGCGTGGGCATGCATGCCGTGCTGCCCGGAAGGCACCCAGAGCCAGAGAGACAGGAGCACCATACTGCCGGCGGCGGAAGCGACGAAACGCACAGGAACGCGGACTCTACGGAGCAGGGCGACCGATCGCGAGCAGGAAGCATTGCCCGCACCATGAAGAGGCGTAGAGCGCAATCTTTTTCCTCGGCTTGATTCCGTGAAGAGCCCTTTCTCAAGCCAATAATTTGCCCCTCGATTTTTTTCGCTGGATCGGTACACTGAAGGGGAAGCATTTGTGACTCTTTCCTCATACTTGTCATTCACGCGAGTCTCGGACTCATTCATTCGCACTTTCCTCCGCTTTTCCCTCCGTCATGAAGGTTTTTCACACGAGCATTGAACATCATTCGTCCGTTCTGTCTTTCCGGATCGGCCTGCGCTTCTGCTGAAATTCCCGTCTGAGGGAGGCGGCATCTCTATTCTTTGCCCCTCTCATCCATGCCCTACACCATCATTTTTCTCGCATTACTTGCGGGTTTACTGCTCGGTCTTCTGACAGGCTGGTTCTGGTTCTCCACGGGAAAACGCATCAGCACGCGTCTGCAGTCCGAAATCGACGGAAAAGAGAAGGAGTTGCAGGACGTGCAGGTCAAAATCGTGGAAGCCAGAAGCAAGCTGAAATCGCAGGAACTGGAAGCGAAAGCGCAGTCGAAGGAAATTCTGAGCGAAGCGAAACTACAGGCACAGGAGCTGATGTCGAAAGCCGAGAAAGATGCCGCCCGCGTGGAGGAACAGGAAAAATCCGTCACCAAGAAGGCGCGCGAAGTGGAAGACACCATCAAGCGCCTGAGCGATAAAGAGGAGAAGCTGAAAGAGACCGAGAAGGAACTTGCCGATGCTTCGGCCCAGCATAGGAGTGCGCTTGAGAACGTGGCAAAACTCTCCGAGAAGCAGGCGAAGGAGGAACTCATGAAGGAAATCGAAAAAGAGTTCTCGGGCGAATTTGCGAAGACAATTAAGGAGCGCAGGAAGCAGGCGGAAGAAGAAGTGGAGGAACATGCGAGGAATCTGATCACGGAGGCGATGCACCGCTACGCGGCGGAAGTGTCTGCCGAATCCACGACGACCGTGGTGCAGCTTCCGTCGGATGACGTGAAGGGACGCATCATCGGAAAGGAGGGCCGCAACATCGCCGCCTTCGAATCCGCGACCGGCGTTGACGTGATCATCGATGACACACCGGGCGCAATCGTCATTTCCGGTTTCGATCTGGTGCGACGCTACGTCGCGAAGCTCGCCATGGAGAAGCTCGTCGAAGACGGACGCATTCAACCGGCCCGCATCGAGGAAGTCGTGAATAAGGTAAAAGAGCAGGTCGGCAAGATGATGACGGAGTTCGGCAAGCGCGCCACCGAAGAACTCGGCATCAGCGGGTACCCGCCGGAGCTCATCAAGATCATCGGTCGCCTGCGCTTCCGCACGAGTTACGGACAGAACATTCTGAAGCACTCGATCCAGATGGCGCACATGGGACGCATCATGGCCGAAGAACTCGGCGCCGATGCAGGCGTCGTCGTGGAAGGCTGCCTGCTGCATGACGTCGGCAAGGCGCTCGACCATGAGGTGTCGGGCACGCACGTGGAGATCGGCGTGGAAATCGCCAAGCGCTTCAAGGTCCGACCGGAGGTGATCCACTGTATCGCCGCTCACCATGAGGACGTACCGATCGAGACGCCCGAAGCGTTCATCGTCGCGGCGGTCGACGCGATCTCCGGCGCCAGACCCGGTGCGAGGCGCGAGTCGATGGAGGCCTACATCAAGCGTCTCACGGAACTTGAGAACACGGCGAAAAGCTTCGACGGCGTCGCGAAGGCGTACGCGATCTCCGCGGGACGCGAAATCCGCGTCTTCGTGGACGCGGGCAAGGTCGACGATCTGCAGCAGCAGAAACTTGCGAAGGACATCGCGAAGAAGATCGAAGCCGAGCTTACGTATCCCGGCGTCATCAAAGTGAACGTGATCCGCGAGAAGCGGATCGAGGAAACCGCGAAGTAGGAGCTACGTGCTCCCTGAGGAAAGCATCTCTCCGTGCGACGGACGTCCGCGGGGAGGTGTTCCCCTTTCGCCCGCGCGTCCTGTACGATGCCATGCAAAGCGCCCATGCCGGATCTTTCGCCTTCCACCAGACGGCTCATCCTCATCTTCGCGGGCGCGTGCGCGGTGGCGTTCACGCTCTTCGTGCTGCACCGCTTCGGCGCGGGTCCCGCGACGCTCATCGACGGACAGGATACGCAGATCGGCGGGCGGGACGTGCGTGTTGCGGCGCTTGCGCACGGAGAGGAAGTGGAGATTCCATCGGGATATGCGGGCATCGTGACGTGTCCGTCGGGAGATCCTCCTGTCGGGACGTGGCTTGCGCCGGAAGAACTGGGGGCGACGGAGTTGAGAGCGTACGAGTACACGGACGGGGCGGTGACGGAGAGGAATGCGACGGTCGCGGCTCCGGATCGATGGACGGGGAGATCGTTCGGGTTTGACGTTGCGGATTCGCTCGTGACGTTTGAGGAGGGAAAGACGTACTACGTGACGGCTGCAAGTACCTTCACGTTCCGGTGCGCGGGGGAGCAGCCTGTGAGTTCGTCGTCTTCATCGGCGGGAGGGATCGGAGGGTCCGGAGGAATGGGAAGTTCGGGAGGACAGGGAAGTTCCGGCGGCTCACAGGGATCGTCTCCGTGTCCCGGCATCGAAACCTGCGTGCCCGACTTCAATTGCATCTATCCGAATCCCGTCATCGAGAACGGTTGCGTCGTGACGTGCGGGGCACAAACCTGCCTCCCGCCGGATTCCTCCAGCAGCTCTGCATCATCCGCATCATCCGCATCATCCGCATCCCCCTCTTCATCCTCTGTATCCTCTGTATCCTCTGTTTCCTCTCCTTCCTCTTCATCCTCTTCTTCCTCCAGTTCATCGACGAGCAGTTCCACTTCGAGTTCGTCTTCCAGTTCCTCGTCCAGCTCGACGTCCTCGAGTACCTCTTCCAGCTTGTCATCTTCCTCCTCATCGACAAGCAGCGCGAGCACATCGAGCGTCGCGATGTGCGGCGAACCTCCTGCCGCCATCACGTGCACGGGCGGATGGACCTGCTGCGTCGGCGAAGAGTGGTGCGCCATGGAGAACGGCGAGGAAGTGTGCGCCTTCAGGGACCCGCGATGGGTCTGTTCCCCGGACACCTGTGAACAGACCGCCTCCTGCGGAGGTTCGCCTATGACGGGGCTCTGGTGTCCGGAGGGAGTGACGTGTTGCGAGGCGACGCAAACCTGGGCGTGCAACAATGTTGACGGCAGCAATCCCTGCGGCGGGCTGACCTGTGAACAGGGCAGCACGAGCTGCTTCTGTCCGGGGAACGGGTGCAGCGCGGGATTCCTCTGCGCGCCCGGCGGCATCTGCGTCGACGAGGACGACACCTCCAGCTGCCCCTTCATCTACGCCTGGAACGGCGACGAGTTCGTGCTGCAGAACGAGGCGATTCCCTTCTCCTTCTTCGCGAGCCTCGAAGACACCTCGCACGGGGCGTTGCCCGCTCTCGTCGATTCCGACGGAACACTGCGCGTCCGCGTGACCGAGGAGCGCGATGAGATTTCCTACATCGATACCTTCTCACTGCGATCGGTCACGCACGACAATCCGGATGCGCGCGTCCTTCCCGACGTCCATGGCGTTCCGCACACGGTGGGCCAGCTTGAGGCACCCGCTTCCTGTATGACGAGCGAGGGTGAAGACTGTCTCACGGAACTGCACGAGAAAGACGAAGAGATCCTGGAGATCGATCCCGTGTCCGTGCAGGCACGCAGTCCCGATGATCTCTCGCACTGGATCACGCTCGGTTTCACGAAACCGACGGATGCCGGAAAATCTGCGAAGCTTCTGCTGAACGTGGAAACCGCAGACATCATGGATGACGTTGCGTACGAACACTCGATCTCCTTCGGGCAGAAAGGCATGGAATTCTTCGATGCGCTCCTGTCGCTGCTCCGCATAGGGCACCTGCTCGACCGGAATCTCGACATCGGCAAACTCTACCTGCACGTGGAAGTGTGGAACGGGGACGAGTGGATCAAGCAAGGCGTCATCAAGCCCGGCAACTACCGCCACTGGGATGACTTCGTCCTGCCGATCGATCTTACGGGCATCCAAGGGAATGAGGTCCGCGTGCGGTTACATTCGGTCGGCTGGTACCTGTACAACGCCGCCGGCATCGATTGGACCCCGGACAGTCCGATGATCGTGGAACGCATTCCCCTGTCGCATGCGGTGGCGAACGACGGACGGGACGCGCGGTCACCGCTGCTTGCGGAGGACGGCAAACGTCACGTCATGCACAAGGGCGATCATGTGGATCTGTCCTTCGCGGCACCGGAGCCGCCGGAACAGGGCATGAAGACGGAGTACATCTTCTCGCTTCGCGGCTACTACATCGTCGATGTTCCGAAGAGGAACGAAGCGCACGGCACCAACACGCTCCGGAGCATCCGCCACTTGCTGCTGCCGGGAGGCATCAACGCCGGCTTCCTCCAGTATCTGCGGCACATCGCTGGTGAGTTGTGAGAGCGCGACGTTGCGTACAAATTCCTTTCACCGCTACCATCAGTTCCGATCAGCATGCCTGCCCCCTCCTCGCATCGGCGCATAGGAATCGCGGCTATTGTCTTTGCGGGAGCCGTCGTCATCTTGCTTTTCGTCCTGAGTCGCTTCGGCGCTGGCCCCGCGACGCTCATCGACGGACAGGATACGCAGATCGGCGGGCGGGACGTGCGTGTTGCGGCGCTTGCGCACGGAGAGGAAGTGGAGATTCCATCGGGATATGCGGGCATCGTGACGTGTCCGTCGGGAGATCCTCCTGTCGGGACGTGGCTTGCGCCGGAAGAACTGGGGGCGACGGAGTTGAGAGCGTACGAGTACACGGACGGGGCGGTGACGGAGAGGAATGCGACGGTCGCGGCTCCGGATCGATGGACGGGGAGATCGTTCGGGTTTGACGTTGCGGATTCGCTCGTGACGTTTGAGGAGGGAAAGACGTACTACGTGACGGCTGCAAGTACCTTCACGTTCCGGTGCGCGGGGGAGCAGCCTGTGAGTTCGTCGTCTTCATCTTCATCATCCTCTATCTCTTCTGTTTCCTCTGTTTCTTCTTCATCTTCTGTTTCCTCTGTTTCTTCTTCATCTTCTGTTTCTTCTTCGTCCTCTGCATCTTCTTCCTCCTCTTCTTCCGGTGATCCCACCTTCGTCGGCTATTGGAACTTCAACAACGGAAACGGGGACGTGCAGGATAAATCGGGAGCCGGTAACCATGGCACCGCGGTCGGTTCGCTGGAGTGGTTCTCAATCGCCACCCCATCGATCCCGCCCTCCAATCCATTCGCACTGCGCCTCGATCAAGTCGGATCGGCGGAGTATGTGCAGGTGAGCGGCGCGGGGCAAAGCCTGAACTTCGGGCCGACTGATTCATTCTCGATTGCAGCGTGGATCCTCAATACCCACACGCCCGGCGTGCAGGTACCGATCCTGAGCAAGCAGACGCTTTCTCCGGTGCGGAAAGGCTATGTATTGGCGCTCAACCCGGGCGGGACGGTCGTCTTCGATCTGTATGACGGAGACGTGTCGGCCGGCACTCCCTACCGCTACTCGACGAGCTTTCCCATCTCTGGCGGCGCCGTCTTCACGCATCTTCTGGTAACGCACGATGGCACGAAACCTCTTGGTAGCAGAGTGCAGATCTATCAGAACGGTTCCCCGCTGCCGATGGCAGCGGGCCCGTCGCTTCCGGCACCTTCGAATTACTCCGCGGGATCGGCCCCGTTGTACCTGGGCCGCATCGACACGAATCACCTCATAGGAAGACTTGATGACGTGCGCATCTACAGGCGCGTCGTGAGCGGCAACGACATTCCGGGTATTTCGATCACGCCGACATCATCGTCTTCGAGTTCTGCTTCCTCTGTTTCTTCTGCATCTTCTGTTTCCTCTGTTTCTTCTTCATCTTCTTCCTCTTCTTCCTCCATCGCGGATACGGGCCCGCTCGCATCAAGCAGCTGCGACTTCAGTCCCCTCTCCGGGTTCGGGAACATCACTCCCTCCTCTCCGTACCTCTGCGACCTGCAGATTCACAATACGCAGGACGGACGAGGCGTACCGGTTCTGGGATCCATGCCGTGTCAGTACACGGCCCAGGTCGGGGTCCCGTTCCAGATCGCTCTGACTTCCTCGCCTCTGCTGCCGGCAAACCCGCTCACGAGCCTGACGTACGCGGTCTCTCCTTTTACGTCTCAGTGCGACGTCAATGAGGACAACCGCGTGGATTTCTCCGACGGAGCCGGCATTATCGCGTGGTTGAATGCAAACGGCGGTGGCGCGGCGACACCGTCGACGGAACACATGGACATGAACGACGACGGATTCATCACGCCTCTCGATGCACTGTGGCTCTTCAATTTTTCGGGAAGATGGCAGAACGACGTGAGCGAACAGCTGTCGTTCCAGAACGGCGTGCTCTCGTGGACGCCGCTTGCAAGCCATGTCGGCACGTACCTCTTCACGTTCTCGGCGATCGAAGAGGTCGGCCAACAGATCCAGCCGCACTCGTCGATCACGGTGCAGATCACGGTTTCCCCCTGACCCTCTTTTCCTGAACGTGGCGATTTGCCGCCATCTTCTCCTCCCTCTATTCTCTCTCCAATGAGTCTCGGAAAACTCTTCCTCCTGACGGTCGCCGCCATCGTGGTCGTCACGACGGTCGTCGCGACCGTGACGAGACAACGGCCCGATGACATGCCGGTGTTGTTGCCGACGTTGTCGTTCGAGTCCGTCACGCTTCCGTCCGGTCTCGTAGGGCAGGTTGCGGGTATTCCGATCAACAATTACAGCCAAACCGATTCGCAGCTCGGTGCGCTCATTCAGGCAGATGAACATAACCTGGTGCGCTGTCCCGCGGATTACGACACCGCGCTCACGTCATCCCTCACCCCCGATCCGACCGCCACGCGGTTCTGGGGGTACGAGTACACGGGCAACGAACAGACCAATCAGGACGCCGGCAGAACGGGTCGCGAACTCTTCGACGGGGACTTCTACATTTCGCCGCGGGAACTGTCGTTCGTGGATCAGGACAAGCTGTCGCTCTATCAGGAAATCAACCGCTTCTCGCGCATTGAGGACGGCCCCAAGCTGTACTACTTCATGTCGCAAATCGACATGTGCTTCATCTGCGGCATGGGCCTGCGCCCGGCAAACAGCTGTCCGGGCGGAACCGCAGTCGATAGTGACGGAGACGGCGTGCCGGATCATATCGAGAATCAGCAGGGAACGGACCCGAATGACCCCGATGACTTCCTGGACACGGATGGCGACGGCGTGCCGGACTACGTGGAGGAACAGGACGGAACCGATCCCAACGATCCGGATGACTTCAGGGATACCGACGGAGACGGCGTCCCCGATTACGTGGAAGACGGACAGGGCACCGATCCCAATGATCCCGACGATTTCCTGGACAGTGACGGAGACGGTGTCCCCGATTACGTGGAAGAACAGGACGGCACGGACCCGAATGATCCGGATGACTTCCTCGACAGCGACGATGACGGCGTGCCGGACTACGTAGAGGAGCAGGACGGGACCGATCCGAATGATCCGGATGATTTTCTGGATGAAGATGATGACGGCATTCCCGACTACTCGCAGGGCGGTAGCTCCTCCAGCTCCTCTTCATCCTCTGTTTCTTCTGCATCTTCTGCTTCCTCTTCATCATCTTCATCCTCTGTATCTTCTGTTTCCTCTGCTTCTTCTGCATCTTCTGTTTCCTCCTCCAGCTCCTCCATCACTCCCGATGCGGACCTTGAGGCGTGCTGGCCGTTTGAGGAGGGCGCAGGCTCGTCGGTCGCGGATGTCTTCGGCGATCACGACGGAATCGTGAGCGGGGCCGGATGGTCCTCCGATCTCCCGTCGGCTCTCGGCGACAGCTCCTTTGCCCTGTCGTTTGACGGCGTGAATGATGCCATCACGATCCCCGACGATCCGGCATTCGACTTCACTCTGTCGGATGCATTCTCGTTATCGCTGTGGATGAAACCGATTTCGGGCGACTTCGCGCCCATCGTGAGCAAGGCATCACCGACCACCGGGCAGGGCTGGGCACTCGGACTCTTTGAAGAGAAGCTGTTCCTTTCGATCGGGCAGAGCACCGCGCAGGCACTGGTGGTAAGAACGCAGAACGCTCTGCCGCTGAATGCTTTCTCCCGCGTGCTTGCATCGTATGACGGATCGGGGCTCGCCTCGGGCATGAAGATCTACGTGAACGGCACGGAGCAGGCGGTGACGATCGAAGGAACATCCGCCGGAGGAACCCCACTCACTTCGGAACCCGTCCGCATCGGCAGCGAGAACGCGGGCTTCCACGGAGTGCTGGATGACGTACGCATCTACTCCAGATTCATGACGCCTGCTTCTGTGACCACGTCGGTGTCGTGCCAGTCATTGCCGGGCGCCTCTTCATCCTCTGCTTCTTCTGTTTCCTCTGTATCTTCTGCATCTTCTGTTTCCTCCTCATCCTCCTCTTCCTCCCCTTCCCCGGCATGTACCGAGACGAGCCAATGCACAGGCGGCCTCGTCTGCGACCGTACGATCGGCCTCTGCGTCTCCGCCTGCACGGACAGCAACGACTGCGACATTGATGAAACATGCAACGAACTCACGGGCATCTGCACGGATCTCTGCCTCGTTGACGGCGACTGCTCGGGCGGGCAAATCTGTGACGAACCGGAGAACATCTGCGTGGACGCATGCACGGACAATACTGACTGCTTCGACGGGCAAACGTGCAACATCGCCGCAGGGATCTGCGAAAATCCCCAAGGCTCTTCGTCCTCTTCCAGCTCTTCGTCTTCCTCCTCGTCTTCACAGAGCTCCTCTTCTTCCTCTGTTTCTTCTGTGTCTTCTGCATCCTCTGTTTCCTCTTCATCCTCTGCTTCTTCTGTTTCCTCTGTATCTTCTGTTTCTTCTTCATCTTCCTCCTCCCTCTTCCCCTCCGCTCCTTCCCTCGCCTGCTGGCCGCTGGAAACCATCGTCGGCGGTACGTTCGTTGCCGACAGTTCGGGTTCCTTCACGGGTGTTCTGACGGATGTCATTGCCGACCCGATCACGTCTCCGTTGCTGCCGGACAGCGAGAACTCCTTCCGCTTCGCTTCGCCGTACACCCCCTCCAATCCGCTCAACTCTTCGTTAGTGCTTGATGCGTCTCTCGGGAACGTCGATTACGGAGACCAGTTCTCCGTCTCCGCATGGATTCAGCCGATCAACCCGGTCTTCAGTGACTGGAATCAGTTCCCACCGAACGGTGAGCATGTGCTGTCTTCCTCGGCTCCCGAAGGAACGATTTTCTCGAAGGCACCGGCTGCGGGTCCGTTCCCCGGCTGGTCTCTGACCACGCGACGCGGGCGACTGGTCTTCCGCATGGGAGCGAGCGAATCGGACTACATCGAAATGGTGAGTCACAGGGTTCTCCCGGGTGACGCAGTTTGGCGGCATCTCGCCGTGACTTACGACGGAACGGAGAATGACGCAGGCATTCGGATATTCATCAACGGTTCGGAAATCGGCTGGGCCTCGCGTATCACGGTCGGGGCAGCCGGATCCGCCCTGAACTCAGAGCCCCTTCGCGTCGGCGGCATCCAGGGTTCCGCGTGGGCTCCTTCCTTCCACGGCCATATCGACGGCTTCCAAATCAACGATTACGTCATTGATCCGACGGACGTTGCCGGTCTGGATTCCTGCGAAGCATTCCCGGTCTTTGCGGATACCTGCGGGGACGGCATCGTACAACCCGACGGTCTCGACGGCATCGCCGCAACCGCGGATGACGAAGAGTGCGACAACGGCACGGGACAGGACGGCGCCGGGTGCTTCGCGGACTGCAAGAGCATGCTCCCTCCCGACGTGATCGGCTCCGAACTCGTCGGACGCTGGGCGTTTGATGGCGGTACCAATGATCTCCAGGATTCGTCGGGCAAGAACAGGCATGCGACACCGTTCGGCGACCAGCTCTCCTGGACGACGGATGTTCCCGCTGCGGTACCCGGAAATTCCCATGCTCTCTTTACGCCCGCGGGACGAGATCACTTCGCGTACGTTCCACACGACTACCTGCACGATTTCAAAGCCGATGATTCCTTCTCTCTCTCCTTCTGGACGAAAGCCGGAACCTCCACCTCTTTCCCGCAGTCCGCCTTCATCTCGAAGAAAGACCTGGATACGGCGATCAGCAGCGACTTCCCGGGACTGGGGTACGAGGTGTACTCCTCGATCTTCGGCAGCAGGCTTTCCCTCCGTCTGCATTACGTGAACGAAACGGACGGACTGCTCACTTCAAAAACCTTCCAGTCAACCGATCAGCGTCTGAACGGCAGCCAGTACAACCATGTGCTCATCACGTACGACGGCAGTCTTCCGTCGATCGACCAGAGAGTGAGCATCTTCATCAATGGCATGAAGGATAACAATCTCGCCATTTCAGGGGGGTCCACGACCGACGTTCCCGTCACCTTCGAAAATGACGGTCAGTTCGAATTCGCCAGGAAATTCTTCGGCTTCGGCTCGGATCCTTCGCTGAACAACGGCAGCCTCGACGACATCAGGATCTACCGCGGTATCGTCACGCCCGCGCAGGCAACGCAGTAGAAGGGCATGAAGACGGAGGTTTCGGTTTGCATTTGCGCCAAAGGGTTTATAGTATCTGCTTAATTTCTTCCCCTCTTTTCCGTGGCGCGTCCGGGCAAAGCTCTCCTCGTCGTTCTCGGTCTCGGCATCGTCGCCGTGACGGCGGTGTTGATCGCCGTGCGCGAGGAACCGAACCGGCTGCCGATCCCCTCTCTCGACCTCTCCTCAGTCGCCGCGCCGCGGTCGTCGTTGTTCGGACAGGCAACGGGGTCGCAGGAACCGATCCGCTATAACGAAATACAGACGTCACTCGGCGTGATTCTGCCGGCCGACCGCCACACGTTCTTCATCTGCGCGGGCGGAGGACCGATTCTCGGCTCCACGATGCAGAATGATGAAGAGACGCTCTTCTGGGCGTATGAGTACACGGGAAACGAAATTCAGAACCAGATCGACGGCAAGACCGGACGTAACCTGTTCGACGGTCGTTTCTTCATCTCGGACGGACAGATCAACGCCGCACCCGGGCGCTATGATTTCCTGAACACCATGACGGAGATTCTCCCCGACACACACTACTACTTCATGACGGAACGTGATTTGTCGTACGCCTGCAGCGAGGGCGTCGAACTGCCGCCGGAAGCCGCCGTGTGCGGCAACGGTATCCCCGAACAGGGAGAGGACTGCGATGACGGAAACACGGAAAGCGGAGACGGATGCAGCGGGCTGTGCGTGGAGGAATTCAACTACCATTGTTCCGGCACTCCGAGTGTCTGCGAGTTCCTGATTCCGAATCTTCCGTCGCTCTCACTGTTGCTCCGGACGCAATCGGCAGGCACGGGCGGCTCAGTGGTCGCCGGAACCGATCAGACAATCACGCTGATGCGCTTCAACGTGACCGCGGGTCCGGCGGAGGGCATCGTCGTCGGATCAACACTGCTGAACCTTGCGGAAGGATCGTTCGATGCATTCGACACGTACGACGTGTGGATCGACGCGAACAACGACGGCACTGTCGAGACGCCGTTCCTGACGGACATCGCCCCGTCCGGAGGAACATTGACACTGCAAGGATCATCGCTGCCGATTCCCCCGAATGCCGATGCACTCTTTGAACTGCGCGCCAATGCCGCAGATTCGTCGATTACTTCCACTACCGACATCCGTGTGCAGTTCGCGACCGATGTCACGGATTTCGTTACCGCACAAACGGCATCGGGTGTCACCCTGAACGGTATTCAGGTTAATGCTTCGTGCCCGGAAAGCAGCTGTGACATTTTCGTGATCACCGCCACCTCGCCGCTTTGGACCGTGCTGCCGCCCACTGAGAACGAATCTTCAATTTCCGCATCAAGCGTGTCGTCCTCCTCTTCATCTTCTGAATCCTCTGTTTCTTCTGCATCCTCTGCTTCTTCTTCATCCTCTGCCTCCTCTGCTTCTTCTGATTCCTCTGCTTCTTCTGATTCCTCTGTTTCTTCTGATTCCTCTGTTTCTTCTTCATCCTCTACATCTTCCGTTTCTTCTTCCTCCTCTTCGGAGTCCTCCTCTTCCTAGTCCCCTATGTCCCCCCGGCAAATCGCCCTGCTCCTCATCGCCGTCATCGTCGTCATCGGAACGTCGGTCGCCATCACGTCTACGCGCAGGGAACCTCTCTTGATTCCCACGCTCGATCTTTCCGGGAGAGTAGCCAATCGTTCGGTTCTGCTCGGGAGCACTGCCGGAGTCACCCCGAACATCTTCTCCGCTTCGCAGGTGGCGGGCGGCATCACGCTGCCGGCCGACGAACATAACGTCTTCACCTGTCCGGGCGGAGGACCCGTGCTTAGTTCCCAGCAGCAATCCGATACCGTGACGCTGTTCTGGGGATACGAATACTCGGGAAACGAGGTGCAGAACAAGCGCGACGGCAAAACGGGCCGAGGCCTCTTCGACGGCATGTTCTTCATCTCGCAGGGCCAGATCAACGCCGCACCCGGACGGTATGACTTCCTGAATGAACTCACGGCATTCGCCGCCGGAAAGATGTACTACTTCATGGCCGAGGCTGATTTGTTCCTGACGTGCGATCAGGGAGTCACGAAGCTCTCCGGAGGCTCCGAATCTTCTTCCTCTTCCTCCTCTGATTCCTCTGTTTCTTCCGATTCTTCTGTATCTTCTGATTCCTCTGTATCTTCTGCATCTTCTGTTTCTTCCTCCTCATCATCTTCATCGTCCTCTTCTTCTGAGTCCTCTTCATCATCCTCATCGTCTTCTTCGGAATCATCTGCTTCGTCATCTTCATCACTTACATCGTCATCTTCAGCATCTTCCGATACTTCAAGTTCGTCTGAGAGCTCTTCCTCTTCTGATTCTTCTGTTTCTTCTGTTTCTTCTTCCTCCTCTGATTCCTCTGTTTCCTCTTCTTCCTCCTCTTCCTCCAGCAGCCTCATGGGCTCCGCCCCCGAATGCGGCGACGGTATTCTGGAGGAGCCGGAAGAGTGTGACGACGGCAACAACGAAGACGGCGACGGGTGCTTCGCAACGTGCACGCTGATGATTCCGCCGGCATCGCTCTGAGCATGAAACAATCTTCCCTCCGCCACGGGCTCACGACTGCGGTCGTGCTTCTCGGTATCGGATTGCTGCTCTTCGTGGTGCTTTGGCAACTGCGCGACTTCCGCTTCCTAACGGGCGCGGTGATAGACCCTTACACCGTCGGTGAACATACCTTCGCCAGAGTAACCGGCGTGTCGCACGGGGAAGATGTAAGTCTGGATGCGGGCATCCATCACATCATCACCTGCCCCGCGACGGAGCCTTCGGGAGAAATGACGTGGGAACATGCGGACACGTTCACCGGGGTCTCGGGCATGAAACTCTACGAGTACACGCAGGAGTATGCGGATGAGAAGAACGGTCTCTGGAACGGACTGCATCGAGGTTTCCAGGGCTCGCCGACACTCACGACCTTCGCGGCGGGAAAGACCTACTACGCCTACGCGGACGAAGCGTGGACATTTCGCTGCTCGGTGCAGGAGCAGGCAGGTTCCAGCAGCAGTTCGAGTCCGGCCGCTAATCAGCCGCCCGCCATCGCACCGCTGCAGCAAGACATCGTCGCACTCGTGGGCCAGCAACTCTCGATTGATGCCGAGGCGACCGACGTCGATGACGATCCAATAAAATTCATCGTGACGCGGTATGACGCAGGTCTGGATTTCGATATGAACCACCAGGTCGACATCGGCGACCTGAACATGATCGGCCTCGCGCTCGGCGCGGCCAGCGGCTCCGTTTCCTATGATCCCATGCTGGATTTGAGCGGGAACGGCACCATTGATCAGGCGGACATTTCGGCTTTTCAGGTTGCGCTGTTATCGCAACTGCTGACAGGTTTCGGTTTCGATGTCGATCAAGGCCTTCTCAGCGGAACGCCGACGTCGCAACAGAAGGGCACGTACCTTCTCACCTTCAGCGCCTTCACGGATACGCCCACCTTCCCGAAGCCGTACACGACCGCCAGCACAACCGTGCTCATTACCGATAACCAACCGCCCGTTCTCTCCTCCGCGACGGAGCTGACGGTTGAAGCCGGCTCCCCTCTCTCCTTCACGCTGACCGCGGATGATCCGGATACCGGCACTCCGTCCTTCTTCCTCTCGGGCTATTCCACGCAGCTCGATATCGACGGAGACGGCGACGTGGATATCGGCGATCAAAACATCATCCGAAGCCTCGTAAGTCAGCCTTTCTTTCCGCCCGCGGACCTGAATGACAACGGTACGGTGACAACCGCGGATATCGGCCTCTTCGCCTCTCTGGCCTCGGATACGTTTCCCGGCGGCGACTTCGCATTCAACGGCGTGAGCGGCACGATCACATGGACGCCGCAGGAAAGCGACGTCGGGCAGCATGCCTTCACAACCTCCGCCTACAACGTGATTTCCGGACAGCAGTATCCCTACACCTCCGCTCCGCTCGTCATCACCGTTCAGCCTGCGGGTTCTTCCTCATCATCCGCCTCGTCTTCCTCCTCTTCCTCGCTTCCGGGAGGCGCATTGAGCGCGAATCTCGTCGGGTACTGGCGATTCGAAGAGGGCGCGGGATCGACGGTCGGAGACTTCAGCGGCAACGGCAACGCCGCTTCCGTTCTGGGCACGATGACGTGGTCCTCCGATGTTCCGGCTGCGATTCCCTTCAGCACGACTGCCGGACAGATCGCACCGGGATCGTACCTGGAAGTGTTGCATCCGCAGGGCGCGACGGACTTCCCGCTCGACTTCGACGTATCCGATCCTTTCACGGTCTCGCTGTGGTTCAAGGGTCCCGCAAGCTTCACCGAAACCACCGGCATCATCGGGAAGCTGAACTCGGAATCCCTGAATGTGAAAGGCTGGCAACTGCAGGCGACGCCGGACAACAAGTTCTCGATCTTCCTCTCCTCTTTGCTCACCGATAACACGCTCGCAATCACGGCGAACGCGTTCTCGCCGAACGTTTGGCACCATCTGGTGTTCTCATATAACGGCAACACGTCGGTCAGCGGACTCGCGAGACTGAAGATGTACGTGGACGGCATCGAGCAGACGCTCCTCGTCGCCCCGGGCGGCAGCAACAACCTCGGTTCATCCATGTCGCACGAAGGTCCGCTCACCATGGCGGGCGATCAGCGAGGCCCGAATTTCCCGAACGGCATCCTCGATGACGTACGGATCTACAACGTCGTGGCGACGCCTGCGGAAATCGAGTGACGGATCCCCTTTTCCGCGGGAAGAAGCGTGCATGGCGGCCTCTTCGCAAGTTCTTGAGAAAAAACACGAAAAAGGGTATACTAGTCAGATACCCCCGAACCCATACACAAACCCCTCAAAGCAGTCGGCATCGGCCTCGTGGCTCTCTCTGTGTTGCTCACCGTACGCGACGCATATGCGTACGTGCCTCCCGACCAGGCATTTCCTGGACTTTTTGATGACGTAGAGCAGGAAGACCCGCTGCCGATTCCCAACCTGGACGAGGCGAGCGGGAATGATCTGCCGATTCCGAATCTGGACGACGTGAGCGACAATCCGCCCATCCCGAACCTTGACCTGTTCGGCAATGAAACGCCCCCCATTCCGACGCTCGACCTGTTTCCGGACGGAAGCGACTCGCCCGGAAGTACGAACGGCAATTCCACGAACGCGGGAGGCGGAAACGGCAGCGGCAGAGATCCGAACTACATCCTGTACGGCAGTGCGCCGGTCTACGCTCCCTCGTACGGTCCGTATGATCCCTACACGGGACAGCCGCTTCCCGGTACGACGCTCTCGGTGCGTGATCCGCGCTCCGGCGCTCCCCTCTCCGATACCGGACCCGGCATGCTTGTGGCGGGCTTGCTGATCCTCGGAAGCATCGGATTCACCCTGAGGAAAGCGGCGAGGAAACGCAGTCCCATCGATCTGTAAGACGAGGAGAGTCGTCCGCCTCCCCTTCAGTCCCTGAGGACGTACGCACCCTTCCTCTTCTCGATGAGTTCATCGCGCAGGAGCTTCTTCACGATGCGATCGAGCCAGACGCCGTCGCCACTCTTCCCCCAATCGTCGCAGATGGCGGGGCCGAGCGCGCCCGATGGAATACCCCGCGGAGATGAGCGGAGGCGTTCCACGATCCGCCCGCGGAAGATGCGGTTCGGAATTCCTCCCCTGTGCGGCTCCGGTCGGGTGGAAACCGACACGATCTTGTGCGGATCGCGATAGAGCCCCTGCTTCATGAGGGGACAGGCATCGTACCGGGGAGACGTCTTCGTGCAGACGAGCGAACCGAAATCCATGAGCGCCGCGTGCCAGTTGCGCGCATCGCGCCCTCGGTCGGGATCAAGCGCGTGATCGAGGATCTGCGAAGCCAGATCGAGCAGTGTGCGCGGCGGAACGCGCTGTACGCTCGGACCGTAGAAGACGCGCAGCAGAATGCGTTCGATATTCGTATCGATGCACGGCGTGGGCAGATTGAACGCAAAATTCCGGATCGCGCCGGCCGTGTAGGGACCGATGCCCTTGATGCGCAGCAGATCATCCATGTCCTGCGGGAACACTCCCTCGTGCCGCTCCTGGATCATGCGGGCCGCGTCGCGCAGCCGAAGCGCACGCATGTTGTAGCCGAGCCCCTGCCATGCGACGACGACCTCTTTGTTCCCCGCCTTCGCGAGAGAGGCAAGATCGGGAAAGGCGGCAAGGAAACGCGGAAAGAGAACCGTGACGCGCGACACCTGCGTCTGCTGCAGCATGACTTCCGAGACCAGAATGAAGTAGGCCCGGCGCGTGTCGTCTTTCACGGTCACATGCAGATCGCGCCACGGCAGCGTTCGCTTGTGCGCGTCGTACCATGTCCAGATCGCATGCGTGAACGCGGCGATGCGCTCGAATTTCTTCATGACGTGATTGTACCAAGAGCAGAGATATCCGTGATGGACATCATCGTATAGTATTCAACAAATCCCGCTGCTATACTCTTCTCTCATGAAACTTCTCCTGATCGTTTTCTGGCGCGGCACCGCCCGCGTCCGTTTCGCGCTTGTTCTAAGCGTGATCGTGACACTCGCGCTGTCGACGATGTGGGTGATCGAACCGCTTTACGCGCGCTTCGCGGTCGATACCATGCTCACGGCGGTCGACGGGGCGGATGTGGATTTCCTGCGGATCTTCCTGTGGTGGTTCGCACTCTACCTGTGCGTGAACGTTATCAACGCGCTGCGGTTCTACCTGCGCTGGCACGTGCTGAATCACCTGCTCGCGGACACGCGGCAGACGTACTACGAGCACGTCCTGCGCCTGGACATCGCGCATCACGTAAAGGCGCGCGGCGGCGAACTCATGAAGACCATCGACAACGCGGCCGACAGCGTCGTGGATCTCGCCATCCAGATCATCATGGAACTGACGCCGGCGGTGATCACCGCCATCGCGTTCTACATCATCAGCTTCTTCATCAGCGTGAAGCTCGCGCTCATCTCGCTCGCGATGATTCCCCTCTACCTGCTCACCGTCGGATTCTCGGTGTGGTACACGAAGAAGAACATCGACAAGGTGAACAGGCTCTGGGTGGAAGCGCTGGGACGCGGCTACGATTCGCTCGGCAACATCTTCACCGTAAAATCCTCGGCCGCCGAGGAGCGCGAGCTCCTGAGAATGAAAGCGACGCACGATCGCGGCATCCGCGAGCTGAAGAAAGCGAACATCGTCTGGGCCATGCTGGAAGGACTCAACTACTTCATGCTCATGCGGATCGTGCTCATTTCGGTGGGCTTCTGGCTCCTGATCCGGGGCGAACTGTCCCTGGGTTCGCTCTTCTTCTTCCAGTTCTCGTTCTTCCGGCTCGTGACGCCCGTGGAAATGGTGAGCTCGATGATGCCCCGCTGGAACGAGATGATCGGAAAAATCCGTCTCGCCGAGGATCTGTACGCCAAGCAAATGCACGTGAAGAACGATCCGAACGCCCGCCTGCTGACAAGTCCGAGAGGAGACATCGCGTTTGAGAACGTCTCCTTCTCCTACGGCAAGCTGGATGCGGTGAGCGACGTGAGTCTTTCGGTGAAAGCCGGAGAGCACATCGCGTTCGTCGGTCACTCCGGCGCGGGAAAGTCGACGATGGCGATGCTGATCAATCGTTTCTATGACGTGACGAAAGGAGCGATCACCGTGGACGGCATCGATCTTCGCTCGATCGACGTGCACGGCTGGAGGAACGCCGTCGGCCTCGTGCTGCAGGAGAACATCATGTTCAACGACAGCGTGCTCGAAAATATCCGCTACGGCAGACCGGAGGCGACGGAAGAGGAAGTGATCGACGCCGCCAAGCGCGCATCGGCGCACGACTTCATCACGAAGCTCGCGGAGGGATACCGCACCACGATCGGCGAACGGGGCATCCGGCTGTCGGGAGGAGAGCGACAGCGCGTCGCCATTGCCCGCGCGATCCTCAAGAATCCTTCGATCGTCGTGCTCGACGAAGCCACGAGCGCGCTCGACTCCAAAACGGAGAAAGACGTGCAGGAAGGCATCCGCGAACTCATCAAGGGCAAGACGTCCTTCATCATCGCGCACCGCCTGAGCACCGTGCGCTCCGTCGATCGCATCGCCGTGCTGGAAAAAGGGAAGATCATCGCCTGCGCGCCGCACGAGGAACTCCTGCGCACCTGTGACGTGTACAGGGAAATGGTGGAACTGCAGAGCGGAGGAATGCTCGCCGAATAGCGCCGGATGCGTCGCTCGTTGCCGTTTGCATCGTCAGAGAAAATCGCCCCGCCGTCGGCTGCGCGCTTTGTTGTTGACTTCCTCATGCCACTTTCCCTAGACTGTCACGGCTTTGTGAGGCTACGATGCCTCATGTTCTTCATCTCCTACCTCTTTTGAACTATGGCAGACAAGAAGTTTGACCGCAGTAAAGTCCACGTCAACGTGGGAACGATCGGTCACGTCGACCACGGAAAGACGACGCTGACGGCGGCGCTCTCCATGAATTTCTCCCCCGAGGGCGAGAAGAAAGATTACTCGAATATCGATAACGCTCCCGAAGAGAAGGCGCGCGGTATCACGATCAACACGTCGCACGTCGAGTACGAATCCGACAAGCGCCACTACGCGCACGTCGACTGTCCCGGCCACGCCGACTACGTGAAGAACATGATCACGGGTGCGGCGCAGATGGACGGCGCGATCCTCGTGGTGTCGGCTGCAGACGGTCCGATGCCCCAGACGCGTGAGCACATCCTGCTCGCCCGCCAGGTGAACGTCCCGCACGTGGTCGTCTTCCTGAACAAGGTCGACATGGTGAAAGACCCCGAGCTCCTCGACCTCGTCGAGGTGGAAGTGCGCGAACTCCTCTCGAAGTACGAATTCCCGGGCGACAGCGTTCCGGTCATCAAGGGTTCCGCTCTGAAGGCCGTGGAAGGAGATGCCGACAACATCGCGAAGCTGAAGGAACTGCTCGACGCTCTCGACAGCTCGATCCCCGATCCGAAGCGCGAAGTCGACAAGCCCTTCCTCATGTCCGTGGAGGACGTGTTCTCCATCAAGGGTCGCGGTACCGTCGCCACGGGCCGTATCGAACAGGGCATGATTAAGCTCAACGAAGAAGTCGAGATCGTCGGTATCAAGGAAACGAAGAAGACGGTCGTGACCGGTATCGAAATGTTCCATAAGCAGCTCGACGAAGGACAGGCCGGTGATAACGCGGGTCTCCTCCTGCGCGGTGTCGAACGCGAGGACATCGAGCGCGGACAGGTGCTTGCGAAGCCGGGCTCCATCAAGCCGCACACCAAGTTCGAGGCCGAGGTCTACGTTCTCACGAAGGAGGAAGGAGGCCGCCACACGCCCTTCTTCAAGGGTTACAAGCCGCAGTTCTACATCCGCACGACGGACGTCACGGGCTCTGTTGAACTGCCCTCCGGCGTGGAAATGGTCATGCCGGGTGACAACGTGAAATTCGTGGTCACGCTCGGCGCTCCGATCGCCATCGACAACGGCACGCGCTTCGCCATCCGTGAAGGAGGCAAGACGGTCGGTGCCGGCGTCGTCTCCAAAATCATGGAATAAGTTTTCTCCGGACGGCCCCGTACGGGGCCGTCTGTTTCCGTTCTTTCTCTCTCTATGGCTCCTGCGAAGAAAAAATCCTCCGGGTCGAAAAAGCAGTCCGCTGCAAAGAAGCCGGCTGTGAAGAAATCTTCCAAGAAAGCGGCCCCGAAGCAGGCGCCGAAAAAAGAGCAGAGCAAGAAAGCAGCCGCACCGGCGGCACAGAAAAAAGAGGAAACGAGAGCCGAAAAGCCGGCACAGAAGCTCCAGGGCATTCGCATTCGTCTGAGCGCCTTTGACCATGCCGTTCTCGATGAAGCCGCACTGAAGATCGTGGATACGTCGGAGCGTACGGGTGCCATCGTCAGCGGCCCGCTGCCTCTGCCCACGAAGATCAAGAAATTCACCGTGAACCGTTCGACGTTCGTCCACAAGGACGCCCGCGATCAGTTTGAAATGCGCATCCACCGGAGACTGATTTCGCTCTCCGAAACGACCTTCAAGACGGTCGACGCACTGCAGAATCTCAGTCTCCCCTCGGGGGTGAACATCGAGATCAGGATGGGATAATCTCCCGACGCCTGGGCTGACTTGAACTTGAGTTTCACCCGACTTCGCAGGAAGCTCCGATCTGAGGATCGGAGATGAATGCGCGCTTGCGCAGAAAAAGACGGCTTCGCCGGGTTTCGCATCATTGTTTCAGCAAACCCTTGAGATGCTTCGGTCTTGAAGGCCGTAGGGCGTCACTTCCATCCCATCCTCTTCAACCCTTCGCGAGCCGCTGCCTGCTCGGCTTTCTGCTTGCTCGCGCCCTCGCCGAGAGCGATCTTCTCCTCGCCGATAAACACCGCGCAGACGAAGGTCTTTTCGTGATCCGGTCCCGATTCGCTGACAGTCTCGTAGGTGGGCGTCTTACCCGTCTTCTCTTGCGCCATCTCCTGGAACAGGCTCTTCTCGTCACGGTGTTTTCCTTCGGAGAGGAGCGACTGCAGACGCACAAGAATGGTACGGCGGACGAAATCGCGGGTGACGTCGAATCCCTGGTCGAGATAGAGCGCTCCGATGAGAGCTTCCAGCGCATTTGCGAGCGTGGATTGCTTCTCGCGACCGCCGCTCGCCTCTTCGCCCCTGCTCATGAACAGGTACTCCCCGAGCTTCAGGCTCGCCGCCACCTCGGCAAGGTGATCGCCCTGCACCAACGCGGAACGCCAGTTTGTGAGCTCGCCTTCGGGTCTGTCGCTCACCTGGTACAGGTGCTCCGTCACGACGAGTTCCAGTACGGCATCGCCGAGGAACTCCAAGCGTTCATTGTGGCCGTGCTGCCTGCTGTGCTTCGCGGCGCTTCGATGCGTCAGCGCCTGTGCAAGGAGATTTTTGTCGTGGAAACGAAGGCCCGTTGCCTTTTCCAGTGCGACGAAGGACGTCGGATTCATGCGGCTATGGTACGGCCTCGACGCCGCAGACGGAAGACGTGATTATGATGAAGGCCGGCGGTTCGCATTCGCGAGTGCATTGAGCACGCCGTTGACGAATTTGCCGCTCTCTCCGGTTCCGTACTCCTTGGCGATCTCGATCGCCTCGTCCATCACCACGGGAGGTGGCGCGTCGTTCGCGAAGAGAATTTCGAAGCCGCCCACCATGAGCGTTGCGCGCGATACCGGATCCATGCGTTCCATGGGCCACTGCGGCGCGGCGGAGGTGAGCCGACTCACGATGTCATCCCACTTCTCGAGCGTGCCGGAAAGCAACGTGTTCGCGAATTCGCGATCGACGTTCTCCTCGCCGAATTCGGCGATGTTCTGGGCAAGAATCCGCTCATCGGCCCGTTCATCGGGCGCGTCGGCATCCTTGCGTACCTGCATCTCGAAAAGCGTCTGCATGACGGCGATACGCGACAAATGGCGGCGGCGGGCCATAACGGAAGCAAATGGTACTGGAGTGCCAGCAGAAGGTAAAGGCTGCGACCGAGGTGTTTCCGCCCTTTACAGGTGACGTCCCAGCGTCTACTCTAAGCGCCCGTATGGCCAAGCGACCGACACCAAAGAAGCGCCTCAGTAAGGACCGAGGCCGCAGACGGCACTCCGTGTACGTGCAGAACGAAGTGAAACGGCTGCGGGGCAAGAGCATGTCTCCCTACGGTCGTCCCGCCCAGAAGAAGGATCGCGGCGGTAAGGCGATGAAGAAGATCACGAAGATTAAGGCCTAGAAAAAGAGCTTCTTAGGAGGCAGGAGGAGATTATGTTTTGTGCAAGTACTGCCTTGATTTAGCGACGTTGTCCGCCGACGACCGCCATCAGCCGCAGCACGAACAGGAACAGATTGAAGATATCGAGGTAGAGCGACAGTGCGAGCAGGAAAGGATTGCCTCCCTGTGCGGATCGTTGCAGTCGTTGTACGTCGTAGGCGAGGAACAGTGCGAAGAGCACGACGCCGATCCCGGAGAACACGGTCTCCGTCACACCGCTCCTGAGCGAAGGCACGAAGATCTGGAGCAGACCGAAACCAAGCAAGCCGAGGAGGCCCATGAAGAGGAATCCGCCGAGTGCCTGCAGGTTCCACGATGTCGTGGAGGCAAAGAGAGCGGCGCCCGCCGAGAGGAACACCGTTGCGAGGACGGCATTGAGCAGTATCGACGGACCGTTCACGTACGCGCCGAGGATCTGCAGGAGGAGAGGCGTGACCGTGATGCCGGAGAGTAGCGGAAACAGGCCGAAGAGAATGATGTTGAGAGGAGCGCTGCGCGACCACCATCCCGCGGTGAAGATCAAACCGAGTTCGGCGATGATCATGATCATGAAGACGCCGGAGGTCAGCAGGGTCGGTGCGTAGGCGAAACCGAGGAAGATGCCGCCCGCGGTGAGCAGCATGGCAAGCGCGAAGAGCCCGTAGGTCTGCGAAAGGACCGACGAGGAAGCAATCGGGCGGGCGCGGGACGGGGAAGAGTGCTGCATGGGCGCAGTATACTGCGCACCGCAGAAAGACACCAGGAACGGCCGCGAGCCCCGTACGCGGAAAAGCGCTCTCCGAAGCGGAAGAACGGCTCTTCCATCCCGCATGTCCGTGCGTCCGTCCATGGCTGGCCATCGGCCCGACTTTGTGCTACAATAAAAGGATTTCATGCACTCACGTGTTTCCCTCCCTTTGCGGCTTACGACAGGGCTTTCCCTGCTCTTCACTCCCGCCGTCTGCTCGGCGCAGGCGTCGGCTCTTGCAAGGAATATCGAAGTCTTCCTCACGGAGTACCTCATCGTCGCGGCAGGAGGCGTGGTGGCTCTCTTCATCTTCTACTACGGCGCCCGCTTGATCTTGGAATCCCAGAACGAAGGAGTGCTCACCGAGACGCGAAAATCGTTCCTCTACGCCATTACGGGCTTCGCGATCCTCGCGGTCATGTATCCGCTCGCGTATACCTTCACTAGGGGCGTCACCAGTCAGAATCCGATCAACACGCAGCTTCTCATTCCGCACTTCGACGATCTGCGCGGCTACATCATCATCGTGGCGGAAGGAGTTTTCGTTCTGCTCCTTACATTCCATGCGCTGCGCTTGCTTGCCTCGATGGGAGACGAATCCGCCGTCGAGAAATCCAGAAAAGGCATCATACAGAACATCGCGGGTATCGTGCTCATGGCACTCGCGGACGTGATCTCAGCCGCGTTCCTGGGCGAAGATGCATCGGGGATCGCGACCGAACTTGCCGGCATCGCCGCATTCGTCGTCACGCTCATCGGCGGCATTGCGACGCTCGCGCTCATCGTGGCGGGCGTGGTACTGATCGTATCGGTCGATGAGAGCCTGAAAGAACGCGCGAAGCGCATCGTGAGCGGCACGCTCATCGCCATCATCATCGCCCTCCTCAGCTACGTGCTTCTGCTGACATTCGCCCCAACGAGCTGATGACGCGTTTCCCTTCCCTTCGCGGCCACGTGATGCGTTTTGCACTGCTTGCGGGAACACTCTCCCTCCCCTTCTCCGCACATGCGCAGGCCGAGGAGATCAGAGACATCGGACTGGATATCGTCAGATCCTTCTACCCCGTCGTCTTCATCCTCGCGACGTTCGCGCTTGTCATCGCCGGGTTCGTCCTCGTGAGCAGCACCGATGAAGGAGCCCTCGGCAAGGCGAAAGTGACAATCGGCGCGGTCATCACCGGACTCATCCTCACGCAGCTTGCGCCCCGCATCAACGCGCTCTTCTTCGAGCGCCAAATGAACCAGGGTGGGGGCCAAGGCGTCGTCAGGAATGCGGCTGATGTCTTCCTGGAGTTCCAGGGACTCGCAAGTTGGTTGGAGGGTCTTGCCGTCATCATCGGCGTCAGCATGATCATCTTCTCGTCCTTCCGGGCCATTGCCAGCTTCGGTGACGAGGGAGCCGCAAGCGCGAACAGACGCGCCGTGCTGCACGCGGTGCTCGGCATTCTGCTCATCGGCGCGACGGGCATCATTCGCCGCGTTCTCTTCCAGGATCGCGAACCGAATCTCCTCATCGCCTACGTGTTCGAGAAGTTGGAGATTCTGCTGGGATTCCTGCTCATCATCATGATGGGCGTGCTCATCTTCGCGGGATTCCTGCTGATCGCCAATCTCGGCAACGAATCGTTCGTGGAACGCGCGAAGGGCATCGTCATCCGCGCCATCATCGGATTGCTGCTCATTCTGGTCAGCGCGGCACTCATCACGGCCGTCCTGTCGATCTTCGCGTAGCGGGAGAGAAACGTATCCGGATCGCGGCACGCATGTTTTGCATGTATCCGCTCAGGCGGGAAGTAGCGCGTGAGTCGCCGCAACATCGTGCGTTCTGATAAAGAGCGCGCCGTTTGTAAAGGCCGTCTCGGTGGCGGCAAGCGTCGCCGGCAAACGGTCCGCCACGGGAAGATTCTCCGGACCTGCAAGAAAGGACTTGCGTGACGGACTCACGAGCACGGGGCCGAGATCGGTGAGTTCGGAGAGCCGGTCGAGAATCTCGAAAGAGTACCGGGGATCTGAAGACACGAAGTGGCCGAGTCCGGGATCGACGACGATGTTCTCCCTGCGCACTCCCGCCTTCTCCGCTTCCGCGATGCGGGAGAGAAGAAACGCCCTGATGTGCGCGATGACGTCGTCATAGGAAGTCGAGGAGACCGTTGTACGCGGTGAGTCGTCCTTTGCATGCATCAGTACCACGGGGCATCCGAGCTCCGCGAGCGTGCTGAGCATCGCTGTATCGGCACGCCCCGCAGTCACGTCGTTGATCATGTGTGCGCCCGCTTCCACCGCGGCACGGGCGACGTCCGCTTTCCAGGTATCGACGCAGATCCACGTATCGGGAACGGACCGTTTGATTACTTCGACAGCCGGCAGCACGCGGGCACATTCTTCCTCAGCGGAGACATCCTTCGAGCCGGGACCGGTGGACTCACCGCCGATCTCGATGATGTCGGCTCCTTCCCGCACCATGACGCGCGCCCTCTCGCCTATCGCCTCAGGGGTGCGATACATGCCGCCGTCAACGTAAGAATCCGGCGTGACGTTCAGAATGCCCACGATGCGCGGACGATCGAGCCGCATTGTCTTACCATGTATGTGCCATTCCATGCCCGAATCATGCCAGAGAAAGATGAACAAATTTTTTATTCAACAAGCGTGATGAAAACGACAGAAATGCGTGCATCTGCTATACTTTTTGCCCATGTGGTTTCCCTTCTTTCGGAGAAGAAAAGAGGAGCTGAAGAGAGGCAAAGCGGTCAAGCGCCTCGTCGCCGGGCTCATCATCGGCGGAGCAATCGGTTCCATCGTGGGCAAACATCTCATTGATGAGAAGCAGAAAGAGAAAGGCACGGACGGAGAGTTGGAGGAAGATGAAGAGTGAGAAGAAAATCGAAGAAATAAAAAATTAGAAATAAGAAATAAAAAAACGTTTCTTATTTTTATTTCTTATTTTTTATTTGTAATTTCTTATTTCCTATTTTTGTCTCTACTTCCACAATCGTTTCCGTAAGCTTCCCCTGCCTGTTCACGATCGCATGATCGCAGAGTTCCGCGTGCTTCAGTTCATCTTCCATACTCGCGATTCTGCGCGCGAGCTCCTCTTCCCCTATCGGCGCACGATTACGAATGCGGGCTACGAGCTGATCGGTATCCTCCGGCAGGATGAAGATCGTCTGCAAAGCGTAGCGCGGATGCGTACCGGAGAAGAGTTCGTGCTCGCGCATGCTCACGAATCCCTGCACGTCGACTTCGCGGACGACGATCTTCCCCTGCTCGATCGGCGGGAGAATCTCCTCCTTCAACGTGCCGTAGCGCGCGCCCTTGTGCACCTGCGCCCACTCCAGGAATTTTCCTTCTTCGATCATCGCCGTAAAGACGTCATCCGTCACGAAATCGTAGAGCAGATCCGTTTCGCCCTTCCTGCGCTCGCGGGTGGTCGCCGACTTCGGAAACACGAACTCCGGATGGCGCTTTCTAAGCTCCCGCAAAATCACACTCTTCCCGACGCCGCTCGGGCCGATGAGGAGGACCAGTTTTCCCCGTGACATGCCGGGAGTGTAGACAAGAAGACGACGAAACAGAAGGAAGCCCGAGTCGGCAGGAGAGGCCGGTACATTGACTTATGATGAATATGGCGTATTTTGCACATGTATCCTCGAAAAGAGGATCCTTAAAACTGTTCGTTCACATCTCAATTCTGGGTGAAGGAGAAATGGTATGTCTATATTTTATATGAGCATTGTTACTCTCGGAATCCTGTTCTTGTGCTTCGTCTCAACAGCCATTTGCTTGATATGCATGCCGGGAAAAAAAGTATGTGAGAGAGTTACCGATATCACTGTTCGCCCTCTCTTGGAGAGGCATGTGAATAAGGCAATCACCTTTGGTTCGGTCACCATACTAAGCGTTGTACTCCTCATCTTTATTGTACTGTTCCTATGTGGTGCCCAAGCAGAATCAACAAGAAGCACAACGAAGTTACTTTTCCATTTGTCACAGCAAGTCGATGACGTAGACCGGGATTCCATCCTCAGACATGTGATCGAACTGAACGAAGCATCATGCAGAGATGGCCGACATATCGGCGAGGATTATCTGCGATTCGCGGGCACACTGCCAGTCGACCATCACTTTCGTGAGCGCCTATTGGCGCTTGCAGGCGCACATGGCGTCATGAAAGAGCTGCCTGCCGCACCTACACATGAGGACTCAGAATGATGTAACGAACTGTTCGACTCTCCCCTGCCAGGCATCGCCCTGGCAGGGGTTTTCATATATTGACGAATAATTAATATGGCGTATTTTGTTCATATATCCTCGAAAGAGGATTCTCAAAAACTGTTCGTTTACAGCATCTTAATTCTGCGTTAAAGGAGAAATATTATGTCTTCGCAATGGGTGGATGCAATTGGCTTGTGTATGTTTATTACTTTTACGTGCTCAGTGGTCCTGCTGATCACAGCATCGCTTGCTGAGTGTGGATCAGAGCCTAAAACCAAAGATGAAGAGGCTAGTGGTAAGCATAACGGGGTAACGAATGCGCATCTGGCAACCATTGTTGTTGCAGCAGTAGTTATTTTCTTCTGCAATGTTGTAGGAGCCGCCCTTATCAATGGAGCTAAAGATGTAGAGGCACATTCAACGACAGCGACAACCCAGCTGCTGTATGAACTCCTCGAAAAAGTCGAGGAAAGTGACCAGGACAAAATCCTCCAACACATCATCGACCTTAATGAAGTGTCGTACAGGACAGATAAGTCCATTGGAGAGGATTACATGCGCTTTGCGCATAAGTTTCCAACTGGACATCACTTTCGTGAAGATCTCTTGTTGCATGCGGGCACGTATGGCCTCATGAAGCATCCTCCTGCTGAAACAACGAACGCAGAATCAGATTCAGCTTCTCCTTGACTACGAACAGTTCCACTCTCCCCTGCCAGGCATCGCCCTGGCAGGGGTTTTTTCGTGAATGCAGGGCTTTCCAAGAACGCCGTTTTCCGCTATACTGAGAGGATTTGTTCTTTCCCTCTCCGGGTAGCGACGGCAGGAGGATCGCGCCTTCATCCCTCTGCCCTCCCTACTCTTCGTTCGACCGAAGAGTTCCCTCGCCCCACGGGGCCGACGGGATCAATCCCAAGACACATACAACACAAACATACCCCCTGCAAAAGACACAAACACACACGGGGTAGGGAGTCACAAGTGTTCTCGGTCGACACTTTGCATCCGGTTTAGCATCGGATGCGACGGGCATTCGTACGAAGTTCTTCAGAGAAAAGGAGAATTGCGCACGGATGCCCGTTTTTTGGAGAAGTAGAAAATACAGAGGAATCAGAGGATGGGAGAAAAGGATGCAAGCACGCAAAGTGAGATTTCTTTTGTATCCTCTGTTTCTTCTGTTTCGTCTGTTTCTTCTGTTTCCTCTGTTTCCTCCGCCTGCCCCTTCGCCTCCTCGCCGCACGAGGTTCTTGGTATACTTTCACCCATGCGAAGACTCCCCCTCTTTCTGATCGCCGTTTCCATCGCGGTCGGCGCACATTCACTGAGCGCGCAAGCATTCCTCGATACGGCGGATTCACCGTACGAAGAGAACATCAATGCGCTCCGCGACTACGGCATCCTGGAGGGATACGCGGACGGCACGTTCCGGCCCGATGCGCCGGTGAACCGCGCGGAGCTGATGAAAGTGCTCATCGAAACCGCGTTCCCGGGTATGAACGAACCCGCGACGCTTCGATGCTTCGATGATTTCCCTCTGCAGGAAACGCCCTGGTACGCAGGCTACGTGTGCAGTGCGAAGGAACGCGGCATCGTGGGCGGCTATCCCGACGGCACGTTCCGGCCCGCGGACACCGTGAATCTGGCCGAAGCCCTGAAGATGACCGCACTCACGTTCGGCGTCCACATCGATGCGACCGCAGGCGCATGGTACGAGCCGTACATCGACGCCGCACGCGAACGCGGAGCGCTCCCCGATCTTCTCGATGATCCGGCTCACCTGCTCACGCGGGGCGAGGTGGCCGGACTCATTCATGCGTTCCTCATGCGCGAGGCGGAGGACAATGAGAACGGCGGTGACGAACAGGAGGATGAACAACCCCAGGGACCCGCCATGTGCGGGAACGGCATTCTGGAACAGGGCGAACAGTGCGACGACGGCAATCTGGAGAACGAGGACGGCTGCAGCATGATCTGCATCATCACCCCGGTCACCATCCGGCACGGCTCGCTGCTGATCACGCAGGAGGCGACGGCAACCGTCACGAACGTCGCCGCGGGTAAGCAGGGCGTGACGCTGCTGCGCTTCAACGCAACGGCGGGAAGGCAGGACGTACTGCTGACCCGGCTCGTACTGGAACCGAGCCTCGGTTCGCTCGTGTACGCGAAGAACTTCACGCTCGCCATGGACAGGGACGGCGACGGCGTCTTCGAGTCGATGGTGCCTCCCGCGGGAAAGGCCGACGGGCAGCGCCTGATCTTCGACGGCTTCGACGACGGAGGCGTGCTCCTGCATGAAGGACTGACGGTGCCGTTCGAAATCCGCGCCGACATTTCGCAGAGCCTGGGACCCTTCTCGTTCGGCCTGCGATTCGACGAGGATCATGAACAATTCATCGGAGCGGTCGGCGCGGTGGACGGGAGGGAGCTTACGAACATCGAGACGGAGAATAATCCGTGCACGGGCAATGCGATCTGCTGGATTCGGGTCGTTACGGCGCAGAGCGGAGAAATTTCCGTGACGGGACGGGGCAACCTGTACGTGACGGATGAGAACGACCTCGTCAGAAACCGCCAGATTCTGGCGGGCACCACGACCGATGCCGTGTTCCGCTTCCGGTTCCGCGCGGAGCGCGAGGACATCGACGTCTCGATGATCCGCTTCGAAGGGGGGCTCTCCTCCATCTCTTCGTTGCTCCTCTATGAGGAAGGAAGTCTGACGCCGTTCACGCAGGCAACGACGAGTCAGTGCGGAGGCGGTGCGAGTGCCACGCGCTTCTGCGCCGATCTTCCGTCGCGCGTCCTCGTCATCCCTGCAAATACGGAAAAGACGATTCTCGTGCGCGCGTCGCTGCTCTCCGACGTGTCGGGCGGGATGAGCGGACAGCAGTTCACGCTATCCATGACCGATGCAAGCTCCGGGGCGCCCGCAGTGGAAGCGCTCGGTATCGCCTCCACGCAAACGCTCCGGCAGAACGACAATGACGGAACGGCGGACGGGGAAATCTTCATCGGTCGCGAGACGCCGGGAAGCAACGCCGCGATCACCGGAAAACAACACGTCACGGCGTTCGCCGGATTCGCGGACATCGTGAACGGAGGACAAGCCTCCGGCGGCGCGGTGCCGACGGGTCAGCGCGACATCGGTTCGTTCCGGTTCACGGCCTCGCCCCATCTCAATTCCAAGAACGGACTGAATCAGGTCCGCCTCCGCTCGCTGCAGTTCTCCGTGCAGGCGCTCAACGTCCAGCTCGATCCGCTCAGCATCCGCCTCGCCGCAAAGGAAACGCCGAACGTGTACGTCACCTGCACGGGCGGGCAGACGACCGGTTCGTTCACCGTCACGTGCGGCGACCTCGCGGCAAGTTCCGTGCCGCGGTCCGTTTCGCAGGGAAGCTCGCTCACGCTCGTGCTCTCCGCGAATATCACGAATCCCCAACTGCAACCCGGCACGAGCTCGCTCTTCGTCTCCATCCCTTCCCTCGGCTTCCCGGGGCAACCGGGTGCCGTCACGTGGGACGACGAAGCGACGACATTCGACTGGATCGATCTGCCGAAGACATCCGTGCAGTCCACGGAATTCCGCAGCGGCTTCTGATTTTCTTCCTTGCTTTGCATGTCACGTACGCTCGAAGTTCTCTGCGGTCTCGCCGGCGGTTGGGGCATCACGTTCATCACGATGACGCTGCTGCGGTACACGCCTTTCGCCGATCTTGCGGGGCAGCTGATCGCCGGGGATCCCGAAGCGGGCCGCGCGTACCCGACGACGCTCGGCATGGTGCAGGACACGGCAGGCGCCGTTTCTTCCGCGGGACCGTACCTGTTCTGGATCGCGGTGATCGTCATCGGCACGCCGCTCGGACTTTTGCTGCTGCGCGCGGCGAGAAGATTTGTATAATGGCATAAATGCCGCTTCTCTCACGCCGCAGGAAAGGAGGATTCACGCTCATCGAATTGATCGTCGTCATCGCGGTGCTCGCCATCATCGTCGCGGCCGTCTTCGCCTCGCTCGATCCCGTGAAGCGCCTGAATGTGAGCAGGAATAACAGGAGAAGGAGCGACGTCGCTGCCATTGCGCAGGCCGCCGCAGTACGTATCGCCGACCAGCTGCCGATGACGGACGTTTCGGCAGAGTGGAAGATCATCGGCACGGGGCCGGCCGGAAGCTGCGCTCTCCCCTGTTCCACGATTCTCGACGCGCTGCACTTCGGCGGGAACGGCGCCAGGATCGACGCGGGCAGCATGTCCGCTCTCAATTTCGACGGATCGCAGTCTTTCAGTATATCGCTCTGGATCAAAGTGGACGAGTACGTGACCGGGGAAAGTCACGACATCCTCACGAAGATGGAAACGGAGAACAAGGGATACAGGCTCGCGATCGGCGACGGCTACCCGAGCTTCATCATCATGGATGAACCCGCCAACGGACGATACGTTCGCTCGGTGCTGCTTGGGGAACCGATCGTGGAGGCGGGGGGCGGTTACTATCATCTCGTCATGACGTTCAATCATCTGAATAGCGCCGATCCGATTCATTTCTTTCTGAACGGGACGCAGCTTTTGACACTTCCCGATGCCGGAACCCTCTCTGCAAATACACTCGCCACGAACACCGCTTCGTTCGTGATTGGAGGGAGAAACAACCCTCCCCTTCCCCCTTCCTTCCGGGGTTCCATCGACGACGTGCGCGTGTACCAGGGCGTGCTGTCGCAAGGCGACGTCGATCTGCTCTTCGCGCATGACGATCCTGCAGATCCCCTGCTCGCCCACTGGGATTTCGACGAAGGAACCGGAACGAGCGTGACGGAGAGCGTATCTTCAGATCCCGCGACGTTCAGCGGGCTCACATGGACGCAGGGAATCTCGACGATTGCCGCACCCGACTGCGCGGACCTGCAGGAGGAACTGGTCGACGGCGGCTACCTGCCGGCCCTTCCCGTCAATGTCGGCGTGAGCGGCGCGGTTCCGAGCGAGCAGTGGACGTACTACGCCATCCGCAGACAAGGCGCCGCGGTCGAAGTCCGGTCATGTGTGGCGGAAGGCGAAGGTGACGGAGGAGGAGAACCTTTTCCCGACATCACCGCTTCCCGCTGATTCATGCGCAGAGAGTACGTCCTCCTCGGCCTGCTCGCGATCATCGGCCTCGCCGTGAGTCCTCTCTTCTTCAACTACTTCGGCGACTCTTCGGCACCGAGTACGACGGCGGAAGAACAACCTGCGGAAGCGGAAGAATCTCCTCCGGATGAAGAAACGGACGTCATGTCGCCGGAGAACGGAAGCACGCAACCGCAGACGCGTTCGTACATTCCGGGCTCCCGCGTGAGTGAACCAAGAACGGAGCGAGGAACGACTGTAACCGACGATCGATCCGATGAGGAGGACGAACCCGGATGGGGCGGAGAGGAGGATGAAACGGAGGACGCAGCGTCATCTTCTCCCTCTTCTTCCTCTGCAGCCTCCACGAACAGCCTCGCTTCGAGTCCCACAAGTCAGAACACCTCATCGGGGCAACAGACGACGAGTTCGGGCGGCGGCAATTTCCCGGCATCCTCGGGCGGAGGGAGCACGATCCCCACCGGAACATCGGGCGGCGGTACGTCGTCACCCTCTTCCTCCGGCTCCGCACCTGCTTCTTCCTCCGGCAACGGAGGCGAGAGCGGTACCGCTCAAACGGGCGGAGGAACATCCTCAGGCTCCGGCGGAGCCAGCACTTC
>CAYWPP010000010.1:0-38443 GCA_964460475.1 uncultured Candidatus Peribacteria bacterium
CCGGTTCGGCAAGTGGCTTGAGGGAGCGCGCGACTGGGCCATCTCGCGCAACCGCTACTGGGGCACGCCGCTGCCGATCTGGAAGAACGATGCCGCGGGCGCGATCAAGGTGCTTGGCTCGCGCGAAGACCTGATGAAGAAGGCACCCGCACGCTTCACGAAAATTTCCGTCGTACGACACGCCGAGAGCCAGGGCAACGTCGACTGCATCTACCAGGGGCTCGAGCCGGGCACGGACCTGACCGCCAGAGGAAAGAAGCAGGCGCAAGCCCGGGGCGAGAACCTTGCGGGGGACGGCATTCCGGTAACGGCGATCTACGCGTCGCCGCTCGCCCGCACGCGTCAGACCGCCGGAGCCATCGGGGAAGCAGTGAATGCGGAACCCGTCATCGATGCGCGCATCCGCGAAGTCGCCTTCGGCGAGTACGAAGGTAAGCACGTGAACTTCGACGATCTCACGTTCGTGCGCGAACGCAGGGCGCACAAGATCGAGAAGAACAGCGTCGAGAGCATCTACCACTTCGACGGCATGGAAACGTGGACGGACATTGAGAAGCGCTGCCGCGACTTCCTCGGCGATGTGCTCAAGAAGCACAGGGGCGAGCACGTCGTCATCGTGACGCACGCCGACATCCTCATGAACTTCGTGCAGATCTTCACGGGAGAGGACAAAGTGAAAGTCTCGCACCAGCCGTACCCGGATCTGGCGGACCGCCGCACCTTCTACTGGGACCACGACGAGGACGACTGCATGGACCTCCATAAGGAACACGTCGACGGCATCGTGTTCCCGGACGTTTCCGCAGACGTCTCCGTCGATGCCGTTCTCGTCCGTCACGGCGAAACGGACTGGAACAAGCGCGGTCTCTGCCAGGGGCAGGAAGCAGACGAACCGCTCAATGACCGCGGCCGCGCTCAAGCCCAGGAAACGGCGAAGACGCTCAAGGGCCAAACTTTCGACTGCATCGTGACGTCGGACCTGAAGCGTGCGAAGGAAACGGCCGAGATTCTGTCGCAGGAACTCGGCGTACCCGTCGAAGAACAGACGGAACTGCTGCGCGAGCGCGCCATGGGAGAATGGGTGGGCAAGAGCCTCGCGGAGATTTCGGCTGACCATCCGCCCGTCGTCCCCGGCGGCGAGTTCGCACTGCACGCCGAAACGCCCGCAGACGGCGAAAGTCTCTCGGCATTCCTCCGCCGCGGACAGGAGGCGTATGAGCATCTGCTGAAGAAGTACGCGGGCAGGAAAATTCTCGTCGTGGCGCACGGCGGCTTCATCCGCGCGATCACGCTCTTCGCGGAGGGACTCACCTACCGCGAGGCCGCGGCGGTCGCGCCGGAGAATGCGAAGACGTATCCCCTGCCGCTGCGCCCCCTCTTCCGGAGAATTCCGGACGTGCTCGACTGTTGGTTCGAATCGGGATCAATGCCCTACGCCCAGCAACACTGGCCGTTTGAGAGCGGCGATACGAAGGACCGGAAACTGCCGACCGGGTTTCCCGCCGATTTCATCGCCGAAGGACTCGACCAGACGCGCGGCTGGTTCTACACGCTGACGGTCCTCGGCACCGCGCTCTACGGCATGGCGCCGTTTCAGAACGTGATCGTCAACGGCATCGTGCTCGCGGAGGACGGCAAGAAGATGAGCAAGCGTCTGAAGAACTACCCCGAGCCGACGGAGATCGTGGAGAAGTACGGAGCGGACGCCATCCGGTTCGCGCTCATGCACTCGCCCGCCGTGCGCGGCGAGGACCTGCGCTTCTCCGAGAAAGTCGTGGAGGAAAAGCTCCGCTCGGTTCTGCTGCCGCTGTGGAACGCGTTCAGTTTCCTCGTCACGTACGCGAATGCCGCGAACTGGAATCCGCCGCGGGACTTCTCGCTCGCGAAAGCCGCGAAGAGCACGCAACCGCTGGACCGCTGGATCGTGGCGAAGACGCAGCAACTCATCAACGACATGACCGAGGAACTGGAGCGATACGATCTGTCGGCGACCTGCGACCACCTCGCCGAGAGTATCGACGGTCTCACGAACTGGTACATCCGCTTAAGTCGCAGGCGGTTCGCCGGAAAGGGAGAGAAAGGACAAACCGAAGCGTTCGATACGCTCTATCGCGTGCTGCTCACGCAGTGCCAGTTGCTTGCGCCGTTCTGCCCGTACCTGACCGAGGCGATCTACCTCCACCTCGTGGAAGGCGATCATCATTCGATCCACCTCACGGACTGGCCGCAGGCGAAGAAGCTCACGAAGACGCAGGAGGAAGAGCTGCGGCGCATGGAAGACACCCGCATGATCGTGAGCCTCGGACTGTCGCTGCGCGCGGGAAAGAAGATCAAGGTCCGTCAGCCGCTCACCCGCGTGACGTTCGCCCTGCCTCCGGGCTCGTCACGGGTGCATGAGGACGTGATCCGCGAAGAGCTCAACGTAAAGGAAGTGACAATCGCGCGCAAAGCCGAAGAGCTTGGCAGGTGCGTCGCGGAGGTCGACGCACGCAAGGTCGGTCCGCGCCTGGGCGGCAAGGTGCAGGAAGTCATCCGCGCGGCGAAGGAGGGAAACTTCACGCAGAAGGGTTCGGCGATCGTCGTGCTCGGCGAAACGCTGACCGCCGACGAGGCGCGCGTCGTCTACGAGGGAAACGACGAGGAGGAAGTCGCCTGCGCTCATGGCATCGTCGTGAAGCTGGAGACGAAACTGACGGAGGAGCTGGAACGCGAGGGCCGCGCCCGTGAGTTGATCCGAACGGTGCAGCGACTCAGAAAAGACGCCGGACTGACGTTTACGGATACGATCGCCCTCTCCGTTGAGGGCGCGGATGACGTGCTGAAGAGCCATGCATCGCTCATCGAAAAAGAAACGCGCGGTTCTCTCGCGCAGAATGACGGAGAGCCGCACGCAGTCGTCATGAACGACCGGACGATGACGATCCGGTTTGAAAAAACCGCTTAAACAAGGGCTTCCTGCACTCCTTTCACCGTCACGACCATGTGGGAAATGCGTTCCGCATACTTCTGATTGCTATACCAAATGTGATGCCGGAGGTTGTGGGCCGCACCCACCAGCACATTCTGCATCTCTCTTCTGTATGTACGCACGAGCGTGACGAAATGCTGATTCCGCTTATACAGGATCCAACGATACTTTTCTTCCTCGGTGCCATTCCGATCGGCTTCTTTCGCTTTCGCGAAGATCTCACTGTCTTCCGCGGGGAGCAGCCTGACATCGGCGAATCTGGAGAGCGCGTAGCCGGCTCCCAAACGTGCCAACGGAGAGATGCGCACCGTGTGAGGTTTTTCATGAGAGGGATGGACCCTGTGCCGTACCGGTATCGTCATGTTTTCCATGGTCTTCATTCCATCACGAATCGTTTCCGGAGAAAGAGGGACAGGCGGCGTCTCATCGCAGGGCGAGGGCGTCCTCAAGACTCTACGAATCATCGTGCGGTGCAGCCTGCGATAATCCTTGAGATACTCGCGCTCTTCTCCAAGGACCATGCCTTCCTGCATCAGCTCATCCAAACCGCTTTCCGGCATGTCACGAACCGTGCGCATCGCCGTGAAGAGATTGTGATTCACCTCCTCAAGCCGGGGGATATCGGATTGTCGTAATTCCTCGGAGTGGAAATGCAGCCAACGCCACTGCGTGCATCCTCTCGTCGGATACTCGTCGGGAAAGAAGTCCACGGATTGCACCGCGGGTGACGCGCGCAGTTCCTGCGCAACGCGCCGAAGATTTCCGTTGATGTCGCAGCGTGTCCGAGCGCCGGCTTCATTCGTGCCATCATGTCTCTCCCCTCCTCTCACATCCCCCGCGACTGTCAGTGCCGCTGCCGTTTTCAGGAATGCGCGTCTGCTGATTCCCATACCGGCATCATCCTAGACCTCTCGCGGGGATGAGCAACGTCCCATCGGCAGACGGCCTGCATCGCAAGAAAAACGGAGGAAAAGAGCAGTTGACCCTCACGTTACGTCAGACTTTAGGGTATGCTCATCTTCCCCACTCTCCCATGCATTCCTACACCGTCCAGGAACTTGCCGACATCGCGGGCGTGAGCGTCCGCACGCTCCATCACTACGATGAGATCGATCTGCTCAACCCCTCCCGCGAGGCGAACGGATACAGGTCATACCGCGAAGAAGATCTTCTGAGGTTGCAGCAGATTCTCTTCTACAAGGAACTCGACGTTCCGCTCGAGGAGATCAAGGCAATGCTGGATGATCCGGCATTCGACACGCGGCAAGCACTCCGTGCGCATCGCGGGAATATCGCCGAAAAGAAGAAGAGACTGACGGGACTCATCAGGACGATCGATGCGACGCTGAAGAAGCTCTCGGGAGAAAAGGACATGTCGGACGATCAACTCTTCGAAGCATTCTGGGAGAAGCATGAGAAAGACTACGCGCCGGAAGCCGAGGAGCGCTGGGGCGGAACGGAGGCGTATCGGCAGTCGAAGGAGCGGACGAAGCACCTGACGAAAGAAGACTACAAGCGCATGGCAAAAGACGGTGACAAGTTCATGAGGGAGCTCGTAAGGTGCATGAAGCACGGACCCACGCACCCGAAGACGCAGGAGATGATCGCCAAGCATTATGAAAGCCTGCGGGCATTCTACGATCCGAGCCCGGCTCTCTACCGGAATCTGGGCCGGATGTACGTGGATGACCCGCGCTTCCGAGCCTTCTATGAACGGTGCGATCGCAACATGCCCGCCTTCATGCGGGACGCCATGGCGCGCTACGCGGACACCCTTGAAGAACGGAAGGACTAGCAGGCACTCGCGCACGGAAAGCGTCTTCGCTATGCTGCTTCCATCTTTCCTCTTCCTCCCATGAAGTACCTCACGCTCGCGGCCCGTATTCTGCTCGGCCTGCTCCTCGTTATGCCGGTGCTCGGCGGACTCGGACTCTTCCCGCCTCCCACGGCCGACATGTACTCCGACCCCTCGGGATGGGCATACATGGAAGCGATGATGAACACCGGCTACATGATGCCCGTGCTCGGCATCACCTTTGCCGTCATTCTCGTTCTGGTGATCATCAACAGAATGGCGCTTGCCGCGCTTCTTCTGGCCCCTCTGACGGTGAACATCGTTCTCTTCCACGTCTTCCTGGATGCCACGCCCGTGAGCGCCGCATCCGCCATGGGTTGGCTTCTGCTCGTTCTGAACGCCTTCTTCCTGTGGGTGAACAGGATGAAGTACAAGGTGCTGTGGTAACGACGGAGGAGGCTCTCTCCCGCCGTGACTTGCGAGCTATAGAAGCCGAGACTACGCATGCATGTGCACCGTTTCTTCCACGTCCGTGAAGTCGAAACTGTTCATCTTGCGCCAGATCCACGCGAATCCGACGAGAGCCGCGGCGACGTTGCCGATCACGAGCGCTATCCAAATGCCGACGATGGAGAACAAGAACACCTGCGTGAGCACGTAGCTCAAGGGAATCGACAGCACGATGAAGCGCAGGAACAGAATCCAGAATCCGGGCCACGACTTGCCGAGCGCCTGGAACGCGCTCGCTTCGACCATCATCGCCGCGAGGAAGCAGTAGCTGAACGCGACGATTCGCATGTACGAGAGCGCGTATCCCGTCACGACCGGATCGTCGGTGAAGGCGCCGATGATGTGCCGCGCGAAGACCGCGACGACGATGCCGAGACCGAGTGCGATGAGCGACGCGTACGTGATGGCGATCCGCAGAATGCGCTTCGCGCGGTCGATATTCTCCGCGCCGATGCTCTGCGCGATCATCGCCATGCCGCCGAAACCGAACCCGACGGCGGGGAGGTAGGCGAAGAACTCGATCCGGAAGCCGAGGCTGAACGCGATGGCGCCCGCCTCCTGAAAACTGTGCGACGCGATGAGCGTCATGGCCGCGAGGCCGACGGGATTGATGACCTGCGTGAGCGCCGCGGGAATGCCGATCTTCAGCACTTTCTTCACCGATTCCCAGCGGAAGCTCACGTTCCGGAAGTGGAACCTGATCGTGCGCTTGGGTCGTGAGAGCGAGTAGAGCGCGATGGCGATGAACACCGCCTGCGACACGAGCGTGGAGACCGCGGCACCCGCGATGCCCATGGCGGGGAAACCCGCCCAGCCGAAGATGAGCAGCGGGTCGAGCACCATGTTCACGAACGTGGAGACCGCAAACAACTTCGTGAGCGTGAACGTATCGCCCTGCGCGTTGAACGCGAACATGATCGTGATGAGGATGAAGAACAGGATCGCGCCGCCCGCGGTGATCGTGAAGTACGACATGGCGGGCGCGAAGATGTCGCCGGTCGCGCCGGAAACGGTCAGGAGCTCGGTACGGAACGCAAGCGCCAGCACGCTGAAGACCGCGCCCGCGATCGTGGTGAGCACGAACGACTGCCCCAGCACTCGCTCGGCCTCGTCTTTGTTCTTCGCGCCGATGTCCATGGACATAATGACGCCGGAGCCCACCGTGATGCCGAACCCGAGCGAGATCATGAGGAAGAGCGTGATCTGCGAAATGCTCACGGCGGCGATGGCGTCCGCGGAGAGTTTGCTGACCCAGTACGCGTCGACGAAGTTGTAGAGCGTGTAGAAGAAGACCGAGAGCATCATCGGCCAGGAGAGCGACCACAGTTGTCTGCCGATGTTTCCCGTCGTCAGATCGGCGCCGCCTGCAGGGGCGGCGGGTGTTGGTGCGTTGGAGGTTTCTGTCATAGAGAAAGAGAGCCGAGGAATGGTACAGGGTTTTTCGGAGGATTCAATGGGGATGATGATTCGAAACGATTGGAATCAGTTTAAGGCGGTGATTATTTCTTCATGTGGCTTATTAGGAAATATAATTCCCTAATTTAGGCGGTGATGTTGTTTACAATGAAAAAACTTTGTTTACAATTATATTTACAATTAAAAATTTCTAGTTTACAATATAGACATGGATATAAAAGGGCAGATTCTTTCTATGGCAATCAAAATAGGCAAACTTCAATCCAAAGAAATTGCTGGAAAGCTAAATATAAGCAGACAATATGCTCAAAGAATATTAAAGGAACTTGTTGAGCAGGGACTACTAATAAAGCTGGGCTCTACACGGGCAGCCTCATATGTATTGCCTAGAGATGCTGATCAGGTGAAGTGGAAGTATGATAAAAGATTTCGCAATCAAGGTTTGGCCGAGCATTCAATATTGGATGATATTGAAAGTAGATCTCAATTTCGTCGATCTTTATCTGAAAATTTAAAAAGTATATTTGAATATGCCTTTTCTGAAATGCTCAACAATGCTATTGAACACTCAGAATCTCATAACATCCATGTGCAAGTAGAAAAGCGCGATAATAATGTTGTGTTCTACGTAAATGATTTTGGTATAGGGGTATTTAAAAACGTCATGAAAAAACGAAAGTTAAAATCAGAATTGGAAGCAATTCAAGATTTGCTAAAAGGCAAAACCACAACCCAACCTCAAGCCCATTCGGGCGAAGGTATTTTCTTTACGTCAAAGGTAGCTGATATATTCAGTTTAGAAAGTTTCGGTACAAAGCTTACAGTTAATAATAATTTGGATGATGTTTTTATTGAAAATGTAAAGCCCTCAAAAAGGGGTACAAAGGTATTCTTTCAAATTGACAGCAATTCACAAAAGCACCTCAATGATATATTTCAGGAATATCAAACCGATCCCACCGAACACGCTTTTGATAAAACAGAAATTCAGGTGAAACTGTATACATTAGGAACTGTGCACGTTTCTCGTTCACAAGCTCGTAGAGTGCTGGCAAACTTAGATAAGTTTAAATTAATTATTTTGGATTTTGATAAAGTTCCTACGATTGGCCAGGCTTTTGCGGATGAAATTTTTCGTGTCTTTAAAAATAAATATCCAAACATACAAATCAAACCTATTAATATGAATGAAACGGTACGTTTTTGGATAGAAAGAGTTGGTAAATAATGTTGGTGGAGATGCCCCGCCTTCGTTCGCTTCGCCCTCGGCTCCGCGAACTACGGACGGGCAGGCGGGAACCTGTGACACCATCACAAAAAATCCATCAGCCGCACACAAGGTGCGTCTGCTGAATTTTTGGTGGAGATGGCGTAACTGATTACTACATATATTGTATAGATGTGTGAAGAATTAAACTATAACCAGCATAGTGGCAATAATTTTATATTTATGTTATAATTAAATTATGAAGGAATCGGACATACCTCTGAATGAATGGTTTCATTATTGTAGTATTGCAGCAAAGATCATAAAAAAGCATTCACTACAACAGATGATTCCACAAGATTTAATACGGACTAGCTGTGCTTATCATCAACAAATGGTGAACATGCTTAATTGGGTGCATTCGGAAAGAAAGAAGGTACCTACAGTTGAAGAAATGCTACAAAATGCGCTCGATAGTGATGTGTGGGATGGGTTTGGTACGTTAGAACCACCCCACAAAAAAGAACAAGATGATCCGAGTAGTTAAGTATAGAATTCTTGGTGGAGATGACATAACTGATTACTACATATTATGTATGGAGGTGTAAAGCAACTGACATCAATCCTCAGACAAGAATTTCTGTTTTTACTCTGATTACTCTGAAAAGATAGACTCCAAGTTCTTTTTCACCTCGTCCTTCTCGTAATCAATTTTCTCTCTTCCACTATCACTTGAACAATGCTTTCTATACTCTTGGAAGGCGGTTTCAATGTTTTGTAACAAGAGCTGTCTAATGCGATCTCTTTGCTCTTGAATCCTAGGAATATCTGCAACAGTGATGTTTGCTTTGTTGCGCAAATCACTTAGTAGCCCCATTAATCCATTTAATCTTTGCATCCTCTTCTGCGCACGAGAATCTGCCACTATCTCTTCAAGATGATCTCCATAGTGATTTGCCACTGACACCATCTTCCTCTGTAGACCTTGAAGCAAGGTTTTATATTCCTCTTCTTCAAAAAGTGTAACATCTCCTGTTTCTGCTAGGCACTTTCTAATCGTAATTACCTCTTGCGACCACTGGGCGTGTTCTGACAGCACGAAATGATATGGTACGGTTTTGTCACTCGGTGGCTGATTAATCCTCTCACTGTAATTAGATAATGATTGATAAGGGTCTATGGTAATCACACGAAACTCTCGTAACCTCTCTAAAAATTTTTCAGCTTCGTCATCTGGAATTTTTCCCTGTACAACAAAAAGCAATGCATTTGCCAAGTTATGCATAGAACTGGTTTTAGAGCTTTCTTCAAGACTTTTTAGCAATGCGGTTGCATGCCACTTAAAATCAAATGAAGGTTCAGCATCTCTAAGCTCTACAATTTCACCAATCATTCTTTCTAAATCTTCTTTGGCACTATTGCCACTTATTGGCTCAGTAGATTCATTCATAAGTTTATTTTAAACTAATAAATTTTAATGTCAATTATCAATAAATGTGTTATTTAAGCCAAAAAGTCTGTGGTAACGATGCCATACCCGATTTTTACTTATGGCGAATTGAATATTCAGGTTAAGAATTGCTTCTAAATTATGATTTCGTTCTCATTACAGAATTCCGCCGTCGGAGTTAGTAATTCGCCTTTGGTGGTCACATGTAACGAAGACCAAATATCAAAAAAAATGTTGGTGCCATCCCACCTTTTTTTAAAGAACATGACTACATCAGGCTTTGAACGTTTATTTTTTAATCTGCGAAAAATTTCCTGTTCAGCATTTCGCCACTCATCTGGCGAAGGTCGCCCCGCAAGTTGTAATGCTACCACGCGAATGGGTATGTGACTGGATGTCTGCTTATTCTCATCATCAATTTTTCTCAACATTCGTTCTGCTAGAGTGCGCCCCTCTCGCAAATCCCTTTGTCTGAACCAACCCGAGTTAGGCTCTTGAGATTTGGTAACAATAAATCTTACATTTTCAGATTCTAATATAGTTTTTTCCTCTATTTGCCCTTGTGGATGGGTATTAGCAAGCGCAACGATTTCTTCTCTTGTTACTTTGTCATCCAATACTTCCATCATTACATCAACATCACCAAATCTCGGGCTAAATATACCCATCAATGACATAAACGCTTTATCAACAAATGGCATTGGAGCGTGAGTTAGCTTTCGTGAGCATTCTACATATGCCACCTCGCCTCCTTTGGTTGCCATAAAATCTACAACTCTGTTGCCATTTGGTACTTCAAGAACAACATTCCATCCAAAGCGCTTGAATTGGTATGCGACCAGCAAGTGACAGGTTGCATCATAGTACCCATCGAAATTTTTGAGCTGTGAAATTACGTAAGCAATCTTTTCGTCAGAACCAAAGGCTTCGAGCAATGTTACAATCAGCATTACTTCCTCGAAATTACCTTCAATAGGATGGTAAATGCACCATGCCAAGCGGTGATGGTCTATTTTGACGCACTCTTTCATGGCTGATTCTATCCATTCATACCCAAAAGCATTCTCTAGTATTGAGAATGGGACAGGGTGATTCTTTTGCCACCAATCTATTTCTTTCATAGACATACATCTGTTCATTACTGAATTATGATTTTAGGCAGACAGTTTGCCATTTACATCTACGCAAGCCCACCACCTAACCACCACAGCAATTTGCACCCATACAACCGAGAAAAATTTTTCCATATGACGGGAGAGAAGTGTGGAAATAAAAAATGCACAAACAAAGCCAGTTATAGACGGGGGCATCGAACCCCCTCCTGTCTGCCCTACCTGCCTAAAATCACAAAGGAACGGAGCAGTAATATAGCACAAAGATGCGAAAAAGGGAAGGTTACGGTATTCTGAGAGCATGAAGATGCCGAACGATGCCTATGCAGAGCAATACGAACGTATATACCCGCTGCTGGTTGCCAGAGTACTAGCACGGGAATTTTTAGGGGCGCAGCCAGTTGGCATGCAACACAGAACAATGAGAATGAAGGAAAACGAAGAATACGAAGTGTCCCAGAATGGACAGATTTCCGCTCTATTTTTGTTGAAAGAGCGAGGCTTAATTGATGCCCCAGCACTGACCGCAGCAGAAGAAATACCTGGAATGGGGCTGGAGATGCCAGAAGAGGGCGGACGAATCATAGAGCTTACGGTTCTTCCCAAAATTAAGAATTACTGGATTAATCCGAATTCATATGAAGAATTTGTTGCTCCTACAGAACAAAGCCTACCGATGCAGGTTTCTTCATTAAAAACACTACTCAAAGAAAAGGCGGCAACCTTAGGGCGAAAGGAATTACACATAAGCAATGATGAAATTCCTAATGGAATAAACCCGTTTCTCATTGCATTGTTCATGGAATCGCAAGGACTCATTAAGGTTGATTTTCTAAAGCCCCCTCCCCGCTACGCCAAAGAGCCATCTGTTATTTTAAAAATTGAACTCACCAATACGATGCGCGTTATACGAACGAATTATTTTGAGTATGACGCTGAAAGCGAAACTGCAACCTACACGGATGGGACAACGAAAAAGATTGGGCGGAGCAGTAGGGAGGGTAAAGTTATTTTTGCTATTGCTGACAGTCCAATCCCTTTAACAGCAGCGCATATTCAGGAGATTTCAGGAACAAGGTCTGAAAAATCACCGCAAAAACTAGCAGAGGAAATAATTTCCAGCATTCAAACTCCAAAGAGTGGAAAGAAATACCCCGTCTTTACGAAGACAGGCGGGTGGAGTTTTGCTTAGTTTTCTACGAAGAAGCCGACCAAGTGCCGACCAGATGCGGGCATATTTTTTGCCCTGAAAATCGGACAATGCACTCGTGTTAAGCGAGCTACAGCAACGGGTTCAATACACCTTCACGCCATCCAGCGATTCAAATGCGCTGCTCATGGACGTTGTTGAGCTGATTCTCAATTCCCCACTTTCAGATGAAACCGATGACTATGGAAACTCTGAAAACGAGTGACACCCAATTTGCGGCTTATTGCTATTTGCAAGGGGCACAACTGGTATCTGTTGACCGGAGAGGACACCGTTGCGTCTTTGAATTCGAAACTGAGACAGATGTCGAGAAGCTGAAGCAGGACTTCCGAGACAACCCACTTGTAAGAGCACAGGACTTTATTGCAGCCCAAGCTTCCATGAAGAAAGCCCTTTTTTCTGACGTGTACTAATTCCTATTTCCCTTTCCGTATTATGAACATGAACAATGAAAATAATCTCTACGAGGAAGCTGTCCGCTATTTAGACAAAGGTCTTTCCGTTATTCCTACAAAGCTCAAACAGGATGAAAAAGGGAAATGGCAGAAGGTGCCTGCAATTGCTACATGGAAACCCTATCAAAAGAGGTATGCCACACTGGATGAACTCCGCGCATGGTTTGCGAGGAGTGATGTAACTGGCATAGGCATAGTAACAGGACAATTGTCGGGCGTGCTCGTCATCGACGTAGAGAAGGAAGGGCTTGTTGATTTAGAAGCTCAAAATTTGCCTGAAACAGTAACAAGTATTAGCGGAGGAGGGGGGAAGCATTTGTTTTATGCTTACCCACAAGGCATGGAAATACGGAATTGTACGAAGTTGGAAGAGATGAAAATAGATGTACGAGGCGAAGGTGGTTTTGTAAACGCACCCCCTTCACTTCATCCAACAGGAAATTATTATGCGTGGATAATAAGTCCTGATGAAAGCGATTTCATTGAGTGCCCAGAAGTGTTTTTGAAGCGCATTCAGAACAATACTAAGAATAAAGCTGCTCAGTTAGATGGCAGCACTGGCAAAGGAATAGCAGAAGGCAGACGCAACGATGCCCTCGCCAGCCTTGCGGGTGCAATGCGACACAGAGGAGTAGGGCAAGCTGGAATACAGAAAGCGTTGGCAGTATTGAATAAGGAAGAGTGCCACCCTCCTTTGTCAGATGAAGAAGTCGAAAACATCGCAAAGAGTTACGGCAAGTACGATGCTGGAAGCCCCAATGGGCGTACCCCTGTACTGGTGAATTTAGAAGATGTAGAGACCGAAGAAGTGCAGTGGTTGTGGCAAGACCGTATTCCGTACAGCAAGCTGACCATCATTGAAGGAGACCCGGGTACAGGCAAGTCTTCGATTTCCATGTGTGTAGCTTCAGCCGTTACTTTAGGTAGAGCACTCTACGGGGATGATGCTGCTAAAAAACGCGAGCCTGCCAATGTTTTGCTTTTAGCTGCTGAAGATGGACTGGCAGACACTATTAAGCCTCGTTTGGAAGCGATGGGCGCAGATGTGAACAAGGTGCGCTCGCTGGTCGCTGTAAAAGACGAGAAGGGCAACGAACAGCATTTTTCACTAGAAAAAGACCTAGCGATTGCCGATGAGATTTTGGAAAAGGGCGGTTACGGGCTTGTCATCATAGACCCGATTAATGCCTATATGGGTTCAGTGGACACTCATAAGGATGCGAGCGTGCGCGGCATACTAACCCCTCTGAAGATGCTGGCTGAAAAGCACGGAGTAGCAATCGTGTGCATACGCCACCTCACTAAAGCGACAGGAGGCAGGGCTGTTTATCGGGGGCAAGGTTCCATAGGTTTTACTGGCGCAGCTCGTGTTGTCCACTTGGTCGGCACGAACCCCGAAGACTTTTCGCAAAAGGTTATCAGTTGTTCTAAAACGAACCTTTCAGAGTACCCGCCTTCGCTTGCATTTCAGATTCAGGGCAAGGAAGTTCTGTGGAACGGGAAGGTGGAAATCAGCGCAGACGCATTGCTTGCACCCGCTCTCGACAACGAAGACAAGTCTGCATTGGATGAAGCTAAGGATTTCCTGCTGGACGTACTTTCTGACGGAGCAACTCCTCAAAGGGAGGTAATGAAAGAAGCTAGGAAAAACGGGATTGCGGAGAAGACTTTGAGGCGTGCAAAAGACGCTTTGAAGGTAAAAGCTAAAAAGGGAAGTAAGGAATGGACATGGAAGATGCCCAATGAATTAGAAGGGGCATCTTGCCCACCTTCCCTTTTTCCGCTTGAAGATGAGGAAGAAAGCAAGATGGTCAAGGTGGTCAATCCTGAAGATTCAACCTCCGAGGAGGCAGACCCCGTACTCTCCCCCGTACCTCCTGTGGAATGGGAATGAGCCTTTTTATATGTCGTATTTAGTCGGGGGGGGTAGCCAGTTCACCCCAAATACCTATGCAACAAGAACCTAAAAAAAGAGGCAGGAAAAAAGGAATTCCCATGTCGCTAGTGCAACAGAGAAAGGCGTGCATCGTGGGATTGCATCTTTCAGGGTTCAGCACTGACCAAATACTACAGACTGTTAATAACTTAGGACTGGTTCAATCATGGGGAACAATTACCCTGCGCCAAGTCCAGCGCGTACTGCGAGAGCATTTTGACGGACGACCACTGACCGCAGAGCAAGTAAAGTCGGCAGCTCATCCTCTGCGCGAAGCTGCACTTTCTACATTGGAACAGTGTTTGGAAGATGTTTCGCTCTACGGGTTTACAGCACGACAGAACACGCCTGAATTTCTGAAAGCCATGCACATCAGGGCATACATAGCCCAGTGCTTAATAAACTTTAGGGGCTACAACATGTCCGCTAAAGACTACGGAAAATGGAACGCGGGCAGCCCCATGCCCCTCGACAAATTTGCTCGTGGCATTGAGTTTGCAGGCGGACGGCAGAAGGTGGTGGATGACATGCTTAATGGCAAAGATTTTGGCTTCATGGAGCCAAATTGATGTTGATTACATGGGCATAGACTATAAAATATAAGCAAATAATAGTCCGCACCGACGTTTCTTCAGAAGGAACCGAGGCTTGCGGGATTTGAGCTACCCGCCAATCAAGATGACCAAGATGCCCATGAAAAAGACTCCTGCTATGGAGGGGCACCTTGAACGAATGCGCTTAATCCGAAGAGAAGCGGAACGGCTCTACTACGAGAGCGACATTTTAAGCAGGCAGGGGCAACGGGAAGCGAGTTTCAAAAAGAAACGTGCAGCAGACTTCGCAATGGACGAATGGAAGAAGGAGAACGCCAAGTACCGCGCTCTCTGGAAGAGCGAACGGCGCAAACATGCTTCTTAATTCTTTCCCCATTTTCCCATGCCCACACCAGCCGTAGCCTACTGCCGATGCTCAATGGAGCGCGAAGGTTCTTACGGGCTAGATGCCCAGCGCAGCTTGATTTCCAAATACGCGGAGCAAAATGATTACGCTGTTCTCCGATGCTTCGCAGAGGAGGGCGTTTCAGGAGCAGATGCCAACCGCGCACTATGGAGCGACTTAATCGTTTTCATAGAAGCTAACCCCGACATCAGGCATGTCATCATCCTTCGCCTTGACCGATTAGCCCGAGATTTAATTTTGCAGGAAACAATGCTTATGGAACTGCGAAAGCGAAACGTGCAGCTTGTGTCTGTTGATGAGCCAGACCTTTGCAATAACGACCCGACGAGAAAGATGTACAGGCAAATACGCGGAGCCATTAGCGAGTTTGAGCGTTCGCTGATTGCTCGCAGGCTTCAGCAGGGGCGAGTGAAGAAAGCAGAGACAGGCAAGTATTCGGGTGGTGCTACTCCCTACGGGTATAGGCTCGTAAACGGAGAGCTTGCAGTGCATGGCGAGGAAGCCGAGGTAGTGCGCTCTATATTCCGTTCCCGACGAAAGCCCAAGCATGGGAAACGTCTCTCGTACGCGAAAATAGCCCGCATGCTTAATGAGCAGGGCATTCAAGCTCCAAAAGGAGCACATTGGGCTGCGTGTTCACTTCATGTGATGTGTAACAACTCCATATACCGAGGCGTGTATTCATACGGAGGAGTAGAGACAATGAATAACGCATTGAAAATCGTATAATTCGTCGGAGTCGTAACATCTATAGAAATAAATTTTCATAGATGGATTTTTGAGTATTCCTTTATATATAAAGGGAAACCCTGATTTTAATGCCCGTTACTCCAGAGAGGTATTGAGCACATAAGACCTTATATAAGTACAGCGAATCGTTTATTATGTAGGAGCTGTCTACATCTTATTTCGCTAATTCTGGTTATTTACCAGTAACGGCACCAGTGGTTTGCAGGGGTATCCCTATGCAGCTACACCGGATGCCGTTGGCTAAGGATGTAGACAGCCTGCCTCTGGGGGTACCCTCTCAGACAAAGGCAGTTTTGTTTACTGCCCTCTTTTGCCATGCCCTCAAACAAAAGTAGTTATGCAATTCCTTTATTATTTGTACTTTTACTCATTGGATGCACGAAGGAAGCTCCTAGTGAAGCACTGCCACCAGACCAGCTCTACTCCCCAGCTCCAAAAATTGAGAAGCAGCCAACGAGACTGGAATTAAATGTTCCAACGTATATAACTATTGATGGAGATTCCGTAGAAATAGCTGGTCTTACGGAAGAAGATGCAAAGGTGCGCGTGGAGGGTAAAACTGTGCCCTTGTCTTCAAGCGGGTCATTCAGCACCATAATTTCACCTATAACATCGGGCAGGCATTCATTTAAGGTAACTGCCGTTGCCCCAAACAAAGAAGAATCTTCTAAGTCAGTAACAGTAGAACGCCCATTTAACGAGCTTGAATTCAATATAGAGAGTGAATACTTGGGGCAAGGAGAAGTGCGCGCGACCATTCAAACGAATCTCTGGAAGGGAACTGATGTGGATGTAAATATTTTCAGCATATCCACGCTTAACCCAGGGCATGAAGATGATGGGGGTATTGATTATTCTAAATGGTATGACTTGTATGATGCTAAAACGAAGAATACAGCATTAAATAAGTTGGATTTCAGCGACATTGAATACAACAATACCGTCTCTATTTCAGATGAAGGTATAGCAGAAACCAAAGCGTTGCTCTTTCATCCCGAAGCCTTGAAACACGATTTTTCAGAAATTGAAACAATGCAGCACGTTTATTTGCATGATGACCTTCTTTCTAATTCTCTAGAGAAGAGACGAGTATTTGAGAGAGATGCCAGCTTTGTATTGGATTTTCGTATCTCAAGAAACAAGCTGAATGCGTCAAATCAACAAGTAGACAATTTGCATGGCATGAACATCAGCGACATAAAACTGCCGAGTGGTTGCAAACTGCTGACCTATGACCTCTACGGACAGCAAGTTAAAGAGATTCAGTGTACAAAGAGAATCACTGTTGCGAGAGCATTAATTACAGCAGACAAAAACAAAGGAGAGGAAGAACAGCAAGCTGCAATTGCAGCGAAAGAAGCGAAAGAATGCGGCATACTCACTGACCGAGATTGCTATTTCTACTTCTATAGAAGCGGAAATGTATCTTGGCAGGATGCCTATAGCGGTTGCTTTGAGCGTGGAGGAACGTTACCGACGAAGGTGCAAGCAACATCAATTAGAGAGGCACTGGCAGAGAAATATGCTTCCAATCCGCAACTCACATTCGTTTGGACAAGCGAAACAATGAATGGAGACCAAGGAATAGCCTACGGTTGGGTGGAGGGTTTTAGAAAAAATGCATGGGATGAGTACCGCAGTGATTGGGCAACTGCCAATTCGGACAAACGAGACTATGTAACGTATGTGTGTGTAAAAAAGCGGTAGGTAAATCCTCCTTCACGTTTTATACTTCCCTACAATCTATGTTCCTATGAAAAATTACAAAATCTTCCCTTCTCGGCTTCTTATAGCCACATTATCCGTTCTACTAGTACACGGAACAGCATTTGCTCATTCAGGTGGAACAAATGCTGCTGGTTGTCATACAAATAGCAAAACAGGAGACTACCACTGCCATAATGGCGGTACGAGTGGCGGTAGTTCAGGTGGTGGAGGCAGTACCTATACTCCCTCCTACACATCACCTACAACAAGCTATAACTGCCCTGACGGACAGCATTATAACTCCAATACAAACACCTGCACTTGTGGTTCAGGAGAAGAAGAAAACTCTGCTGGTAAGTGTGTTTGTAAATCGGGATTTATAATGTCTCCTTCCGCAGGTTATTGCATTCGACTACCTGCAAATGCTGCTTCTGCTTCCAATGATGAGGGCTGGGAATGCAACGAAGGGTATGAGGCGCGGGGAAACGGATGTGCAAAAGTGAATGTGCAAATTTCAGGAGAGGTAAAAGTAGAACGCGTAGTAGATGGAGACACAATCAAAGTGCTTTTAAGCGGAACGGAGGAAACCATCAGAATTATTGGTATAGACACACCTGAAACAGTAGACCCTCGCAAGCCTGTTCAATGCTTTGGTCAGGAAGCAAGTTCTTATATGAAACAATTATTAGAGGGAAAGAACGTAGAACTTCAAAAAAATCCTGCCGAAGAAAGAGACAAGTATGACCGCTTGCTTCGGTATGTTCATTTGAACGGACAAGACATTGGAGCGCAATTAATTCGTGATGGTTATGCCTTTAGTTATAAGTCGTACCCACACCCAAGACTTGAGCAATATAATGAGCTTGAAATAGAGGCAAGAGAAGCAAGTCGTGGACTGTGGAATAGTTGTGATGCAAGCGACATGAGTTTAACTACAGCAAGTGGTGATGCGGAATTTGCAGATGTAAATTCGAATCACCCCTACTTACAAGCTATACGCTGGGGCAAGACTTCTCATATCTTGAGTGGTTATGCGGACGGAACGTTTCAACCAGACAAAATAGTAAACCGCGCCGAATTCTTGAAAATTGTTTTGGAGGGCAAAGGCATTGATGTCGCTTCAGCAACAGCTCCAGCTAAATTCACCGATGTAGATGAAACGGCTTGGTTTGCTCCTTATGTTCGTTATGCAAAAGCGCACGGTATCATTCAAGGGTATGCAGATGGAACATTTAAGCCAGAACAAGCTGTTAATTTTGCAGAAGCCCTGAAAATGGCTTATGCAGCTTTAGACGTTCAAGGTGATGAATCAGAAGGGGGAGAGTGGTACGAGAAGTACTTGCACCATGCTAGAAATAACTCCGTTCTTTTCAGTAACGAGGTTAATGTTGGTGCCGGCATGACGAGAAAGGATGTGGTATGGGTTGTATGGAGATTGCTTGAGAAGAAGCCAAAAGGAGACACAACACCAGCCACTCGTTCCAGTAGCTCAGTTTCTACTTCATCAAAGACGAATCAGAACACGGTACTTCCCTCTGGGGAATGTAACATCAAAGGAAACATAAGTAGCTCAAAGGAGCGCATTTATCATGTGCCAGGCTGTGCCAGCTACAACCAGACAAAAATTGACACCTCCAAAGGAGAGAGAATGTTTTGTTCGGAAGAAGAAGCTAGGAATGCTGGATGGCGTAAAGCATTGAATTGTCCAAATTGATTTTATTTCCACCCCTCTTTATGAAGATTTTTACTCTACTCCCCCTCCTTGCAACACTTGCCACTACTGCTACGCCTGTCGCAGCAGCATCACTGACTGACATTTCAAGCAGTCGTAATCGAGATGCAATTCAGTATCTTAACGACAGCGGTGTTATTGGTGGCTATCCCGATGGCACATTTAAACCGCAGAATACTGTTAACCGCGCAGAGTTACTAAAAATTCTGGTTGGTGGACAGGGTGTTACCCCAACAGTAGACCAGTATCACGATTGCTTTCCCGATGTTGGGCAGGAATGGTTTGCTCCGTTTGTGTGCTACGCCAAAGAACAGGGGTGGGTTGGAGGTTATCCCGATGGCACTTTTAGAGCAGCAAATACAGTAAACAAAGTGGAAGCCATTAAAATGATTGTGAATAGCCAAGGGTATGTTGTTCCTGACAGTGTCGCAGGAAAAATGTACGACGACACGGACAATAATGCTTGGTATGCACCTTTTGTTAAAGCGGCTATGGACAAGGGTATTCTCGAAGAAATACGAGGGAATTTAGGTGTCAGTGCTGACATGAAACGAGGTGGTGCAGCAGAAAGCATTTACCGTGCTGTCATTATCAGGGAACAAGGATTAACTCGTTTCAACGCGGAAGAAAAAGCTGAAACAATACCTTCAACCAATGAATACACACACGATGTGAAGCGCATTGAAGCTACAACGACCATTGAGAATACTGATGCAGACGCAGAGAATGACAGTCTGAAAGTAAGCGCATACTGGTACTTTGTAAGTAAAACAGACCCAACAGCCCCCGAAGAAGCTGGTTATCCAGTGAACAAAGATTGGACTGTGAAGGTCTCAATTTACGACAGGCAGAGCGGAGGCGAAAAAGGAAAACTGCTCTATGAGCATACGTTCCCACAAAGTGCAGTTGAATACAGGGAAGATGAATACCCTTACGTTCTGGTTCCACTAGAGGAGATTAGGGACGCGGGGCATTTGTATGGTTTTGTAGAGGTTACATTTGAATCGCCAACGCGGGGTAAGTTTTCAGCCATTGATGACTTTGCAACTATCCGAGAAACAACTGATGAATCACTTGCACAAGAGAACCAAGTCAAAGACCTGAATCTTCAAACTATTTCACTTTCGTATTTTTGGACGAGTTGGGATGCAGATGCGGAGAATGACGGTTTCAAATTGAATGCATACTACAAAGATGAAAAGGGCGAACAGGTTTATCCAAACTCTATGGATTGGACTATTACAGCGAACATTTACGATTCAGAATCGGATTATGGGAAGTACAAAGATTTCAGCCAACACCGTATTGGCTCGCCTATCACCATTACCTTCAAAGGAAAGGATGTGCTATATGAATCATTAGGCACACCATATGTACATGTACCAAAAGAGAAAATTACGTTCCCGAGTGTGGAACACGGACGCTTTATTGTTGAAGCAGAATTTAGGTCTCCGACTTATGGGGTGTTCTCTGGTCAAACCGAAGTTCCCGATTGGAGGAACAAACAGTAACCATCTTTTTTATGGGATTCTTTAGCTACCTTTACAACATCGCACTTATTCTCGCCTTCTTCGGAGTGGTGTGGAAGTTTGTATTTGTCGGTTTTGCTCTTGGTTCTTTGGCATGGAGACCGATTGCCCTGATTGGAAGAGTCATTGGTTATTACCTTTTGGTTTCATTGATTGTTCTGCAAACTCTCGTTGCATTGGAAGGCACAAGCTTAGGTTGGTCTTTGTTTATGCTCGTTTTTGCTGGAGCACTGACATTCTTCATTGTGGGCGGTGGAATGGCTCAAGCAGAGAAAGAAATGCGCCAATCTATGGATTACGACGGATTAGAGATGTTGCATTACGACGGCATCTTACTAATAGGCAGTTTAATTTTTTATGTAGCTGCAATGTTCGTTCCAGTAATTGCTGCTACGCCACCTGTTTTTTGGGCTGCTGGTGCAATTGACTGGGTGGCTGCCATTCCCATTATTGGTGTTCTTATTGCCATATACGGAGCTTGGACTTTTCTAGGACTAGTATTCAATATGGTTTTGCTGGGAGGTATCGCTACTGTCGGTTCATTCTTTTTTCTCTATAAAAAGACTGGCATACAAGAAAGGGCTATTCAGCGTAACGCACATGTAAAATTTGATGAGCAATTCCCAGGAATAGCTCAAAGCTATACTGCTGTTGAGAAAGACATCATCCTGAAAATCCTGCCTTTGATTGACCAGAAGAAAATCAAAGAACAAAGTGCAAGTTCAGATGGGCTATTTTTACACTTCGAGGGAATAGGAAACTTATTTTTTCAGAAAAAGTTTCTGCGTCGAAATAAAATTTACCTCCATTTCAACATGGAAAAGGGTCTTGTAGTTGTTCCAACAACGAACAAGAAGGAAATTCGTGAATTTCTTAATCAGTACAAAATTGCTCAATAGCTTATGAAGCATCCTGCGACCATTCTTCGTTTTGTTGCGGCATTCATGCTTCTAGGTGCAATGGCTGACAATCCATATGCGTACTATCAAATGCTTCGATGGGTAGTGTGTGGCGTCGGTGCATATTGTGCGTATCTTGCCTATGAGGAAAAGAGAAACACGTGGGCATGGATTTTTGGTGTAACAGCAGTTCTCTTTAATCCTATTGCACCAATTTATCTCGAACGTGAGACATGGGTATTCATAGACCTTGGGGTTGCAGCCATGTTCTTTGTAAGCCTCTTCTCATTTAAAGCTGTTACTACGCATCGCCAATGAAAATAGACCGAATAGCCGAAGGTAAATATGCACAAGTCAGCCTTGAAGACGGTAATAGGATTTTTGTTTCTGTTCTAAATGACCGAGTAACAGTGTCCAAAATGTTTTGGTTTTTCCCAATAAAGGAACTTTGGGATTATGTATTTCCTTTTTATATTCGCACTGCAAGCGAAGCTTGGAATAGCTCCAAGGAAGTACTGCAAGAAGTTCTTTCAGCAATTACAGAGGTAAAAAATCTTGAAGAACTAATAATTGCCCTGCATAACATCGCTAATGAAACATTACGCGAATGGGTGATGGAACATGGTGAAAGTGCCCAAGTAGAATCCATAGACAAGGTTGGACGTTTTGCATTGAAGCCAATGCTCGGTCAGAAGGAATACCGAGAAATAGAAAAAATTGTGCAAGAATACGGCAAGGTGCAAGAAGAGGTTGCTCAGCAAATTCTTGCACATTATCCATCAATGCACTTTCCAGAATCTCTATTACCTTATCCAAAAAAGAAAATTCAATGGGCACTCGCCGAAGCCGTGAAATATACTGACGATGACAAAATGATTGAAAACATCAAATCCTGCGCTGCTTTCCTAGAGGGATTTGTGCCCGATGATGAAGCATCTGAAAAAAACGCTAAATTGTTAGATGCACTTTCAAACAATCTGAAAAACAAAAAACATTCGTAATTGGTCTCTAACGGGCGGAAATTTGAAACATATAATTGGGGTCGCTGGCAGTAAAAACGAATGGTAGAGACCGCATAACGATTGAATGCGTAGATTCAGGACATACATACTGCCCCTATAATCCCTTCGAAGCCTTTTCAGCTATCTAGGCTTATAAATGAACTGAAAAGGGAAGGAAGAACCCTTGCAGGGGCAAAAAGGGGCATCCATTAAGTGCTGACAGGGCTTATTCTAGTTATGGTTCTCGTGCCTTAGTGTTTATAATTGAACATGAGATGAATATGAAAACTGCACAATCCAAATCGTTAAAACCGAAACGCGTGGCTCGGTACATTAGGGTGAGTACTTTGGAGCAGGCGCGTGAGGGCAATAGTTTGGATGGACAGGTCGAAAGCCTGAATGATTTAATCAAGGCAAACACTAAAGATAAAGGCTGGACGACAAATGATGAACTTTTGTACATCGACGATGGTTATTCTGGCGCAGATGACCAACGCCCCGCGTTCCGAAAAATGATGAAGGATGCAGAGGCTGGGAAATTTGAAGTATGTCTGGTGTGGAAGATTGACCGTTTATTCAGAAAGGCAATGTTATTACTGGAAACCATTGAGCGACTTAGAAAGCTCAATGTGGAATTCGTTTCGAAAAATGAAAGCATCGACACTGGAACCCCTATGGGTCGTTTCTCTCTGACAGTTTTAGGTGCTGTTGCAGAGATGGAACGTGAAATCATCAGGGAGCGTACCATTATGGGGAAGGTTACACGCGCAAAGAAGGGTTACTACGTTGGTGGAAAATATCCGCCCCTTGGCTACACAACAGATAAGAACGGGAAGCTCAAAATCGACAAAGATGAAGCGAAAGTGGTAAAAGACATCTTCCGCATGTTTGTGCAGGAGAAGAAGAAACAAACAGAGATTGCTAAAATTCTCACCGCAAAACGTGTTCCGACTAAGGCAGACAGAATGGGCGTGAAGCGTAGAACAAATGACGTTGGTTTTTGGGGACAAGCTGCTATATCGCCAATTCTTCAGAAAGACGAATACATGGGAACGTATTACTACGGGAAACGCGAGACATACCTTGATGAGGATGACAAACGTAAACAGCGTGAACGCCCGCGAGAGGAGTGGATTCCATTGCCTTGCCCGCAACTAATAGACAAGGATGTGTTCGAGAAAGCACAACTGCTAGTGCGAGAAAATGAAAAGTTTTCTGCCAGAGCTACCGACCATGTGTACTTGCTGCGTAGTAAGGTCTATTGCGGTGAATGCGGAGGACGCTATCAAGGCTATCCTAAAAAGAAGAAGGGCAAACTCTATTTCTACTACCATTGCAGTCGTAAGAACCCTACTAAAAGCGACAAACCGTGTAAAAACAAAGAGTGGTCTGAATTAAAGCTCGATGCCATCGTCTGGGAGCCAATTGATGAGTTATTACGGGAACCCAAAGCAACGTTGAAGGCATTGGATGCGAAAATTAAGAAAGAATCAAAGGCTGCCGAGTATGAAGAGCAAATCAAAGAGTATGAATCCAAGCTCAAAGAGAAGGACGATGAAGAAAAGCGGCTTGTTTCAGCTCTGCAACGAGGAAAACTCAAAGGAGAGCATTTCGACAATGCAGTAGAGGAGATTAACAGCGCAGTTGTTGTGATTCAGTCGGAAATAGCCGACCTTCAAATGTTATTGCAGACAGAGAGAGAACGCGAAGAGCTAAAGGAATCACTGGCTAAACTCTCTGCCGAGTACAAAAAGAAATACGGCAAAATAGACCGTAAGACCAAAGAGGCAATCATTAGAAAACTTGTGAACAAGGTAATCATCCACCCCTCCGGGCAGATTCTTGTTGATTACGCTATTGAGAATAAGTCAAAACGGGTAAATAAACATGGTGGAGATGCCGGGACTTGAACCCGGGTCCAACGCGCAGAAACCGTGCCAGTACTACCGTGCCCAATCTCATGACTTGTCCGGATAAGAGATGGGCAGAGAGCCCGGACAAGGACGATACAGAGATACAACGATCATCGCAGTATCAGACGATGGCGAGGGCTCGCTAGTGACATTTCATCTCCATAGCGAGCATCAAGAGAGAAACGCGTCCGCGCAAAGGGCGAACTTAGGCAGCAACAGCGACAGGCTGCAGACGTGCAAAAGCACGCGAAGCAGCATCAGCCATTGCAGTCATGCCTTCAGAAAGTCTGTTGGCAAGTATGGTGTGCAACAAGTGGGTAACGGGAACCGTTGCCATCCCGAGTAGAAGCGAGCGACCCCTGGAGTCGCGCTGTCGAAGCCTGTCATCCCCTGTGGTGAAAAAGAGCGAAAACCGGGGAGGAAGATACAAAGCATCCTCTCGCCCTCCGTAGCCCAAAGGCGAAGGAGGGTCATCCCCGAAGATATAAACGAACAAGATCGTCAGTATATCGGATTTTTCCTCCTCTCGCCCGGCGTAGCCCGGAGGGCGGAGACGGGTCATCCCCATGAAGTACAGTTCGCTGCGCTCACTGACTTCATGGCGAGCCACTACTCTCAAGATGAGAGTACTTCATGTCCTGCATCGACGCGCTAGCGTCTGGTGCAGGACACAACTTGCTCAAGAAGTCAGGTGCAACGAACTCCGCTGGGAAAAATGTGAGAGAGCGGAGAACAAGTATACCACGAATCCGCTTTCAGTGGATGTCAGTCCATGTGCTTTCGCCACCATTCCCGCACGGTCTTCCTCACGGAAAGGAGCGTACGCACGAGGAGCGGAGCGTTTCTCTCGTACCGTTCTCTTCTGAGCAGATACTCAAGCTCCATGCGAAGGGATTCGATGCGATAGGAGTGGAGCAGTTTCCCGCTGTATTCCGGAACATCCAGATCCAGATCGTCGGAATCATCTTCCATTCGCTTCACGGGTAACACTGCGAGCGTCTGCAGCGGGCGATGCGGCTCATTGCGCCTGCAGCAGATGGAGCGAAACTCCGGGTCCGCCATCGCAGCCACGTGGAAGGTGGACAGAAGGTAATCCGCATCCCGCAATTCCCGTTCCAACGTGGATACCAGGTAGAGTCGCGTGTCCTCCCAATCCTGAAAGTAGTCCGCGATGGGATCAATCGACGCCTTGCGTTCCATGGTTCCATTCAAAACCCGCTTCCGCCCGCCGTCAACGGTGAAGAGATCGCTTCGTGCTATACTTCCCGCACGTATCCCTCTCCCCTTTTCCCATGAGCGAGAATGAACAGAAAGACATCGAGAAGAAGTGCCAAGAGTTCCTGAAGCAACTCGACGTACCCGGCTTCATCGTATTCGGCTGGAAGAAGAAGGACGATCAGTTCGGCGTGGTGTCGAGCTACCACGAAATGCCGAAGAACGTGGCGATCAAGTCGATGTCATGGGCACTGCATGATTTTGTGAGTAAAGCGCTCTGAAGAAAAAATTAAAAATAAGAAATAAGAAATAAAAAAACGTTTCTTATTTCTTATTTTTTATTTCTTATTTTTGCAATTACCTGACCATCATCTTCATCACCCAGTTTGCAAGTCCGAACGCGAGCGACACGACGATCCATCCGCCGATGCCGCCGTACACGGTGAGCGTCAGAAGCCCCGGATCCATGAGCAGCGTGGTGCGGTAGACGATCCAGACGAAGATGCCGTTCGTGATGATGATCGCCAGGATCGTGGCGATGAGCCGCAGCGGCAGCATGATGATGGCAAGCAGCGGGCGCGCGACGATGTTTAAAAGCGTGATGAGCGACCCGACGATGACGTACGCAGCCCAGCCTCCCGTCACGACGAAGTATCGGTCCAGATAGTGCGACAGGAACGCGACAAGCAGAACGTTGAGGAGCGCGGAAGCGGCGAGATGCACGGCGGGCGAACGCATGTACTCAGCCTAACCCGATTGCCCCGTGAGGGGAATTGCATTCGAGGACGATCCCCTCTCTCCTGCCATAGAGTGCATGAAGTCAGGAAGGCGCCTGCTATACTCCGGGCATCATGCAGACCGCTTTGCACGTCACCGCGTTCTACTCGTTTACGAAGATGGACGCAATGCGCGTTTCCGCTCTTCGCGAAGAGCTCTTCGCGCTCGGAGAATCGCACGACCTGCGGGGTCTCGTCCTGCTCGCGGAGGAAGGCATCAACGGCACCGTCTGCGGCAGTGCGGATGCGATTGCGCGCTGGAAACAGGCAATCGAACGCACGTTCGGACCGATGCGATGGAACGACAGCGAGTGTGAAGCGCAGGCATTCCCGCGTTGGCACGTGAAGATCAGGAAGGAGATCGTCGCACTGAAGAGGGACGGCATCGAGGCCGGCGGCGACCGCAATCACCTGTCGCCGGAAGAGTGGCACGCGATGCTGGGACGCGACGACGTGATGGTGATCGATACCAGAAACGACTACGAAACCGCGATCGGCACGTTCGAAGGAGCGGTTGATCCCAAGCTCAAGACGTTTCAGGAGTTCGTGACGTACGCCGCGTCCGCGGATCTTCCGAAGGACAAGAAGATTCTCCTGTACTGCACGGGCGGCATCCGCTGCGAAAAGGCGATCGTCGAAATGCAGCGTCGGGGCTACGAGAACGTGTACCAGCTGCGGGGCGGGATTCTCGCGTACATGAAGGCGTTTCCGCAGGGAAAATTCACAGGCGAATGCTTCGTCTTCGATCATCGCGTGGCGGTCGACGGAAGCCTGCGTCCGTCGCAGCGCTACGGCCAGTGTCCGCACTGCGGCGATCCGGGAGACCGGAAGATTGCGTGTAGCGCGTGCGGCAAGGACACGAAGATCTGCACACCGTGCGCGGAGCGCGAGGAACGACGGACCTGCTCGAAGCGATGCAGGGCGGCGCTCGTTCCGGCAGTCCGTTGACACGGGGGAGAGCGGCGGCGATCATACGGCCATGCGAAAGCGCATCACCTCTCTCGGAACAGCCTTCCTGCTGCTTTCGGCATGCACGCCCGGAGAAGCAATCACGTCGTTTGAAGAGTGCGTGGCCGCGGGGAATCCCGTGATGGAGAGTTACCCGCGCCAATGTCGGGCGAACGGAGAGACGTTCGTCGAGGACGTGGAGATTCCCGCTTCTTGACCTACGCACCCACCGCGAGCAATCCCGGGTTGCCGACGAAGAGCATCATGACGACGTACAGCACGAGCAGCATCCACGCCGGGCCGCTTCCCCACCTGCGCATGATCCAGCCAAAGAGCATGCCGAAAAGCGCGTAGAACGCGGCGCTTGCGAGGATGAGGAGCCCGATCGTCAGGCCGCCGCTCTGCGTCGACGTGTCGATGACGGCATTGACGAACGCGCGGGGAATGAGGATGAGCGGACGGATGAAAAACTCCACCGCGACCACGGCAAGTCCGAGCGTGCTCAGGGGAACGACGATCGCTCCGAAGAGCGCGCCGATGATTGCGGATTTCTTCATACGCGTGAGTATACCACGCGTTTGCTTACCCGACTTCGCAGGAAGCTCCGATCTTCAGATCGGACATACATGCGCGTTCGTACAGAGAAAGACGGCTACGCCGGGTTTCGCATCGCTTCCTCAACGAACCTATTGGATGCCGCTGCCTTCAAGGCCGTTGAGCTTCACCAGCGTTCCGGCCTGTCTTCGTCCTGTTGAATCACGCGTCCTGGACCGTTGATATCGACGGAGAGCGTTTCGGGAACCGAGCGGTGGTAGATTCTGCCGGGACCGTCGATGCTGCCGGTGAGCGAGCCCGTCGCGTCGACCATGGCACGCGCGGGACCGTCGATGTCCACGGATGCGTCGCTCACGGGATAGTCGTATGCGCTCAGCACGCCCACGCCGTCGAGCGTGGCCTGCAGGGACGTCCCCGTTCCGCTCACTATGACGTGCGATGCGCCATCGATCCGCAGAGTGAGAATGTCCGCCGTGAGGTCATCCAGGGACAGGCGCGATACGCCGTCCGCAGTGACGTCGATCGCCTCTTCATCGACTCCTTCCGCAGTCGCGCGTACGGCTCCGTCGAGATCAAGTGATGCCAGCCTCGGCATCGTCACATGCAGCGTCATCCGCCGGCTCGGGCAGAAGAGGATGCAGGGATCGCGGAGATTCTCTCTCGTAAGAACGAGCATGTCCTCCTCCACGGCAAGGGAGAACCCGTCAAAGGCCGCACGCGGCGCAACCGCCTCCACCGAGAACTCTTCGCCCGACGTGATGACGAGCTCCGCCCGTCCGCCCGCGCGGATGCCGGTGAAGTCGGCAAGTTCATATGGTCTCGTCTCGGTGTCCTCATACTCCCGTCGGTACTCGTCGACGACGATCTGCACCTTCGGTGCGAGGGAGAATCCGGTGAACGCCGCGGTCACGAGCGCCAGGAACCACAGACCCGCGAGTCCTCCCGCAGTCGGTGCGGAGAATACCGAGCGCATGGCCGTCAGGCTGAGCGCCAGCAGGAGGAGGAAGAGAACGGGAACAAGTGCGATGAAGTACGCGGCAAGCAGGAAGAACACGTACGCCGCGCTACCCGCCAGTGCGCCGAGCGGAATGCCGATGTACGGCGACGCGGGATTGAGAACGAGTGCGAGGAGGAGGAACGTCAGCACGGCGATCGCGAAGAGTAGTCCCAGCGCCGCGACGAAGCCGACGATGCGACCGAGCAGCGGCAGCAGGAAACGGAGGATGCGACCGATACCGAGCAACAGGCCGCGCACGAGCACGAACGGAAACGCAATGATCTTCCTGGCGGCGCCGTTTCTCTTCTCGGGCGGAATCGCCCTGTCGATGCGCTCCTGAATGGCGGAGAGCGTGACGCGACCGCCCGTCATCTCCACTTTCTGCGTGGTGGTCCGGGCTTCGGGAAGCAGAATCCAGAGCAGGATGTAGAGGAGTACGCCGAATCCTCCGACGAAAATCGAGAGCCCGAAGAGCAGGCGGACGATGAGCGGATCGATGGCGAAGAAGTGCGCGATGCCCGCCGCGACGCCGCCGAGGATGCGATCGTCCGCATCGCGGTACAGGCGGATTTTCCGCCAGTCGAAGGGCTCGCGGGCAGGCCGGTCTTCTTCCGCAAACTCCTGGAAATCCTCCACCGTGCCCATCGTGCGGATGACGTCATCGACGTCTTTGCGCTGGATGACCTTCTTGTTCTTCGTGAGCTTCGCCGTGAACTCCTCCGCGATTCGCGCTTCGATGTCGGCGATGATCTCGTCCGCGTCGCCCGTGGCGACGAAGTGCGCCCGAATGGTCGCGAGGTACTTCTCAAGATCGGCATACGCGCTTTCCTCGATGACGAAGTTGACGGTGCCGATGGCGGCGGAAACGGTCTTATGCATGGGAAGAGAGAAGGGAATGGATGGAATCACTGAGACTTGTCCACGTGCCGCTCAGTTCCTTGAGCGCCGCCTTCCCTTCCTTCGTGATGCCGTAGTACTTACGCGGCGGACCGCTCTTCGATTCCCGCCATTCGTACGAGACGAGCGCGGCGTTCTTGAGTCTGCTGAGGAGCGGATAGAGCGTGCCTTCGACGACGAGGAGATCGGCGGTCTTGAGAGTCGCGAGGATTTCGGACGCGTACGTCTTCTTCTTTGCGACGATGAGCAGAATGGCGAATTCCAGAATGCCTTTGCGCATCTGCGCCTTCGTATTGGCGGTGCTCAGGGACTCACTCATGCCGGGAATATTACCGCATAGTACCTTGCAATGCAAGGTTAAATGTCCGCTTTCGAAAATCACGTTGACTTTCACGGGTGAGAACGGAAAAACACGATTGTCTCTGCTAGAATTTCCGTCGTGTTTGCGAAGCGCGTCGGTCTCGTTTCCCTCTCGGTGTTTTTGCTGCATGCGGCCGTACCGGCTTCCGCGGCTCCCCTGCCGTTTCCCGACATGGAATGGAGTTGGTACCGCTACCGTGAGGCGGTCGATTCCCTCGTGACCCGCGGCGTGGTCGGCGGATATCCCGACGGGACCTTCGGACCGAAACAGACGATCAATCGCGCGGAGCTTTTAAAGATCGTGTTTAAGGGAAAGAGCGACGTCGTTCCGGTGCAGCGACGTTGCTTCTCGGACGTCAGCCCCGACGAGTGGTATGCGCCGTACGTGTGCGCGGCGCAGCGGCGCGGCATCGTGAACGGCTACCCGAACGGTACGTTCCGTCCGGGGGAACCCGTGAATGCGGCCGAGGCCATCAAGATCGTGCTGAACGCCTACGGCAGACAAGTCACGGAAGCGACGGGACCGGAATGGTACGTGCCGTACGCAAACGAGCTTGATGAGAACGGCATCCTCGCGCGGCATTCGTACGTGCCCTGGGAACCGCTGAACCGCGAGCGGGCGGCGGACCTTCTCTATCGCATGCTGCGCTTCGACGAGGAGAAAATCATCCCCCGCTACTCTCCCGGCTGCGGTCATGCAAAGCCCGGCATCCGCCCGTCGAGCGTCGACGTAAAAGGAACGAGGCGCGACTTCCTGCTGACGGTTCCGTCATCGTACGTGGTGCACGATCCCGCGCCGCTCATCGTGGCGTTTCACGGACGCACGAACAGCAACGAACAGGTGCGTTCGTACTACAGGCTGGATCGTGAAGCGACGGATGCGATCATCGCCTATCCCGCTGCGCTGTCGAACGGCAACGGATCATTCAGCTGGTCGAATCCGGGGGATAAAGGAAGCGAGCTGCGGGACATCGCGTTCTTCGACGCCATCGTGGAGCAGCTGGCGAACGACTACTGCATCGACATGGACGACATCACCGTCGTCGGTCACTCGCTCGGAGCATGGATGGCCAACAGCGTCGCCTGCGTGCGCGGGGACGCGGTGAAAGCATCCGCAACCGTCGGCGGCGATTCGGTCATCACCGACTGCGCAGGGCCATCCTCCGCCATGATCATCCACAACCCGCGCGACAGACTGTCGCCGTTTTCCGGAGCGGAACGCGTGCGGCAGACGCGGGTGGAGGAAAATTTCTGCTCCTGGGACATCACAAACTCAGGACCGGAGGAGCTCAACTGCGTCACGCACGCCGTTTGTGCGGGAGGCAATATCGTTCTCTGGTGTCCCCACACGAACGATAAAGACGAGCGCGGCGTGGATTATCCCCACAACTGGCCGCGGGACACCGCTCGACACATCATAAAATTCTTCCAAAGCATACGCTGAGCGACGAACTCAGGCTTGCTCCCCTGCTTCCCACCACGTACCCTCAACTCCACTATGACACGCTTCACCTCTCTCTCCCTCGCGGCAATGGCCGCTCTGACGTTGTCCGCATGCTGGAATTCTCCGGAGGCTCCGGAGGAATCTTCTCCGGAACAGGAACAGAACGACAGCATGAACATGTCGTTCCGCGATCTCATGGACTTGAGCGAGAACTTCACCTGCACGTTCTCGGATACCGATGAAGCCGGCAACAGGAGCGAAGGCACCGTCTACGTGGAAGGCGACGAAGAGAACCTGCGCGGCGACTTCACCATCACCGAAGCCGGAGGCGAGAGCTACGAAGCGCACGTGATTCGAAAGGGAACCCTGCGCTACGTGTGGACGTCGCAGATGGATCAGGGCTTCATGATGGACCTGGAGGAAGATGCGCCGCTCTTCGGCACCGCCGAGGAGGACGAAGCGGCCATCGACGAGAATGAATCCGTCGACTTTGACTGCGACGACTGGTCTCCGAATGACGACATGTTCGATCCGCCGTCCGACGTGGAATTCCTCGACATGTCTGCACAGATGGAGATGATGATGCAGAACCAGGCGGAATTCGCTCCGCCGGCGGGTGCGGACGGATCACAGTGCGCGGCGTGCGATCAGATTCCCGATCCCGCCATGCAGGAACAGTGCAGAGCGGCGCTCGGTTGCTAGCGGACCAATTCCTTCGCGGATTCCCGGACGTCGGCACTGCGCGCACCGATGACGAAGAGGATTGCCTTGTATCGTGCTGCGACGCTCGAGACGAACTCCTCTTGCTCATGTGCATCCGGAAATTTGCGAAGAAAGTTTGCAAATGAGAGGAATGACAAGAGCTCATTCGTGAGTCCGACCTTCGCATGTAGCGCGTTCACGCGCTCGATGACGGCTTCATCAATGTTGAGAAGGCCGCAGTACCGCTCGTAGCGGACGCGTGCCTGTGCATCTTCTGTCGGAGCGGGAAGACCTTCGTGCATGATGAGAGGAAGAGAAAAGGACGGCAGTGTACACTTGAGCCTGATGGAGACGCAATCCCTCCTTCCTCGCTCCGTGCGGACGACATGCAGTGTGCTGCTCGCATGCTGTATACTTGCGCTTCACGCAGCCTGCATGCCACACGAACCTCCGTCTGCATCATCGGGAAACGGCGCCGCGTCGGATGACGAACTGCGCGCGAAGCTCACCGATCTGCAGTACAAAGTGACGCAGGAGGAAGGCACGGAACCGCCGTTCAAAAACGAGTACTGGGATAACGAGGAGGAAGGCATCTACGTGGACGTCGTGTCGGGCGAGCCTCTCTTCAGTTCGCTGGACAAGTTCGATTCCGGCACGGGCTGGCCGAGCTTCACAAAACCGATCGATGACGATGCGGTCACAACCCATGAAGACAGGAAGCTGTTTACGACGCGCACCGAAGTACGAAGTGCAGAAGCAGATTCACACCTGGGTCATGTCTTTCCCGACGGACCCGAACCCACGGGCCAGCGCTACTGCATGAATTCGGCCGCGCTGCGGTTCGTGCCGAAGGACGAACTCGCGGAAGAGGGCTATGGCGAGTACCTGGACGCGTTCGAGGAGCGGGAGTAAGTCTGCGATTTATCGTCCTGCCACGAGTTTGCGCAGCATGCCGCGAAAAAGCTCGTGCATCTCCCTTGCATGACGTTGTTGACGCTGCTGACGCTGTTCTTCGTACGCGAGAACGAGTTCATGAGACGGGAGCGTGAGTCGCATCACCGAAAACGTAGGATCCGCAAGATCGCGCCTGTGATTCGACAGGGCGGCGTAACTCGGAAACGTTTCCAAATGGGTCGCACGCTCGATGCCGTCCCCGGCTCTCGTGACAATTGTATGGCCGGGAATCGACTCACCCGTTGCGTCCCGAAGCGTCGATGCGTGATCGATGTGCCAGAGGGCGTTGTATATCTCCTCAAAGTCCTCCTCTTTCTCATCGGCGCATTCCGAGAAGGGAATATCGCCGTACCGCTGCAGTGTGCCGACTTCCCAGAATACATTCTCCAGTATCCTTCCGTCTCCGACCGTTCTTGTGCCTCCGTTCTTCTCCAGAGCCGAAAAGAACGTGCGAATATCGACGCCGGCATCACGACGGAGACTCTCCCCAAACCACCGCAGGTCATAGAGCCGCTTCTCAGTGGAAGAGAGGGAAGACGTCTGCGACTCTTCGGACCCCCGATGCCGCTCCTCATCCGGCATCTGCACGCAGAGGAGGAGGTGCGTCCCATCGGCCTCGTGAGAAGCCTCAATCCCATTCTCCTCACATGCACGAAGGATGCGATCAATCGTCGGTCGCAGGGCTTCGCTCTTCTCGCGGCGCTCCGCGCGGAGCTCCGACTGTTTTTTCGCATGGCCCCATCCGAATCCGGCTCCCACGCCACCCGCCGATACTGCCGCACCGCCAAGTACTTTCAAAAATTTTCTGCGCGTCACAGGTGAGCGCAGGAACGCAGGGACGACGGAGGATGAGGAAGCTTGCGCTTCCCGGGCGCGGAGGGCACTGACGCTTTCGAGCGGCCTGTGCATGCCACTATCAAAGCACTGCCGTGGGGCATGTCAATACAATTCGACGTTACGCTTCACCGTCGTCCGTCTTGCCGTGCCGCCCTTTCAGCTTCTCGTACTTCTTGTAGTAGGCGTCTCCAAGGGCTCCGATGAAGGCGATACCGCGCCTTCCCGCGGACTTTACCATGCGCACGGCGCGCCGCGGCGACGCGTCACGCTTCTCCGGTCGATCGAGCGCCTTCATTTTGGAAAACCCCCACTCGGCAACGTGATCAACACCGTTCTGCAGATGTGCAAGACCGGCACCGAGGAGTTCTGCCCATGACGGATCTTTTCGCGCCATGAAGACCAGTATGACAGAAGGTGGAGGAGAAGACAACGAAGTATGAGGTATGAGGTATGAGGTATGGAGTATTGTGTTTTCTTATTTTTTATTTCTTATTTTCTTATTTTCACCTGTCAATTGCATCTTTCGTTGAGCGATCTACAATCGAATTACATACTTCTTTCCCCCGCTCTCCTCATGACAAAAGTCAACAAGCAAGATCCGCATGGCGTCGATCTGCAAGACGCACTCGACGTTGATCAGCTTCCGGAAGGGCAGCAGGAAGAAGTGATGCAGATCGAACGCGTCACCCGCGAGGAACTCGCGAAGCTCCGCGCGGAACTGGATAACCTGGTGACGGCAGCCTGACCATTCACGAAAAAAAGAAGAGGAGCGACAGATGCCGCTCCTCTTTTCTGTTGTGGCGGATCTCTAGAAGAGATCCAAAACACGGAAGACCGCGTTAGTGATCGGCTCGATCGTCGTGGGAAGCACAAGTGATACCACGACAATAAATGGGAGTGTGAACAACGATCGTAGCGAGCGGAACATACGTTCCTCCTTCTTGCAGAGAAATGGAAAGAACCACAACTTATGATATAGTATACTAATTATAATATTTGTCAAATATCCTCTTCCGTGGCTTCATTCACCCTGTGGTAGGCCACATCATCACTCACCCAGCGCTTCCGGATGTACTGGGGAACCGATTTGTACCGCGACACAAAGGGCTCCTCCGTCACCGTACCGTCCGCGGACGTGACTCTCCGCAACCAGGCGATTTCATTGCCGTAGAGATCGCGCCCGTTCCTCTGCACCGTTCCCTTTCCGTTCTCGCGGAAGTAGGGTCCGGCCGTTTCCACCATGCGTCCGTCGGGCGTGCCGTAGATGTTGATGATCACGTCTTCACCGTCCACGTACGCCTGCGTGAAGAGGGCGTGTCCCGTGTCGTTGCGGAACCTGAAGTCGCGGAACCCCGGGAAGATCGTCGCGTCCTGCCCCACGCCGTACTGTTCGTAGTAGGTGACGAAGAGACTGTGACTCGCCTGCTCAAGAATCGGAAGACCGGTGTTGAGCGCGGCGCGGAACATGGTGGTGGAGGTCTGACAGATACCGCCGCCCGGCGTCGGACGGAGTTCGCCGCCCTCGAAGATACCGAGCGCCATGTGCCATCCCCTGCTCTGCGACACGGGTCCGCCGAGCGTGGCGTTGAAGGAGAAATCGGTCCCCGCGGGAATGACGAGATTGTTGAGGTGTTCATTGATGGCCTTCTTCACATTCTGGACGCGTCCCCACGTCGATCCCTTGAAGTTTGATTTGCCGGAGCCGAGGAGCGTCAGCTCACCGAGATCTTCTCCGGACGTGTTGTAGAGCATGCCACGCGCATGCCTCAGCGTGACGGTGACGGGAGCCTGCGATTCAATCGATGCAAGTACATCGTGCACGGCCTTCTCGACGTCGAACGTCTGTCCGTCCTTCACGATGCATCCGTCCGTCACGCCTTTGCGATATCCGGGCTTGCCCTCTTCCGACTCGATGAAGGAGTGGAGCATGCAGTGAGAGGGAGCGGTGACGAACGGTGAAGCGAAACGAACGATGGAGAGCCGCACCTGGTGGGCGTCGACCGCCGTCCGCGCCCTTCCGCCGGACGTGTCGAGCGAGAGCCACGTCGGGTGATCGCGGAGCGCCAAGCTGCCGGTGGCAATCGTGACACCGTCGGGGTCATGCAGACCGATGAACACGCTCCGTTCCATAAGGAGCGCCCGCTTTTCCAGCGCGGCGAGGATGCTCGTCATCGGGATGTCCTCGGCAGAACCGTGCAGACGATCCATCACCCTGTCGACGATCGGCGTGGAACGCGGCGACCCCTTCATGACGGGTAATGTCGTCACGACTTTCGTAGACGCAATGACATGAGGCGAAGGCGACGTAACGGCAAGCATTCGGTCTTCCGTCGCGGCAAGCGACAGGAAAACAAGCGCCGATAAGGAAAGAGTGGCAATCATTCCGTGAAGGAGATGTGCTTGTGTGGACGAATCGCCGGCGTTTCTCTTTCTTTTTGTGTGCATTTAAATATATTATAACATATTATTAATTTATTAGCAAACACTTCCCGACTACGTCTTCGTCGGCAGGAAGAACGACACGAGCGTCCCCTTTCCCTCCTCGCTTTCTATCCATATTTTGCCGCCGGCCTTCTCCAGAATCTGCTTCACGAGGAAGAGTCCGACCCCGTTTCCCGTCGGCTTCAGTTTGGACGCGTTCGTTCCTCGCGTGAAGCGCGTGAACAAGCGAGGAAGATCCTTTTTGGGAATACCGCAGCCTTTGTCCTCCACCTGCACTTCGACCCCTCTCGCCATCGCCTTGGTACGCACGACGATGCCGTGTTCCGGAAACGAGTAGTCGATGGCATTGAAAATGATTTCGCGAATGATGCCCGCCAGAAGATTACGATCGAGATAAACGGGCACGTCGCGCTCATCGTACTCTTCCGTGAAGGTCAGCTTCTTGTCGGAGGCGCGCTTTGTTGAATCCTTCACGACGGTACGAACGAGATCGTTCATGAACGCTGGCGTCTGGACTTTCTCGACGATGGCGTGTTCGAACGCGCTCACTTCCTGCATCGCCAGCACGATCTCCGACATACGGTCCACGCCCTCGGTGAGCTGCGTGCAGATTTCGGTGCACTCGGGGTCCTGCATCGACTTGCTCTTCTCCACGAGAATCTCGATCCACCAGCGGAAGATGGCGAGCGGCGCTCCCATTTGATGCAGCGCAAGATTGATGAGCGCGGAGCGTTCGTGGTCGAATTCGTGGAGCATTTCCATCCTGCGACGCCAGAAGAGCACGGCGGTATAGGAGGAGAGGAAGAGACCGAGGAGCACAACCAGCAGGAACACGGCCGGCCGGAAGAGGCTCATGGATGCATCCAGGAAGTCGCTCGCGTTCATGTCGATGCCGAGGGCCATCTCGACACTGCCATCAGACCCGTAGATCGGGGCGTAGGCGGAAATAAAGGTTCCCCATTGATCGGTGGTGAAATCCTCATCACTCGAAGGACGCAGGAACGCATCGCGCTGCAGCGCCGGTACGAGCGAGATGTCGTAGGATTGTCCGGGCAGAGACGGCTCCTCCTCGGGGTCGATGACGCCGTTGCCGTTCTCGTCATGACCTGCGGGAAACGCATACAAATCGCCGTCCGCGACGAACTCAAGTTTCATCGGATCATCCGTGCGGCGCATGATGTAGGCGTAGCGAATGCCGGGAAGGTTCTGATTGATCTGATTGAGTCGCTGGACCGTATTGCGGAAAACGGGGGTGCGCATGTCGCGTTCATCGCGAATGGCGGAGAGCTCATCGGCATCAAACTGCATCGCGGAAACCGCAACAAAGCTCTGGAGCGTCGTTCGCAGTTGTTGCTGGGTAAGCGCCCTGTTGTGCAGGAAGAAGAACGTCGCGAGAAGCGCAGTCGAAAGGAACACGCACGCGATGAGTACGAACGCACGAAGCGTTACCCATCCCTGCCTGCGGGGGATCACGGTCAGCATGATGTGTGTGTTCTTCACTATTATACAATAAAAATGTGTATTTGAAAATAGCCCGTCGGATCCCTTCCGTACGGGCTATTTCGATTATTCGATGGATCAGATGAACTTCACAATCATCGTTCCCGCCGCGGTCACCGCACTCGCGATGGTCGTCGCGAAGATGGCGATGTAGGTGGCGAGGGAGCGTGACTCCGGAGCGTTCTCAGCGGTCAGGTACTGCTCGCCGTTCTCGTCGGTAACGTAGAGACCGCTCGCCACGTTGTCACCGGTCTGAGGAATCGGGT
>CAYWPP010000011.1:0-34399 GCA_964460475.1 uncultured Candidatus Peribacteria bacterium
TGCAAAATATTTGCATGTATTCGAGTTCTCCTCTAGCATGACGGCGATTTCCTTCCTCTTCCCATGACACTGCCTCCTCTTCTGCCGATTCTCCTGAGCGTCGCGTGCGTCAGCCTCGTCTCTCTTTCGGGTGCCGCGCTGCTCTCGCTGCATGATCGTTTGCTGCGTGCGGCGCTTCCCGTTCTCGTCAGCTTCTCGACGGGTGCGCTGCTCGGCAACGTGTTTCTTCATCTTCTTCCCGAGACGATTGAAACCGTTGAACTCACGACAGGCATGCTTTTGGTACTCGCCGGCGTCGTCGTCTCGTTCGTACTGGAAAAATTCATTCACTGGCGGCACTGCCACTCGCTTGATTGCGAGGATCACGTGCATCCGGTCGGAGTACTTACCCTTCTCGGTGACGGCGTCCACAATATCGTGGACGGCGCACTGATCGCCACCGCGTACTACGTCAGCGTGCCGCTCGGCATCGCGACGACGATTGCGGTCGTGTTGCACGAAATTCCGCAGGAGCTCGGCGACTTTTCCATCCTGCTGCACAGCGGCTACTCGCGGGGACGTGCATTACTCTTCAATCTTCTCTCCGGTCTCACCGCGTTTCTCGGCGTGTTCCTCATCATGGCGAGCGGCAACGCTTCCCCGGACATCATTTCGTTGCTCCTTCCGCTCGCGGCGGGAAACTTCCTCTACATCGCGGGCTCCGATCTCATTCCGGAGTTGCACAAGCAAACGAGGGCGAAAATGGCATTCGTGCAGCTCTTCTGCATGATCGCGGGCATCGCACTCATGTACGCCATCTCATCCGGGGATCACCATGTGCATGTGAACGACGCCGATCATGCAGACGTGCATGAAGAACGGGAGCAACACATGGAGATTGATGGAGTACGGGAATGATCGTGCGTACTACTGCACGGCGATTGACGAGACCATCTCGTCCGTTTGCCGGAAGAAGGTGCGGATCTCGATGATGCTCTCGTCGATATCTTCCTCGATGGAAAACTCTTCCCCCACGTGTTCGGTGAAGTTGAGTTCTCGGTCTTCCAGGTACGTGATGAACGCCTGATCGTTCGTGAAGAGCGCGATGATTTCCACGCGCACCGTGTCATCGTGTGGATAGAGAACGTAGACGCGGCGAATCACGCCGCTCTCCGGCGCGAAGCTGTCGGTCGTCATGATCGGCATTCCCCCCTCCGTATGCAGCGTCGTCGACTCCGGCATGGCTTCGCGTTCCTCCGTCACGTCGATGGTCACGCACGTCGCGCTGTCACCTTCGCGGCACGTGATGATTTCCTGCGCGTCCGTGACCCGCACGAACACGCCCCGGTAGGGAAGTGAGGTTTCGCCCGTCCAGTCTCCCAGCGCGGAGAAGCCGAGCGCGGTCATCGGACTGCCGACGATTTCCCCGACATCTTCCTCGCGCAGTTCGCCCCATAGTGCCGGTGCGTTCATCTGCAGGTCATGCGGCAACTCATGCGCCACAAGGCCGCTGCCGATGCCGCAGGCGGCAAGCAAAACGAGCGATCCCAAGCCGATCATGCGCGAAGATGAAGGAGTGTTCATTGGAAGAGAATAGAGGGTTTATAAGAATCGATCCAGATCCGTTTGTTTCGCCGCACGGAGCAATCTTTCCATGGCACGACCCTCTATCTGGCGTATGCGCTCACGTGTCAGGCTCAAGGCGTTTCCGATTTCCTCCAATGTTTGCGGTGGACTGCCATCCAGCCCGTAGCGCCTGGTGATCACGTTTTGCTCTCTTTCAGGCAGGTATTTGCAGACGAGCGCTCGTGTGGATTCTTGCATCAGATGCAAATGCACTTCATCGACCGTAGAGTTTTCCGCCGCCACTTCCAACGAAGTGCCGCGAGGAGAGTCATCTGACTGATGGCCTGCCTTCTCAAGGGAGTACACTTGGGATGCCGCGAGGTACTGGCTTATTTCCGCGGAAGAGATGTCCGTTCTCTCCTCAAGTTCCTCAAGTTGCGCACGACGGCCATTTGCGTGGCGGAATGATACATTTTCTTTCTGCATGATCCGCATGTCGTCCTGCACATGAACGGGAATCCGAATAGTGCCTTTTTTGTTTGCGATGGCCCGCGTGATTGCCTGGCGGATCCACCATGTTGCGTAGGTGGAGAATTTGTACCCCCCGGGTGTGATCGTATTCTTCAACGGCTTTCATGAGCCCCGTGTTGCCTTCCTGGATTAACTCAGTAAAGGAAAGATGTTTCTGGAGTCGATATTTTTTGGCAATGGATACAACCAATCGCAGATTCGCGGCGGCCATTTCTCTCTTGGCCAGTGCATACTTTTCGTGCCACGTCCTCACGGAGCGGGGAGACGCTTGCAAATCGGGCGAACGGGAGTCTATGCCCTCCTCCTTCGAAGTCTCCTCCCCCCGGTCGGCAGATTTCGTCTTGTCGTTCGGGTGCAAGTGCGACTTCTGCACGATGTCTTCCATCACTCCGGTGCGTACGTACATTTCCTCAATGAATCGAGCTTCCCGTACGCGCCTTTCTTCGATTCGCTGTTTCAGCTCCCGGCGCCTCTTCGCGGAAAGATTGCCATCTTTGTAGAACTGATACGCCTTTGCATCTTCCTCCAGAAGTTTTTCCAGCGTGTCGATATTCTGAGGGAGAATCGATTGTACGTATGTTCTTTTCTTCTTGATTCCTGCCCTCAGAATACTGTCGAAGCGTACGGTTCCGTCGCGCACTCCCTTCAGCGTCTCGACAAGCTCGCGCATGATGAATCCGTCCCGCAGGACCGCTTTTCTGTAGCGTTCTCGTGTGTCGTCGATGCGCTTTGCCGTCTCAATTTCCTCTTCCCGAGTGAAGAGTGGAATCTCCCCTATTTGCTGCAGATACAAGGCAAGCGCGGTATCCTCCGATCCGTACTCGGAAAAATGACGTTCTGCAGGTCTACGTTCGTGCAATTCCTCTTCTCCCGCTTCCGTTGCGTCATCATGCTCCGCGTGCCCGTTCTCCGCGAACGTCATGGGCTCATCGTCCTCAAACGCCTGCGTTTCGCGACTGTTTTTCGCCATCAGGAAGCGCATTGTACAATGTCACCTTCTCTTTGCAAGACATCGTACATCGTAAGAAAAAGCCCCGCCGGAGCGGAGCTTCTTCCTGTCCGAAGATGGTGAAGAGGTGGCCTAGTTGCGCTTCGGCTCATAGTTCACGTTTCCCTGTACCGAGATGCTCCAGGTATCGACGTCGAGCAGGCGCAGATTGTCCTGGTAACACGCGCGCACATCCATGGTGGAACCATGACGATCCGAGCAAATCGACCAGATCATGCGCGAACGATGATGCATGCCGCTGCGGATGGCGGAGCCGTCCGCTTGCGTGGGCAAGACGGTGTCGCGAAGCAGCGGAGTCGGATCCGGCTGTATTCTGCGCAGTTCCTGAAGTTCGGAAGGACTGAGATTCTGCTCATCAAGCGATCCGTCATCCGCCGTTCCTCTCTCCTCGCGTCGGAGTACGTCTTCCTGCACGGTGTCGATCAACATGGAGAGACGGTTGGTATCCTGAGAATCACGCGTGAATCTCGGATCCGATGACAGGATGTCGAGCAAGGTTCCGTTCATCAGAATCTCCCGCAGATCGGCGAGCGGTCCGAACTCCCTCTCGCAGCGGCGCTGCGTCAAGGCGAACGTCGTTTCGCCGAAGCATTCATGCTCCAGATAGGCCGTGAAGTCGAAGAGCGAGGACTCGAAATCGTCGTAATCGTAGGCGCCCGATTCGGCGGTGCCGACTCTCTTGAAGGTTTTCTTAACCGTATCCACGGCTTTTGCCATGGAGGGCTCCGTAGAGACGTCGGTCGTTTGCTGTGCCGATGCGGCTAGAGGAAAGGCGGCGCCCACGGCCATTCCGATCGTGCCGGCGATGGAAATCCATTGATACTTCTTCATACGAAGATGGGGGAAGGGAATAAGCATGGCGCTTTTTGCGGCAACCACGAAAGAGAAGACGGCTCCTCGGCACATTTCTTGCAGGGAGCACTTGAAGAAACGCCGGATTCTGTCCTGCGTGTTCTGCGAAACGAGCCTGTGGTTTACCATGAGCGAAGTGAACGAAGTGAGCGGAGTCGAATGGTACCCCCGGAAGGATTCGAACCCTCAGCCTTCTGGTCCGAAGCCAGACGCTCTATCCGGTTGAGCTACGGGGGCATACATGCAGTATGAAGTATGCAGTATGCAGTATGAAGTATGCAGGATGAATTATGAAGCGTGGAAAAGGCCGGAATGCAGACCTCCCACTTCATCAATTCACTTCTTTCCGCTCCACTGATGATGAAAGGCGCCCGGTTGATCGGTGCGCTCAAACCCGTGTGCGCCGAAGAAGTCGCGCTGGGCCTGAATGAGATTCGTCGGGAGCCGCTCCCTTCGCAGCGCATCGTAGTAACTGAGCGCCGAGGACATGCCGGGGACCGGAATGCCGCGTTCCTGCGCAAGCGACACGACACGCCGCCAGTCGCGCTGCCGCTCGCTCTCGAATCTTCCCGTGATCGCTTTGGATGCCGTCGCCGAGGCGTGCGCGTCCGACGTGTCGTACGCGGCCTGGAATGTTGCAAGAACATGAGCCCGGATGATGCAGCCTCCTCGCCAGATGCGTGCGATTTCGGCCATGTGCAGATGCCAACCCATCTCGTTGCCTGCGTTCTCGATCAGACGGAATCCCTGGTTGTAAGCAGTGATGACGGAGAGTTCGAGCGCGTGCCGTGTGAGCGATACGAGCTTCTCCTTCGACGGCGTCGCGGTGTCTTCGATGAGTGCTTCGGGCAGGGACTGTTGCGCCGTTTCGCGCTCGGCACTGCCCGACAGAATCCGTGCATCCACTGCGGCGTTGATCGTGGGAATCGCCTGGCCGAAATCCATGGCGGCTTCGGTCGTCCACTTGCCGGTGCCCTTCTGCTTGGCTTTGTCCTTGATCACGTCGATCAGATCGCCGACCGCATCGCCGTCTTTCCGGCGGAAGATATCGGCGGTGATGCCGAGAAGAAACGATCCGAGTTCCTCGGTGCCGTTCCACGCATCGAACGTCTCGGCGAGTTCCGCGTTCGTCAGTCCTCCGATGGATTTCAGAACGTCGTACGCTTCCCCGATCAGTTGCATGAGCCCGTACTCGATGCCGTTATGCACCATCTTCACGAAGTGCCCCGCGCCTTCCGGTCCGACGTGCGTCACGCACTTCCCTCCGGCACCGTCATCCGCGGCCATCTTCTTGAGCAGTGGTTCCATCACCCGATACGCCTCCTTGCTTCCGCCGGGCATCATGCTCGGCCCGTTGAGCGCTCCTTCCTCACCGCCTGAAACGCCGATGCCGACAAAGTGCATTCCTTTCGTCGCAAGCTCTCGCTCACGCCGAGCCGTATCTTTGTAGTGACTGTTTCCCGCATCGATGAGCATGTCTCCCTTGGAGAGGAGAGGAACGAGTTCGGCAATCATGGCGTCGACCGCTTCCCCGGCTTTCACCATCAGCAGGATCATGCGCGGAGGCGGGAGCTCCTTCACAAGTGCCTTCATGGACGTACAGGCGACGAATGTTCCTTCCTTCCCGTAGCGCGCGACGAACTCTTCCATCTTCTCCGTCGTGCGGTTGAAGACGGCGACGGTCGCACCTTTCCGTGCCGCGTTCCGCGCGAGACTTGCACCCATGGTGCCGAGGCCGATGACGCCGAGCGACTGGCTCATGGCGGGAGTGTAGCAAGAATCCTATGAACTCGTTACGGGTTTACGGGTTACGCGATGAGAATCGTGCTTCCGCAGATAAAGGATAAGTTTGCCAAGCTGTTTTGCCACTTTCTCTGCCTGTTGTTTCAGATCATGAAATTCTTCTTGAGTGATGTAAGACTCATCAAGAGCATAGTAAAGATGAGATCGCACTTCAGTGGCAGATCGCTTTGCATAGGAAAGAAATTGCATAAACACGAGGTTTGTTTGGCCATCATTTCCCTCTGCGATATTTGCCATGATGGATAGCGCTGCACGAGAAATTTGGTCAATCCATCCATAATCCTTTTTACATACATTTTTACGACAAATTTTTCTGATATGTTGAGTGAGCCTTCTTGCTTCCTGCCAAGCCTGTATTTCCTCAAAAGTCACGAAAGACATAAGAAGACAACCGTAATGAGAATCCCGTCACCCGTAAACCCGTAACACTTTCATGTAGTAACGCACGAGAGAGGTAAAGCAAGAACGTATTATTTTCCGGAAACTTTCTCCCAATCATCCAGAAACTTCGCGAGTCCTTTGTCGGTGAGCGTGTGGTGCGGCAACTTCCGGAAGACCTCATAGGGAATCGTGCAGATGTGTGCGCCGAGCTGCGCCGCTTCCACGATGTGGCGGGGATGCCGCGTGGAGGCGACGAGCACTTTCGCCTCGAATCCGTACTGCTGCCAGATTTGCATGATCTCGGCGATGAGGCCCATGCCGTCCTCACCCTGATCATCGAGCCTGCCGATGAAGGGGCTGATGATGGTCGCACCCGCCTTCGCGGCCAGCATCGCTTGCGCGGCGGAGAAGATGAGCGTCGTATTCGTGCGGATCTTCTTGGACTTGAAGTACGAGAGAGCATTCAGGCCTTCCGTCGTCATCGGCACCTTCACGACGACGTTCTTGTGCCAGCCCGCGTACTCCTCGCCCTGCTTCTTCATGCCCTCGAAATCCGTCGCCGTTACCTGCGCGCTCACGTTCGGCACCAGCGCACACATGGCGAGCACGGTCTCCTTGAAATCCTTTCCTTCCTTGGCCACGAGCGAGGGATTCGTCGTCACGCCGTCCAGCACGCCCCACGCGGCGATCTCCTTCACGTGCTCTACATTTGCGGTATCCAGGAACAACTGCATGCATCCAGCCTACCGCCATCGACTCGATGCTGCCAGGGTTTTGCCGCGCACGAACTCCTCATCTAAACGAGGATCATCTTGACGTACGCGCCTTTCCCGCAGGACAATCGCACTTCGGTCATTCAGAAAAGAAAGAAAGCGAGGTGAGATATGTCCATGCTCATTGGAGCAGCAATCATCATCGGCCTGGCGTTGATGGGTCTCGGAATGATTTGGTACGGCAAACTACCGAGTGACCATGAGCAGTCATCTTGGGCACATGTGTGTGCCGTTTCCACGGTCTACGTGGGAGGATTCCTTCTCGTTGCCGGCATCGTCGGCGCGCCAATCCTCGATTATTTTCAACTCTGGGAGTGACCGAAGGGGCGAACCGTGTGTTCGTCCCGTTTTTTGTTACACTCTCCCCAATGTCGGATCTCCGCCTCTCCCGTACCGCGCTTGCCGACTTCGATCACGCCGAGCATCTGGAATGGCTGGAGACGAACGGACGCGGGGGATTCGCGGCGCAGACCGTGCTCGGATCGCAGCGACGCCAGTATCATGGCTTGTCGTTCTTCGCGCTCAAACCGCCCGACGTGCGCGCTCTCTTCCTGTCGCGCGTGGACGAAACCCTCATCATCGACGGTTCGTCCCATGCTCTCTCCACAAGCAGATTCGAGAACGCCGTGTCGCCGCAGGGATACCTCCACCTGGAATCGTTCGCGCTCGATCCGTTTCCGGTCTGGACGTGGCGCATCGGAGACGTGTTCCTCGAAAAAGCGTTCTTCCTCGTCCACGGCAAAGACGAGGCGATCCTCCGTTACAGCGTACTGAGCAATCCGGAGAAGCAGCCGCTCTCCCTCGAACTGCGTCCGCTCCTCGCGTGCCGTCCTATCCACGTGATGGAATCCGAAAATCCGCTCTTCTCCGGCAAGGTGGAAGAGGAGAAGAATGCGCTGCTCATCCGTCCGTACGACACGCTGCCGAAGCTCATGCTGTCGCACAACGCCAAGGTGTTCGACGGTTCCGTCGCCGGATGGCACAAGGAGTTCTGCTACGCCGAGGAACGCGAGCGCGGCTATAACCATCTCGAAGATCTCTACTGTGTCGGTGCGCTTCGCTACGATCTTGCGACGGGAAAGAACACGTACCTCACTGCGGCCATCGGTCGCTCTTCTCCCTGCACGCCGAGCGCGGTTGCCGCGGCGGAGAAGAAAGAACGCTCGCGCAGGAAGGCGCTTTCCAAGAAGACCGACGACGAATTCGTCTCGCGGCTGAAGCGGGCCGCCGATCAGTTTCTGGTGGAGCGGGGAAAGCAGGGCGGCGGCATCATCGCGGGATACCACTGGTTCACCGAGTACGGACGCGACGCCATGATCAGCCTGCCCGGGCTGCTGCTTGCGCGCGGTCTCGTGAAAGAGGCGAAGCAGGTCGTGCTCACGTCCGCGGCGAACATGTCGGACGGCATTATCCCCAACCGCTTCTCGGACACCACGGGCAAACCGGAGTACAACACCGTGGACGCGACGCTGTGGATGTTCCGCGCGACCGAGCAGATTCTCGCCGCGCACAAAGACCTGCGCTTCCTGCGGAAGATCATCGGCAAGCTGGAGGACAGCATCCGCTGGCACGAAACCGGCACGCACCACGGCATCCGCGTGGATGATAATGACGGACTCCTGTCGTGGTATGCACCCGGCTTCTCGCTCACGTGGATGGACGCGGTCGTCGACACGCTCGTCATCACGCCGCGCATGGGCAAACCCGTGGAAGTGAACGCGCTCTGGTACGCGGCGCTGCAGTCCATGCATCGTTTCTATAAGCTCCTCGGTGCCCGCGAGCGCGCGGAGGACATGAGCGCCAAGGCCGAACGCGTGAAGGAGAGTTTCCGGCGCCTCTTCTGGAACGACCGCGATGCGTGCCTCTACGACTGCATAGACCATGCCGGCAACCGGGTCGCCGAACTTCGTCCGAACCAGATTTTCGCCGTCAGCCTGTGCGACGATTTGCTGACGGAGGAGCAACAGGAAGCGGTGCTCGCCTGCGTCACGCGTGAACATCTCACGCCCGTGGGACTCCGCTCACTCTCCCCGCGCGATCCGCACTACATCGGCGTGTACGAAGGAGGGCATCTGGAGCGCGACACCGCCTACCATCAGGGTACGACGTGGGGGTGGCTCATCGGGCCGTACATCTCGGCATTCCTGCGGGTGCATGACAGGAATGCAACCGCAAAGAAAGAGGCGAGGGCGCTTCTCGCGGGATTCGAACAGCACTTCCACGACGCGTGTCTGGGGCAGCTTTCGGAAATCTTCGACGGCAATGCGCCGCACCGTCCGCGGGGCTGCGTTGCGCAGGCCTGGACCGTTGCCGAGGTGCTGCGGATCGTAGAGGAGTTGGGGGTGTGAGGTGAAGCGGCCGATTGAAGCGCGCTACCGCAGCTTCCGGTACACGTCTTTCCGATTTCCGATGGCGACGACGGTGACCGTCACGATGTTCTTCTCGATCGTATAGATGATGCGCCACGGCCACACGCGCAGAGAGAACAGCCCGGAGAGCGGCCCCTGAAGCTTCTTTCCCATCCACGGATCCAGACGCAATCCCTGCAGCGCGGCCAGAATCTTCCGCTTATCTTTTGCGGCCAGCTTTGCGTACTGCGCGTGCGCCTGTTTTTTGAGAACGACGTGATACATGACTTCCCTGAGCATCGCCCTCTTCCTCCAATTTTTCCAGGGGTATCACTTTCTTCTCGCGGAGCGCTTTGCCGATTGAACGTGTCAGTGCTTTGTCGGAGAGGATCTCCAAGGTTTCCATCCATCCTTCAAACTCCTCGACCGACAGCAGTACGACATCAGGAAGATCCCTGTGCTTGATCATGACGGATGCACCCGGCTTTCCCGCGAGTTCGATGAGGTCAAAGAGATTCTTCCGTGCGTCGGTGGCGGAGACCTGCTTCATGATATGTACAGTATAACGTACATGTTGAGGGTGAGGCAAGGTTTCATCATTGCTTTCGATATCGACTGACAATAGCTCACAGAGATTGATGGAACGCTGTGAAATGAACTTGAGTTCAACAGTTTTAGGAATTGCTTGGTTTCTTCTTTGGCACAAGATGTCTGTATCGAAACATCGTTCCAGAGCCTGATTTCAGGTATTTCTCAAAAAGGAGAGCCTGTTCTTTCGTGGGAAATGAACAAGCGAACTTTAACTCCCAAGGTTTGAACTTGGATGTATGGGGTACTTCTCCATGATTATGCTTCGTTAGTCGTTTCTGTACATCTTGGGTTGAGCCAACGTATTGTCTCCCTTTGTTGTTCTCAAGAATGTAAACGTAGTGCCACATAGGAAGCGGATTCTAGCATCCGTCATCCTTCGCTTTTGCCGGCTTGCCATCCGTCATCCTTCGCTTTTGCCGGCTTGCCAACTGTAGCCGCAGCGACTTTGAGGTTCAACAAAATCGCACCTGCAAAAGGCTACGGATGACAACCTTCGCTGCGCGAAGGTTGGTGGAGCTGAGGGGATTCAAACCCCTGGCCTCCGCAATGCGAATGCGGCGCTCTATCAGCTGAGCTACAGCCCCACGGAAGCGGAAAGATCGTCCCGAAGAAAGAATGGTACCCTAGGCAAGTTTATCAGAAACCGAGTCGCAGCATTATTGTCGGGCAAGCTTCTTTTCGTGCTCACTGAGCATGCGCATTGTCGCCTCAAGGTCTTCTTGAAGAGCCTGACGATGTTCGCGGGCTTCCTCAAAACCTTTTCGCATCTCCACGGCATTTTTTCCGGCTTTCTGATCCAAAGAGGTGACTTTCTGATCAACGGCGGCAATCTGTGACTCCAAGCTGCTTTTCATGGACTGTATGTGCCGGAGAAGCACGATGTTGGTGACGTCATCTGCCATAGGAAAGGCACTGTAAATCTTTGCCTACAAAAAAACAATCGCGTTGCCGTGAAGATTGTTTGTTGCCCGGCTTCGTCTGCGGACTACGCCGAGGCATCCTCTCAATCGCATTTCAACAGTGAATCTCGGCGTAGCTGCGAAGCAGCGGAGACGGATGGTGCGCCCGGCCCTTCGAGTCTCTCAGGGCCTCTTTCATGGAGAACGATTGATCGGAAGGAGCGGATGAAATGAATATGGTGCGCCCGGCAGGATTCGAACCTACGACCCCCAGCTCCGCAAGCTGATGCTCTATCCAGCTGAGCTACGGGCGCACGCGGGCAAGAAGAGTAGCAGCAGCAAGGAGAGGCGGCAATTCAAAGCGGAGCCGGACCCCGCCGCATTCTGCGCCAGAAGTAGATCGCCGCTCCGATGCCGGCAATGACCACGACAGCGAGCACGATATCCTCGATCCTGCCGATGCGGTCTGCAAGCTCCAGGTATGCTCTGCCCGCCCACCATCCGATCATGCCGAGGATGAACGTGCGGATGAGGCTGCCGAGGAACGAGTACAGCAGGAATTCCCCGACGGGCATGCGCACGAGTCCGCAGAAGAGTCCGATGATGACCGAGGGGATCACCGGAATCGTGCGGACGAGGAAGAGGAGGATCTCGTCCGATTTGTGTTTTGCAAACCACTCTTCCGCACGTTTCAGAGAAGCGCTGCGCACGCCGAGCAACCACCCGAACTTGTCGATGGCGATGGCGCCGCCGAGCCGTGCAAGGTAGTACGGAAACAGCGACCCCAGCGTGATGCCGAGCGATGCCGGCAGCATGATCTTGAGCAGCACGATGATCGTCGCCTGCTGCAGATCCGCACCGTTCGTCAGCAGGAATCCGGCGGAGAGAACGACCACGGAGGAGGGGATCGGCGCGATGATTTCTTCCGTGATGCTCGCGAGAAACACGCCGAGAACGCCGTACGTTTCCAGGAGCGGGGTGATGGCAAGTGCGAGCGAGTGGAACATGCGCGCCAGTCTAGGGGAAGGGCGGCGCAGAAGCCACCTGTACGCACAAAAACGCTGTGGTACACTGCGCAGGCTCTGAGGGAGCCCTTTGCACTCTCCGGATCGTTCCTTCTGGTAGTCTCTCCCTCACACATGGGGCTATAGCTTCCTCCTCCGTCCCGCTCCGCGGGACTTCGGACGGACAGGCAGCTTCCAGCTTCGCTTTCCTGGGTCGTTCCTTCTGGTAGTCTCTCCCTCACACATGGGGCTATAGCTCAGCTGGCTAGAGCGCTTGCATGGCATGCAAGAGGTCGCGAGTTCGAATCTCGCTAGCTCCACCATCCCTCTGATTCACGAGGAGCCCCGATACGCTCTCTCCAGGGCAGCCAGATCAAACTTTTTCATCTGCAGGAATGCCTGCGTGACCCGTGCCATCTGCTGTTCGTTTCCGTTCCGCATCATCTCATCCAAGGTCGCGGGCACGATCTGCCATGAGACGCCGTACTTGTCCTTCAGCCATCCGCACTGCTCCGCTTCGGGGACGGCCGAGAGCTTCGTCCAGTAGTCGTCGATTTCCTCCTGCGTCCCGCAACGGACCATGAACGAGACGGCTTCGTTGAACGTGAAGTCGTGCATCGCGGCGCTGCCGTCCATGGCGGCAAACCATTGGCTCTCCAGTTGAAAATCGGTGAACATCACCGCTCCCTCCTTGTTTGGTTCGCTGCCCGCGGGGTATCGCGCGATGGCTCCGCGCTTCGCATTCTTGAACACCGACAGGTAGAAGTCGGTGGCTTCTTCCGCTCTCTTTCCCTCCTCCGTGACGAAGAGCAGCGACGGAAGGAGCAGAGGCCGTTCCTCACCCTCGGGATTCGTCAGAATCAGCTGCCAACTGAGACCGTACCGGTCCTGCACCCAGCCGTACCGGGGGCTGAAGTCGTACGCATCGATCGGCATGAGCGCCTTGCCGCCTTCCATGAGCTTGTGCCAGATGTCGTCAATGCGCGTCGCGGCATCGGGGTCCTGCGACGGATCGAAATTGACCATGAAGGAAATCGACGGATTGAATGCGAAGAGGGGACCGGCGCTGATCGCCTGAAAGGGCATGTCCATGATCTCGAAAGACACGACGTCGCAATCGCCCGAGGGCGTATCGTGGAGCACGCTTGTCTGCGTGATGCGGGAACGCGGAAAGACGGAGGTATAGAACGCGGCGGCTTCCTTTGCCTCTTTGTCGTACCAAAGGTGGGGGACGATCGTGTGCATGATCCAAACGGGGGGATACGTCACATTCTACACCCCGGAGCACATACTTCGTCTTGATTGCGTGCGGGAAAAGGCGGAAACCAATCCTTCGGACGCACTTCGCAAACAGTGCTACCATTTCGGTATGCCCCTCACGCTCGACACGCTCAAAGAACGACTCGCCGCCTGGGACGGATGCGCGCTCAGCAAGAACGCCAACGCGGTGCTGGGGGAGGGGAATCCGCAGGCCGAGATCGTTTTCGTGGGCGAGGCGCCGGGACAGAAAGAGGATGAGCAGCGCCGGCCGTTCGTCGGTCCCGCGGGGCAGTTTCTGAACGAACTTCTCGCGTCGATCGGACTGAAGCGTGAGGACGTGTACATCACGAACGTGGTGAAGTACCGCCCGCCGGGGAACCGCGACCCCGAACCGATCGAGAAGGAGCAGTGCATGCCGTGGCTCAAGCTGGAGCTTGCGCTCATCAAGCCGAAGATCATCGTGCCGCTCGGTCGCCATGCACTGGGACATTTCCTGCCGTCGCTGTCGATCAGCACCGCGCACGGACGACCCTTCAACATTGCCGACGACGTGACGATCTTCCCGATTTACCATCCCGCCGCCGCGCTCCATAACGGCAATCTTCGCGCGGCGCTCCAGCAGGATTTCCTCGCGCTCGGCGAGTATCTCGCTTCCCAGAAGAACGCATAACGAACCTCCTCTTCGCCATTTCCCTCTCGGCCGTTTTTTCCGTCGCGTCACTGCTCGTGATCCTGTTTCGCGTGAGCCCCCTCACGGCGCCGGAGTTTGCGATTCCGTTCTTCTTCGTGACGCTGCTGCTTGCCATCGCGTCGGTGGGGTCGCTCGCGTGTTACGCCGCATGGTCCTTCCTGAAAGTGGAGGGAATGGATGAGGGGCGAAAGCTCTCGATTTCCCTGCGTGAGGGCGTGTTCCTCAGCATCGCGACGGTGCTGCTCGTGCTCTTGTACCTGCTTGGGGTGCTGACGTGGTGGATCGGCTTGCTGCTCTACCTCGTGTTCCTGCTCATCGAGGCGGCGCTGCACGTGTAGACAGGTGCGGCAATGAAACGCTAGAAGGCTGCGGGGTTTTTCGAGTAGACTGCCGACATGTCCGTGTGGGAGCAGTATCTGCAGGCAATCGCATCCGCGGAGGACGAAGCCGCGCTCGCCTCCGTTGAACAGGAGCTCTTTGGCCGCAAGGCGGGCAGGCTTACGGAAGCGATGCGTGAACTTACCGGTTTGCCTCCGGAGGAGAAGAAGGAGAAAGGCAGGGAGATGAACGAGGCGAAGCGCTCGCTCGAAGCGGCCTTCGCCGCACGCAGGCGCGCGCTCATGGAGCGTAAAGCGGAATCGCTGGCGCATGATGACGCGCTCGATCTCACGCTGCGCCTTCCGCGGAAGGAGCGCGGCCACCTGCATCTGATTCATGAATTTATTCGCCGCGTGGAGGAAGTCTTCGGCCGCATGGGTTTCGATACTTCCTATGGTCCCGAAATCGAATCGGAAGACATGAACTTCAACAAGCTGAACATTCCCGAGGACCACGCAGCGCGCGACGCGCAAGATACGTTCTGGGTCAAAGATCGCGAGAAGACCGTGCTGCGCACGCACACGTCACCCGTGCAGATCCGCTACGCGCTCGAGCACAAGCCGCCCTTCCGCATGATTTGCCCCGGCAAGGTCTACCGCAAGGATTCCGATGCCACGCACTCGCCGATGTTCCATCAGTTCGAGGGCATGATGGTGGGGGAGGACGTGTCGCTCGCGACGATGAAGGCCGTCATGGAGACCGCCGTCCGTGAACTCATCGCGCCGGATGCGGAGTTCCGCTGGCGCACCGGCTACTTCCCGTTCGTGGAACCGGGTCTGGAAATGGACATGCGCTGGCGCGGCGACGACGCGCAGAGCAGGGAGGGCAAGTGGCTGGAGATCGTCGGGTGCGGCCTCGTCCATCCTCAGGTGTTGCGCAACGTGAATATCGACCCGAAGCGCTGGCGCGGGTTCGCGTTCGGATTCGGCATCGAGCGGATGCTCATGATCAAGCATCAGATTCCGGATCTGCGTCTGTTCTACACGGGAGACATGCGGTTCCTGTCGCAGTTCTGAACGTATTCAGACGTTGTGCGGCTCGATACCTTCGGTTTCATCCGGTCCGGCGCCCGACAGGTCGTTTCCCAGAAGTTCGTCGGAGAGTGCAATGAACTCCTCGGCGATATTGCCGATGTTTCCCTGCACGGCTTCACGATGCTCGGCTCTCTCTGCCGACAGCGGAACTTCGCGAGAAGAGGAAGTGTGTGTCATATGACTATTATACAATATTTATGAATATTAATCAAATTCTCAGCCGACTTCGCAGTAAGCTCCGACCATCAATAAAGCTTCACGCCTCCCACTCCCGCGGGTTTGCCATGAAGTTGCGTACGAGCAGCGCATCCGCTTCCTCGATCGTGCCCGCCTGCATCGCAACCTCCAGAAGCGTCGTGAGCGTACAGAGCGGACGCAGGCTGACCTTCGCGTCGCGTGCCGCCTGCTTCGCATCCGGAAATTCGTAGCTGAAGATCGCGATCACATCGGTGACGTCGGCCTGCGCTTCCTCCCTCAGAGCTTCCACAGACGAGAGAGCGCTGCCTCCCGTGGAGAGGAGATCCTCGATCAGCACCACGCGTGAGCCTGTCTGCAGATCACCTTCGATGCGCTTCTTCGCGCCGTGTTCCTTCGGCTTGCTCCGGACGTACGCAAAGGGAAGGTTCAGGTTCTGAGCCACCATCGCAGCCCATCCGATGGCGGCGGTCGCCGTGCCGGCAATCGCGGCGGGCGGAGTCGGCAGAGCTTTCACCTGCGCGATGAGGGCGTCCGTGACGAACGCGCGTTCCTCCGGATGACCGTAGATCATGCGGTTGTCGCAGTAGATCGGCGAGCGGATGCCGCTCGTCCAGGTGAAGGGCTCACGGGGAGACAGCTTCACGGCTTCGATCTTCAGCAGAATCTCGGCGATGCGCGGAGCGTGTTGCACGCAGAGAGTCTAGCAATCGTCGCGTCCCGTTGAAAGCGCCGTGCGCCGCGATGCGGTATGCTCGCGCCTGCCATGGACGCCCGCCTGCACGACACGATGGAACATCTTACGCGCGCCTTTCTTGCGGAGAATGCGTCGCTGAATCTGTCCGCTCTCCGTTCCTTCGATCAATGCTGGCACGGCAACGTGCTCGATTCGCTCGCGTTCCTGGACGCGCTTCCGCGCCTGACCGTCGGAAGAAAAGAGCCGCTCACGATTCTCGACCTGGGCACGGGCGGCGGGTTCCCCCTGCTTCCTCTCTCGCTCGCGCTTCCGGATGCGGACTGTCACGGCATCGACGCGACGACGAAGAAAATCGACGCCGTCGCGCGGATCGCCGAAGCACTGAATCTGCAGAACGTCACGCTCCACGCCGGACGCGCCGAGGAACTCGGTCGGGATCCCGCTCTGCGTGAGCGATGCGATATCGTGACGGCGCGGGCGGTGGCGCCGCTCGCGACGCTTCTGGAATACGCCGCACCGTTCCTCGCGGTCGGCGGCGTCTGTGTCTTTTGGAAGAGTACGCGGACCGCGGAGGAAGAGCGGGGAGCGCTGCGGGCCATGGAACTGCTCTCGTTGCGGCCGCTTCCGCCGCACGCGTACGTCCTTCCCGGCAAGTGGGGAGAGCGTCGGCTGCTCCTCTACGAAAAAACCGCGCCGACGGACGAGCGCTATCCGCGGGCCGTCGGCGTCGCAAAGAAAACGCCCCTCTGACAGGGGCGGATTTCATTCGTTCGCGACGTGAAGACGGATGACTTTTCGAAACTCCTTCAGGACAGGTTCGGCATCAAAGACGTGAGGATAACAGCGAGGCAGGACATGATGACCATCACGGTCGGCACCACATGAAACGTCCGGGAGCTTTTGAAAGCCATAGACTGACGAGGGGAACGGAGTAAGGGGCCGCGGTAGAGTCCGCACAGGCCGTCGAGTGAGGAGTATACGAACGGTCTTTTCATTGTCACTTGTCAGTCATTGGCGAGTATGATGTTCTCTGTATGACCGCACGGTACGTTCCCAATGACAGATGGGCTCGCAGAGCCAAGGATGAGAGTTTTCGCGCACGATCCGTGTATAAGCTGGAGGAACTGGACAGAAGATTTCGATTATTTCAAAAGGGTATGCGCGTGCTCGATCTGGGCGCCGCGCCGGGCAGCTGGCTGCAGTACGTTGCGGAGCGCATCGGACCGCAGGGGAAAGCCATTGGATGCGATCTGCAGTTCGTGGAACCGGTGGGGGAGAACGTGCGGACGTTCGTCTGCGACCTCCTCGATGATGCGCAAGTGGAGACGATGCTGCGCGATGCGGGCATCGCGACGTTCGATGTCGTGCTCAGCGACATGGCGCCCGCCACGAGCGGCATCAAAGACGTGGACCAGTGGCGGAGCATCGAGCTCTGCACGCGGGTACTCTCACTTGCCGAAATGCATCTGAAGAAAGGAGGCAGCTGCGTGATGAAAGTCCTGCGCGGCGGGGATTTCGATCCGTTCCTCGCGCAGGTGAAGAGACAGTTTCGCATCGTGAAGATTGCGCATGTCCGCGCGACGCGCGAAGGGAGCAGGGAAGTGTTCGTGGTAGGAATGAAGAAAGAGTGAAGTATGAAGTATGAATTACGAATTATGAATTATGCATGAAGGCTGCGTATCACCTCCTCCATACTTCATAATTCATACTTCATAATTCATTATTCATCCTTGCAAGGATCTTTGCTGTGCACTGAAAACCGGGAATGCGTATCATACGTTCGTCATGATTACGTTCCGCGATGTCACGAAGACCTTCGATGGCCGAGTCGTTCTCGATCACGTGAACTTCACCGTGAATCCCGGGGAGTTCGTCTGCATCACGGGGCCGAGCGGTGCCGGGAAATCCACGCTCGTGCATCTGTTCGTTCGTGCGGAAATTCCCACGGAAGGTTCCATCGAAGTGGACGGGCAGAATCTCGCCTTGCTCCCACGGCCCGTCTTGCAGCTCTACCGCCGCCGCACGGGCGTCGTGTTTCAGGATTACAAGTTGCTTCCCGATCGCACGATCTTCGAGAACACGGCGTTTCCCATGGAAGCGTGCGGCGACAGCCGCGCGTCCGTCCTGCAACGCGTGCCGTACATTCTGGAGCGGGTGGGATTGAAGGGCCGTGAGCGTGCGTATCCTCATGAACTCTCGGGCGGCGAGAAAGCGCGTGCCACGCTGGCGCGGGCGCTCGTTCACAATCCCATGGTCGTCATCGCCGACGAGCCCACGGGAAACATCGATCCCACGCAGTCGCTTGCGATCCTGGAACTGCTCAGAGAAGTGCACCGCGACGGGGTGACGGTCATCCTCGCCACGCACGATACCGCGCTCGTCGATGTCCTGCAGACGCGCGTGCTCAGGCTGGAAGGAGGGAAGATCGTGCGTGACGCGGTGGGAGGATACGAGAGCGGCGTGCCGCAGAACGTTGCAACCGAACAGCGCAGCCACCGGCTGCTGGAGAAGAAGCGCGCTGCCGCTTCGCAGTCTTCCGGTCCTCCCAATGACGGCACTTCCTCCGGATCGGGATCGGTGATCAAGCCGGTGAGGATTTGAATTGCGGGAGAGCATCAAATGTTCCGGGCCAAAAGCGAAGTCAGGACATCCATCGTTTATCTTCTCTTTTCCCCCGCCGGTGATACACTCAAGCCTAATGAGCAGGAAGCGCCCGTTTCCGGATTTCCTTCCGCGCACCGCGCGCCCGGGTGCGACGCTGGTGGAACTCATCATCGTCTCGGCGATCCTCGTAGGGCTCTCGGGCATCGTCTTCGTCGTGCTCGACGCGCCGAGTCGTCTGCAGGGCGCCGTGGTATCGCAGGAGAAGGTGAATGCCGATTCCATCACGAAGGCTCTCCAGCTTTCCATGGTCGATAACTTCGGCCTGGTGGAGAGCGTGAAACCGCTGACGCCCGGTGAGGAGAAGGACATCTGCAAACAGGGAGTTGTCGATGAAAGCTGCGTCAATCTCGATGCCCTCGTGGAGGGCGGATACCTGGCGACCATCCCCGTCTCGCGGGATTTCGAGGACGATCCGCTCCTGACCGGATACAAGGTGAGCAGAGAGAGCGCGTACCTGGAAGTCCGTCCGAGTGTCGAGTATGCAACCAACGGCACCGCGGGGGGAGGCGGATTCGGGGGAGGCGGCGGCAACGGCGGCAACGGAGGAGATCAGGGAGGAGGGGGTACGCAGGACTATGCGCTGGATTCTTGGAGCTCCTTCATGCCGAAGATCGGCAGCTTCAACGGGTACGTCACCGATACGGTGACCGTGAACGGCACCACGTACTTCGGCGGACGCTTCACCTCGCTCGACATGACGACGGGCAGCGCGACCGTGGTCGACAAGGAATCCGGCGCGTCGCAGTTGCCGCTCTTCACGGGGAAGCCCGTGATCAACGTACATAGCAATATGACCCACGGCAGCATCCTGCCGGATGGCGACGGCGGCTGGTACCTTGTCGGAAACTTCTTCTCCGTGACGCCCTTTGGCGGCACCGAGGACGCGACGTACGACGAGATCATCCACCTTACGGAGAACGGCTCGTTCGGTTCCTGGAAGCCGTCGTTCGACAGTGACAGCCCCACGGCCAATGTGTTTGCAACCGCGCATGACGCGGCCCGCAATCACCTCTACACCGTCGGATCGTTCGCGGACGTGAACGGTGAAACGCGGGGACGAGGTGCGGCGTTTGACCTGGGAAACAACGGTACTCTGCTCTCGTGGAATCCCGACATACAGGGTGACGGTTATACGGCGGTGCATGCGGCAACGATCGTCGGCGATACGCTCTTCATCGGCGGTATGTTCACGTCGGTTGGCGGCGTCGCCCGACAGAACCTCGCCGCGTTCGATCTCAGCGGAGGGTCGCCCGTTCTGCTCCCGTGGAATCCGGCTCCCGACCTGGAAGTCGGTGCGCTGCAAGCGGACGGCACGACGCTCTACGTCGGAGGCTCGTTCTCCACGGTCCATGACGGCGTGAATGGCGGAGGATCTTCGGTCTCCCGCAGTCAGGTCGCCGCGTTCGACGTCGGCAATCCCGGCTCCATCTCTCTCACTTCCTGGAATCCGCCCCTCTTCGAGTACGGAAGCGTCCGGGCACTTGCCGTCGATGCGTCGCGTCTCTACGTGGGAGGGTACTTCAGCGTTATCGGCGGCCAATCGCGTACCAAGCTTGCCGCGCTCGACAAGACGACGGCCGCACTCGATCCGTGGAATCCCGTCCTGCAGTCGCTTGGCGGAAGCCAGTACGTGAATACGCTGATGCTCCATGAGGACGATCTGTACGTCGGCGGCTACTTCCTCACGAGCGCGGGCCACAGCCATGCCGCATCGTTCGACATGAGCGCGGGGGGAACGTTGAATGCGTGGAATCCCAATTTCAACCAGAGCGTCACGGCTTTCGCCGCGGATGACACCTCGATCTACGCCATCGGGAAATTCACGGGCATCGTGAAACCGCGCACGAATCTCGCAGCCATCGATGCCGACGGCGTGCTCACGAACTGGAATCCGGGCGTGACGCACGGCAGCCAAACCGCGCTCGTCACCACGGTGAAGACCGACGGATCACGACTCTTCATCGGCGGAAACTTCGAGACCGTGGCGGGCCAGAGCCGTGTGAGCCTCGCGTCCTTCGATCTGCCGTCCGGTACGCTGACCGGATGGAATCCGGGCGCGGATGCCGAGACCGCGATCGAGCTGCACGAAGGCAACGTCTACGCGAGCGGGGACTTCACCACCGTTGCGGGGCAGTCGGGTCTGGGGAAGCTCGTCCGCATCGACGCTTCGACGGGCGTCGCCGATGCGTCCTTCACGCCCCAACCCGACGCGAAAATCCAGGGCATCGCGTTCCACGGCGCGGACATCTACGTCGGCGGCGACTTCACCTCCATCGGCGGCCAAGCGCGCAGTCGCATCGCGAAGCTCGATCAAACCGGCGCGGTGCAGTCGTAGAATCCCGGCGCCGATGCCGCCGTCCGTGGTCTACGGGTTCACGGATCGACGCTCTACGCAGGCGGAAACTTCACGACCGTCGGCGGAGAGGCGCGCTCGCGCGCCGCGTCGTTCACCCTGCCTTCGGGCGCGCTGAGCTCCTGGGCGCCGGCCGTGTCCTTCCCGGTGCGCACGATCAGACGGAACGGCGCGACGGTCTACATCGGCGGCGATCAGTCCGGCAGCGACCCGTACCTCATCGCCACGGATGCGGGCGACGGATCGATTCTTCCGTGGGATGCGGGCCTGTCGACCGCGCCTCTGTCCGGTACGGCGGTCGGGGATATCGAATTCAACGGCGACTTCATGACCGTCGGCGGCTACTTCCTGACCGACTCCGCCGAACCGCTGAGCCTGGTAACGCGCAGCCTGGTTCGGTACGAGGATCAATAGCCGTCGCGCGGAGCGATGCCCTGCGGTATGCTCCACGCATGACCACGTACAAGGAAAGCGGCGTCGACGTTGAAGCGGGTGACGAGGCCTCGAAGAGCGCGTATCGCCACGCGGCTTCCACGTTCGCCTCGCGCGAGGGCATGATCGGCACGGCCGTCATGGAGGAAGGCGGGTACGCAGGATTTCTCGACATGGGCGATCATTTCCTCGTGCAGTCCGACGACAGTACGGGTTCGAAGATCGACATTGCCTTTCAAGCAAAGAAGTTCGACACGCTCGGGTTCGACCTGACGGCGATGGTCGCGGACGACGCGGTGTGTACGGGAGCGGAGGTCATCGGACTCACGAACACGCTCGACGTACCGGCGATCGATCCCGTCGTCATCGACGCGCTCATGGGAGGACTCGCCGCAGCGTGCCGCGACCAGAAGATCCTCATTCCCGGCGGCGAGATCGCGGAGGTACCCGGCGCCGTGACGCACGGCGTGTGGAGCGCGACCGTCGTCGGCATCGTGGAGAAAGACAAAGTCATCCGCCCGGAACGCATCGAACCCGATGACGTCATTCTCTCACTCCGGGAATACGGTGCCCGCAGCAACGGTTTCTCATTGATCCGGACCGTTCTCTCCAAGGCATTCGGCTCCGCATGGACCGGGCGCGAGTGGCGCGACGGCGTCACGTGGGGCGAGGCGGTCCTCACGCCGAGTGTCATCTACCACGACGCCGTGCTCTCGCTCCTCGGCCGCTACGGCAAGGAACGCGCCGTCGACGTGAAGGGCATCGCGCACATCACCGGCGGCGGCATTCCCTCCAAGCTCCGTCGCGTCCTGCGAAGGTCGGGATGCGGGGCTCTGTTGAGCGACCTTCCTCCTGTTCCCGCCCTGCTGCTCGACGTGATACAACTCGGCGATGTACCGCTTCCGGAGGCCTATCGCACCTGGAACATGGGCAGCGGCATGTTGCTCATCGTGAGCAAGAGTGATGCGCAGCCTGCAATCGATCTTCTTGCGAAGAGGGGAATCGAAGCGGTTGTCGCGGGACATGTTACGAAACATCCCGCCATCACCGTTGCCGCCGCCGGCGGTCCGATTACGTTCGAAACCTAGATGGATGCCCGAAAGGGTTTTTGCTACCATTCACGGGTTCTCATGGATTCCTGCCTCGCATTCGTCCAGCTCCTCAAGCGCGCTTCCTGCGTGTCGGAAAAACGTCTTGCGCATGCGCTTGCGGACAGTGATCTCACGCTCTCGCAGGCGATGCTCCTCATTCATCTGTCGAAGGGGGAGGAATCCATGTCGAAGCTCGGCACGGCGCTTTGTTGTCACAAGAGCAACATCACGCAGCTGGTGGAAGTGCTCACGAAGAGAAAGCTCATCCTTCGCTGCGATTGCGGGGAAGACCGCCGCGTGCAGTGCGTGACGCTGACGCCGGAAGGGCGGAAAATCATGGAGAAGCTCCACGCGGCGCTCGGCAAGAACGCGCACGGCTGCCTGGAGGCGCTCGGCAAAGCGGAGCAACGCCAGCTTCTCGATCTGCTCACCACCTACGTCGAGAAGAATTCTCCCGCCTGATTCACCCGACTTCGCAGGAAAGACGGCTGCGCCGGGTTTCGCACCATTGTCTCGGCGAACTCTTGAGATGCTTTGGCCTTGAAGGCTATGGAGCTTCACTCCGTGCTCTCCGGTGCGGAAAGTTCCCGATCCAAAAACGCGGCGGTTCTTTCCATGAAGTCGTTCCACCGCGGCACGAACTCGTGGCCTTCGCCCGGGAATTCCACGTACGTGACGGCCTTTCCCTCTTCTTCCAGTCGTGCAACGAGAACGTCGGACCACGCTTTCGGCACGCTCACGTCGTTGTCTCCGTGGAACACCAGCACGGGTGCGCGGACCTTCGCAAGGAACGTATCGGGGGACAGATTCTCCCACCAGTCGGGATTCTCCTCCTTCGTGCCGTAGTGTGCGCGCGTATTGTCGCCTTCATCACGGAGTGATCTCCAGCGCATGAAGTTCTCCCATACGTCCGCGTGCACCGGGGCGTAGAGCACCGCGGCATCGACCAGATCGGGCTTTCCCGTAAGCACCGCAAGCGTGACGCCGCCCCCGAGGGAGTGCCCCAGCATCCCGACGCGCGTCGCGTCGACGGAGGGGAGGTGTGCGTTGCGCACGGCGAGAATGGCATTCGCGCTGTCCATGGCGTACTCCAGGTTGCCGTCGTACACGTCTTCCGTCATCGGACTCGGGTCGCCGCCCGCATGACCGCGGTAGTCGGTGTGGAGGATTGCAAAACCTCTGCGCGCGAGGAAATCCTGCTCGCGCTTCAGACCTCTTCCCTGCGTGTACACGGCAGGATCGATGAAGCCGTGATTCAGAATGACGAGCGGAAACGGTCCCTCACCCTTCGGCACGTTCATGATGCCGGTGATCAGGAGTCCGTTGCTTCTGTAGCTGATCGCGTGGCGCGTGTAGGAGGCGTTGTCGGCAAGTGTGCCGTCAAACGAAAAATCCGTGCCCTCCAGCCGCATCTGAGAGAAGTGCGGGATACTGAGTGTCGAGGGAAGACGTTCAAGCGGTACGGCGGAAGAAGGAGAAGAAGACGCCGAAGTGTGCGCGGTGACCGACGGTGCGGAGGACGACGAAGAGGAGAGAGCCGCACTCTTCGTGCTTTCCGCGGTCGCGCATGCGCAGAGCGCAAGGCAACTGAGGAGCGACAGAGAGGTGCGGGTTGCCCTCATGCCTACAGTTGTTCTCGCAGGAACGTGAGCGTGCGCTCCCATGCGGTCCGTGCGCTCTCGGTTTCCAGTTCGCGTGCGAAGCCATGTCCCTCGTTCGGGTAGATGAAGATCTCATGTTCGCCGGAGAGCGTCTGCAACTTCGCGCGGAAAGCCCGCACGTCATCGACCGGAATACTTTCATCCTCTTCCCCGAAGTGCCCGATGATGTGCGATTTCATCATCTCCAGATCATCCTCCGGGGCGAACTGACCGTAGTACATCACCGATGCCTGCACGCCCATGTCGTTCTTCGCCATCTCGTAACTCCATCCTCCGCCGAAACACCAGCCGAGGGAGGCGAGACGCTCATCATCGACCTCCGATCGTTCGCGCAGGAACGCAACAGCGCTCTCCAGATTCGCAAACGCATCGTCCAGATTCTCGCGGACGCCCGTCGCAAGCTCGCGCGCGCGTTCGGGATCGTCGGTCGCCTCGGTGCCGTACATGTTCACGGCAAGCGCGGCGTACCCCTCCGCGGCCAGTTGATCCGCGTACCATCGGATGTTGTCATTCAGCCCCCACCACTCATGGATCACGACGACGCCCGGGAACGGACCGTCACCGTCGGGAGCGCTGAAGTAGCCCTCCATCCCGTCGCCGTACGTCACCGATGTTCCCTGCAATGCGGGTTCCTCCATGACGCTGCTCTCCTGACTCGAGGAAGCCGAAGAGGATGAAGGATCCTGCGCGCCGTCATCGGCGGGGAGGGCACAACCTGCGAGCAGGAGGAGGGTGAGAGGGAGAAGTGCTTTCATGGTCACAGTATACGTCGCGTGGGCGAGAATAATCTTGCAAAATGCCGCGATGTGAGGGCTCGTCGACGCATGGGTGTGGCATGCCCCCGGCAAGGGGGTAGAATCGTGGCATGCGCTCGCGGAAGTATGCTCTCATCGACTTCGTACCGCCCGCCGCGGTCGCGAAAGAAGCCGAGAGGGGACTCATGCTCCGCAGGAAATTCGGCAGGGGAGGAACGCCCGTCGGCATCGCGCGTGCGCGCGATCTGAAGAATCGCCGAACGTTGTCGCCGCGTACCATCAAGCGCATGAACAGTTTCTTCGCCCGGCATCTCGTCGACAAGAAGGGCAAGGACTTCTTCAACGAGAGTCGCCCGAGCAACGGCCGCATCGCCTGGCTGCTGTGGGGAGGAGACGCAGGATGGGCGTGGGTCGATGATGTGCTCGCACAGATGCATGCGGCCGACGGCAAACGCTACAGCCGCTGACCCGAGGCACCGGCGTCGTCGCGTGTGTCAGAACCCGCGCGTCGGCGCGAGGCCTTTGACGTCGTGCAGTTCGGGATCGATGGAACGATCGAAGCAGACGCGGCCCGCATCGTGGTTCCAGTGCTCACCGAAGGGAGACGAAGGGCGACCGCCGGGCGATTCGAGCATGCTTTCGGTCTCGAAATCCGCGCACAGCGAGAAGCTCAATGGTCCGGTCGTTTCGTAGTCATACGGTGCGCCGGTCACGGGATCGACGGGAGCCGAGAAGCCGCTGATGTTGTCCGTCAGATCGGCAAGCGACGGGGGAAGCGTGTCCTTCTGCTGCCAGTAGTTGAGGATCTGATACTGAATCGACTGCAGGTCCGAGACGCGCCGCTCGTCGAACCGTACCGAGCGTTGGTACCAGGGCGAGCCCGCCACGGCAAAACTTCCCGCGATGCTCAGTGCCACGAACGTCGATGCGCCCCACGCGGCCATCCGTGCGGTTTTCCGTCGATCTGCGCCGCTCGTGCGGATATCCCACAGGTAGAACCCGAACACGGCCGATGCCACGATCAGCACGACGAGCACCTTCAGCAGGAACCGCACGCCCAGCTCTCCGTTCAGGAAGCTGTAGATGAGCGTAATGACGTCGATGAGAATGAGCAGCGCGGCCAGGAAGACCGTGAGGTACGTGAGCCACTTGCGCGCGGCGATGTCGTTCTTCGCGGGCGACGCAGCGATATCCTTTCCGATCAGGCGCATGATGAAGACGTACACCGGAAACGCCACGATGAGCATGGCGGTCGACAGGCGGATGGTGTTCAGATGCCCGGACAGGTAGAAGGAGAGCGGATCGGGCAACAGCACGTTGATGCATGCGAAGAGCAGCGAGATGATCGCGTACGTGCTCAGGTACAGGAGGATCGTCGCAAGCAGATGCAGGAAGACGTCTTTCGGCGTAGAGCGGGCGGAAGCAGTCATACGGAACATGAGGAAGGAGAGGCCGCATCATACCCCATCGGGGTCAAAAGGTACATGAGCGGTGCCTTGTGACGGAAGAATCCGTGTCGCGCACATGAAAACGTTGCGGCACCCGGAAACGTACGCGGCGATGTCGATTGACAAGTTATGCGATACAGGAAAGCATGCTGCTGCTTTCCTTCACGGTGTATGACATCCGCTCAATCCAGACGCTTGGAACACATCACCGGATTGATTCGTGAGCGTTCTCCCTTCTCTCCCGACGAGACGGAACGGATCATCCGGAAGTATTTTCACTCGGTCCCTCGTTTGGTTTCCTTGCTGATCCGGCATCATGGATTTCATGAAAAAAAGATTCTCGATCTCGGTTCGGCTTATGGACAGAGCCTTCTGTATTGGGGCGATGACTCCGAAGCCGTGGAAATTCAGAAACTGCGGATCTTTTTGGAAGCACTGGGGCGAACGGTGCACGCGATAAATGTCGAGGATGGATTTTCGGCGATGCATCCCGAGTCGTTTGAAGGAGTCTTCAGTAACAACCTCTTTGAGCATTTGACCGCTCCCCACCTGTTTCTCCGTCGCATGTACGCGCTTTTGAAGCCGGAAGGGTTGTTGGCGATAGGACACCCCGTGGTGCCGCCGTTCCCTTTCGACAGAGCGTGGCGTTTGCTCGGCCGGGACGGGTGGACGCATGCGGAACATGTGAATTTTTTTACGCCCGCCACTGCGCGCGCCACTCTTGAGCGCGGAGGTTTTCGCGTCCTTCGGCAATACTTTTCGCTTTTTGGTTCCAGCAGGTTCTTGAATGCATTGACGTTGCCTCTTGGCGTGCACTGCCTTTCGGTATGCCAAAAAATCGACGGCTATGCCTATGATGAAATGCGTTCTCCTCGATTTGATCCGACGTGGGCCGCGGATCTTCGCGTGTCCTCTTCGGGTGCAACCACGTAAAAATCTTGTCTTAAAGGAAAAAAACGGCGCCCGAGGACGCCGTTGATTTCCTCTTGCGGCAATCGCATCAGTACGAGACGGAAGCCGAGCCGTCGACCGAGATGTTCACGCCGCCCGTCGCCGTGGGTGAGGAGCTGCTCATGGAGCTGCCGGGCGATGATTCCTCGTCGTCCTCGTCATCTTGGTCCATATCGTCGTCGTTGTTCTCATCCTCGTCGTCTTGCATTCCCTCGTCATCGTTCTCGTCTTCATTTTCGTCGTCGTCCAGAACGATGCGGATGTTCGAGGAAACGATCTCGCCGTCTTCCTCGCGGAGGTCGATATCGCCGACGAGTTCGATCGTGCTCGTGCCGTAGACGACGCGCGCGGTATCCGCGTCAATCCACGTGACGGAACGTACCGAGAAGTCGCCGTCCGGAGCCGAGCGAGGGGAGAGCGTCTCGATATTCGAGCGCAGGTATGTTTCCGCGCGTGCGCGGAAGTCCTCGTTCGGCACGCATGCGCCCAGCGCGAGAACGGCCGCGAAGGTCAGGCCTGTAAATGTGCGTGAGAAGAATGTCATGGGGAAAGGTGGGAAAGAAAATGTCGGAGCGCGCTTTACGAAGCCCGCTCTTCTTCCGGCGTCTCGTCCGGCAGTTCGACGTCGTCGTCGAGGGATTCCGCATCATCCTCGTCGTCATCCGTTCTGACTTTATCGAGCCGGAAACGCGAAGAAGCTTCGAAATCCACATCGTCATCGGCGAAGGCCGTGCGTGAACGCGGGACAAGTTGCCAGTGTGGAAGCATGTCCATACAGAGAAAGGGGGAAGAAAAAAAGAAGGCCGGAGCCTCGGGGAAGAAGACGTGTCACCGCCCCTCCCGTTACCCCTTCTCACTTGCGCGAAGGAAAAAATCAGGTCGAATGAAATTCGATGCATGTCCCTCTTCGGAGGCACGAAAAAAAGAAAGACTCCGGAGGGCGGGGAGTCTTTCTCATGGGGGGATCGGAGTGAGGAGAACGGCAGACGTTTACCGTGCGGCACCTCGCAGGAAGCTGACGAGAGCGAGGAACACAATGGCTCCGAGCAGGGAGATGAGCAGAGAGGTCAGGCTCAAGCTGCCGGTGTTGATCGTGCCGCCGCCGACGAGCGGCGAGAACAGGATGCCGCCGACGAAGGCCCCGACGATACCGACGATGATGTTCAGGAAGATCCCTTGTTCACGGTCGGTGCCGACGATGATGCTGGCGAGCCAGCCGATCACGCCGCCGATAATGATCCAGAGGAGAAAGTTCATGAGTGGGAATGGGAAGGAGAAAAAAGAGGGGAAAACCTACGCGCGCTCCGTTTCGTTCCTGAGCATGTCCGGATCGGCAGGAGAGCGGGGAGCCATGCTACGGGTGTGCATGCCGATACGCGGTTCCTTTTCGTGCCGCCTGCGCCGTACGCGACGAATGACGGAGCGGCCGCGCCCGGTGCCGGTGGAAGGTGATCGAGTGCGCGTCATACGAAAAGAAGGAAGAGAGATCACGCGCGCATCCTGCCGTTTTGCGCATGCGCGGACCGTTCCGCCGCAAGGCGAATCGGAGAGACGGCGCTACCCGTTCGTCCGGAAAAGGACGTCCAACGATGGCGCCAGCGCTTGTGCGGCGGCGTGAGGTCATGAACCTCGTCTTCCCGGAGCCTGTTCGCGACGATGCGCGCGCGCAGCGTCAACTCTTGCCTGCGCTGCCGCACGTCGTGCGAGAACCGATCGTCGGTCACGGGTTCGATCGCCAGCAGAGCGGTACGGAGGACGGAACGTGATGCGGACATATGGAGTGGGGGAAGGAAAAAGGAAGGGGGTAATCTTGAGTGGACGCGTCCGTAGAAGAAGACGGTCGAATCCTTCCGTCATTACAAAAAACTCCGGCATGCGTGATTGCCGCAGTGAACGCTCTGCGTCAGGTCGTCGTTGCTCCCGATTGCGAAGAAGAGGATCCCTGTTCCTGTGATTCCGATTCCGCGGATTCCGACGCAGCGGGAGGAGGCGCCGCCTGCCGTAAGCCGTTTTCTCGGGCGTCGCTCTCGGTTTGGCGCCGCCGCTCGGCTTTCTCACGCAATGTCCTGACGGTTTGCAGCATGTGGCGGGAAGGACGCAGCTCGGCCTGGCGGATGAGACGGCGCTCCTCCACCGCAAGCGTTACCTCCAGTTCATTGCGCAGCGCTTCCGCGGTGGCGGTGGACGCGCGCGAGACCTGCACGTCGGCAATCTCCGCGTACTGCTCGACGAGCTCGGCATAGTGCTTGTCGTCTTCCTCGGTCACCGCCAGCTCCGATTTTTGACGGATTTCCTCCAGGCGACGTTCCACCGTGGTGATGGCCCACGCGGCCTGCGCCTCCGGCGTACTCAGAAAGCTGTTCACCATGACTTCCGTGATGTTCAGTTTCACCGGATAGAGAATGTCGCCGGGAAGTGCGTCGTCCGCGGCGACCATGAGCATTTTCCCCGATCCGATGATGGTGAGGAAGACGAGGCAGGTGAGCAGCGGAAAGCGGAAGAGCGGCAGGAAGAGAAACGACCCCCATGCCGGCACCGCCTTCGGTTCGGGTCCGCGGATCTTCTTGAGCAGATCCAGGCGGAACGCGGCTTTCTCATTGGGGTCGAGCGAGTAGGTGCCGACGGCGGACGCCTGGGACGCGATGATCGCATAGCGTGCCTCCTCGTGTTCCTGCTCCGTCAAAGAGATCGACTTTGCGGCGTCAAAAAAAGAGTGAAGTTCGTCGTTACGCATGGCTCTTGTGATGAGAATGATGGGTGGAGCGCAGGAGCGATGTGAGTTGCTTCAGTCCGCGGTGAATGCGTACCGAGACGACATTGGGACTGACGCCCAGAAGCTTCGCCATACCCTTGGGCGGTAAATCATCCACGTAGCGCATGATCACCGCGGAGCGGTAGGGTTCGTCCAGCTTCTGCAACGTGGAGAGCACGAGACTGCTTTCCGTTGCGCGCTCGGGACTGGGTTCGCGATCCGGGATGTCGAATCCCTTCTCTTCCTGCAGCGTTTCGAGCGATTCCTCGTGGCGAAGCTTTCGGCGCCTGGCATGATCGATGATCAGGTTGTTGGCGATCTTATAGAGGAAGGGGCGGAGCTGGAGCACCGTCGTGCCCTTCGCGATGCTCTCCCACGCGCGCAGGAACGTTTCCTGCATCAACTCTTTTCCGAGTTCGCGGTCGCACAGGCGCAGCGCGCAGTGTCGAAAGATCGCGTCCGCGTAGTCGTCGTAAGCCGAGAGAAAGCGTTGCTCCATTGCGGGATCGAGTGGGGGATGCGTCATAGGAGACGGAGGAAGGAAACAGTTCTTACGGGAATTTTTGGGAACAAGTTCTGATGCTACCCCCCTCCCGAGACAGGCACAATGTTTTTTTGCCGACAACGACACGAACCCCGGTCCGTGCAAGCCGACCACGTCTTCACGATTCGTAAGAGGGTTCCGCTTCGCCCGTCTTCTCCCCCGTACCCTCCCGTGTCTCTTTCCCCCTTTCCTTATGACACGTTCTTCTTTTTCTTCCCCCTTGCGCCGCGTGGCGCTGCTGGCGGCACTCTGTCTGCTGCTCAGCACCTTCTCACTCGGTTCCGCATTCGCGCAGTCGAGACAGACGCACTACGTCGACGTCGCCGCCGGCGCGTGGTACGAGGATGCCGCGGCAGCCCTTCTGCAGAGCGGAGCGCTCGACGCAAACGAATCCCGCCTTCGCCCGAACGACCTGGCGACGCGCGCCGAGATGGTCAAGCTCCTGGTGGAGCTCAATGATCTCTCGCACAGTCCTCCGGCACGATCGAGTTTCGACGACATCCATCCTACGGCGTGGTACTCCTCCTACTTTGAGGCCGCCGCCCGCGTCGGCTGGGTTCGTGGAGACCGCAATTGCTACGGAACGCATCCCTGCACGGGGCGTCCCGCCGATAACCTGAACCGCGCGGAAGCCGCTGCTCTCCTCGTTCGCGCGTTCGCGCTTCCTTCCACGGGAGCCGCTCCGGTCTTCTCCGACAATACGAGCACCGGCCAGTGGTACTTCACTCCGATCCAGACCGCCGCTGACAACTGCGTCCTGATGGGCGATGATCAGACGCGTCGCGTGCGCCCGGCCTCGCTCATGAACAGGGCGGAGATGGTCGCGATGTTCCACCGTGCGTCGCAGAATCTCGACTACGGCGTGCACTGCGGTGACGGAACGGTATCCGGCGACATCACGAGCGCCACCGTCGTCTCCGCACGAACCCTCAGACTCCACTTCAATACGGCCATCCAGAGCACGACCGCGGATGATGCCTTCCGCTACACGGTGAGCCGCGCGGGACAGGAAATCGACGTCCTGCAGGCTCGCGTGATCGACAGTCGTACCGTGGAATTGACGCTTGAGAGCAACCTGACCGCCGACCTTACCTACACCGTGACGGCCGCCAATATCCGCGTTGCGGGCGGCGGCACCTTCACGGATTCCGTCTCCGTACGTATGGACGACGAGGATCCCGGCATCATGGACGTTTCGGTGTCTTCCAGCACGATGCTGAGAGTGCGTTTCACGCAGGATATCGACAGGACCCGCGGCGATGACACCTTCCGCTACACCGTGACCCATGCCGGAGGCGGCACCGTCGGCGTGGACAGCGTGACCATCATCGATGATCGCACGGTTGATCTGCGCCTGAATACCGCGCTGCAGTCCAACGCCACCTACATTCTGAGCGTGAATGACCTGCTCACGGAAGGAAACGTCGAGTTCGATGACAGCATGTCCTTCGTTTCCGGAAGCCTCACGGTGCCCGACATCACCGATGCCATGGCGACGAGCTCCACGCGCGTGCGCCTCACCTTCAACGTGAGCCTCACCGAGTCCATTGCCGAAGAGCGCACCCGCTACCGCGTGACGGGACAGAACGGTGACGTGCCGATTACCGAAGCGACACTCATCGGTTCATCGACCGTGGAACTGACGCTCGGTGACGACTTGGAATCGCAGCAGCAGTACACCGTCTCTGCAACGAACCTGCGAACGCAGGACGGACAGACGTTCTCCGATACGCGGACGCTCCTCTACGGAACGACGAACGTCTCGTTCACGTCTTCCCTGAGCGGATTGCAGGAAGTGCCTCCCGTCGTGACGACGGCTGCCGGTACCGGCAGCTTCACCCTGACATCGACGGGTCTGCAGTACGACATCACGCTGCGTAACATGAGCGGTTCCGCGATTACGGGCGCCCACTTCCACCTGGGATCACCCGGTGTGAACGGCGGCGTGCTGGAGCCGATCAACTTCAACGGCGGCCTCCGCGCCACCGGTACGTGGACCAACCTGACGCCCGAGGAGCGCGATTATCTCCTCGGCGAGGAAGTCTACGTCAACGTCCACACGAACGCCTACCCGGACGGTGAGATTCGCGGACAAGTGGAAAGATAAGGAACGAACCGGCGGGAGGCCGGTGACCGAGTAGGCGTCACGACTCCTCTCACCGTCACATCATCGGCCTTCTCCCTCGGGGGAGCGTCTCTGCGGAGGCCTCCCCCTTTTGGGATTCATGAGAAGATGCGTGCGTCATCGGCACATGCATTTCACGAAAGGTACTTGCTTATACGACTGAGCGGAATGTTTTCCTCTCCTTCCTTGGGAGCCACGACGTACTGCATGATGTATCCATCTTCATCCGTATCTTCATAGAAGTTTCGCAGGATCGAAATCGCCCGAAACCCCATCGATTTGAAGAAGAGTTGCGCGGCAATGTTTCTTTCCCGTGTCTCAAGGGAAAGAGCATTGCGCCTTTGCAATGACAACTTATCGAACAGGTCTTTGACCATCGCCTGTCCGACGCCCTTTCTGCGAAGCCCGGCATCAACCGCAAAATGCAGGAAGTGTAACCTCGTTTTGTGGAGTTCATAGATCATGAAGCCGGCGATGCGTTCATCGAACTCGGACACCTTCCCGATACAGTTCCGCTGTTGCAGGCAGTGTATGAAATCCTCCTCGGTCCACGGAAATTCGAAGGAGTTCTTCTCTATTGCGAGTACTTCGGGCATGTCCCTTTTTGCCATCCATCGGATACGCGTGGAAAGGCGCGGAATCTCCCGAAGCGATGGATTATCGACGGCATTCAGTGCGTCAATCGTTCGGATGATTACCTGTAGGTCTTCGCTGTTGTTAGCGTAACAATAGCGTTGGTAATAGTCAGAGAGAAGCTCGCGCAGTCCCGTGTCGTGCTCCCTTGCGATTGTGTCCGGGCGCTTTCTCTGAGAACTGGCGATTTTCTGTCTTATGCGGCTTATCTCCTGGGAGGGAGAGTGTGGGAGTTGCTTCATTTCCTCAAGGCACTCATCGAGAGTCTGCATGGGGTGGATTTCCTTTATCCTGTTATGGAATGTCTCCATAGTATGACTATACGACTGATTCAACAGGCATGTCAAATACCAACCGTCAGCGCCTTACGCCGACGTGCTGCACATGAAATCAAACCGATTGAGCAGGCGCGTATTGACCCGCGTGAGGATGGAGTCGTTGCCCGCAAACCACTTCATGACGCGCTGGCAGACGCGTTCGCGGAAGCTTGATGAGACGACTTCTTTCGTTACGTAGGACATGCCGCTTGAGGGAAGCGAAGATGATCGTGGCTCGGAAACGTTGTAACGCGTCGAACCGAATCCGGCTTGCTCCATGCGATTCTGCAGCGTCTCTTTGCGAATGCCTCCGGTGGATTGCGTTTGCGTCTCCGAGGAGGAGGAGACGGAAGATGCATCCGCAAACGCGCAGTAGAAGGAGTAGGCGTTCTCACACGGATAGTCGTGCCACAGATGAGCGTTCTCCGTACGCACGCAGTCCTCGGAGCCTCCATCAGGCTGACCTCCGGCCCAGTTGTCGTAGACGAGCGGCGTGCCGTCTGCCCAGATGTAGGTGCCTTCCGTTGCAATGTCGCTCAGTCCGATCCATGCGAAGCTTCCGATGGAACTGATAACCGTCTGGACCTCCGCGCTCTTGACGGTCGCGAGCGTGCCTCCCAATCCCTCACACGTCAGTGCCGCCGAGGCATAGTCCTTTCCGCCCGATGGATTGTAGTAGGCG
>CAYWPP010000012.1:0-30175 GCA_964460475.1 uncultured Candidatus Peribacteria bacterium
AGAGTTCGCGTACGTAGGCATCGAACCAGCGGTCACCTTCTTCCTCCGTCGTCTGGAGGGCGAAGACGCTGCTCAGAATTTTCGCGGCTTCTACGAAGTTGATCGTATCACCGGGGCGGAAGCGGCCGTCCGGGTAGCCTTTCACGATTTTCTTCGTCGTGGTGTGGCACACGGCGGGCGCGAACCATTCGTCGCGACCGACATCGGGATAGAAGACGGTGGTGCTTTCGCGGAAGCCTTCCTGATTGATGCATTCACTCAGGCGCTCGACATCAAGGATGAGAGGATTCGTGATCAGGTAGACGAACTCGGCGCGGTTGATGCGCGAGTCGGGTCGGAACGTGCCGTCGGGGTAGCCGCGCAACACGTTGCGCTCACGCAGCGATTCGATGGCGTCGTACGAGGCATGCGACTCGCTCACGTCGGAAAACGGCTCCTGCGCAAAGGGCGCGAAGGGAACCGTGGCAGCCGCGAAAGCCGGCACGGCGATGGAGGCGGCAAGCGCCGCAGAGACGAAACGGGAGAGAACCATAGAGAGAATGGGAAAGGGATAAGAGTAAGGAGGAACGATCCCCCTAAGAGGGGTACCAGAGGAGACGAACGAAGAGGGGAAAACTTTCTTCCGCCGCTCTCAAGGGAGTACACTACTCCCTATCTTCCCCCCTCTCCCATGCTTCCGCTTGACCAATCGTCCGTTCTTGCGATCCTCGCGGCGTTCGCCGCGAACGTCGCCATCGGCATGTTCTGGTACTCACAGTTCTTCCTGGGTAAGCCCTGGATGCGGCACATGAAAATCAATCCCAACGCCAAGCCCGACGGTATGGCGCAGTCGTTCGCGGTCGGTCTCGGCGGATCGCTCTTCGGCACGTACATGCTTCTGTGGCTCTTGAACCTTCTCCCCGCCGCGACGGTCACGGACGGCATGATGAGTGCTTTTCTGCTCTGGCTCGGCATCGTCGTGCCGCTGCAGCTCAACCAGATTGCGTGGGAGAGGCGTTCCGTGCAGTTCGTGCTCATCAATGCGAGTCATTCGCTCGTGAGTCTGCTCGCCGCAAGCGCGATTCTGGTGCGTCTCGCGTAGAGTCCGCCGGCATGTACGATCCTCAGCCTGTTTCGGATTTCGTGCTTTTGCATTTCATTATTCAATCAGAGATTATTTGGATCTCGGTTACGGGATCAATGCCCAATGATAAAATGGAATAACAATGAAAATATCAAGCTGTATACATATGGTCTTGCTTCCATTTTGGAGGCATCTACCGCTTGTCGTACGCAGAATGCTCATTTGGATACCTACGCCAAAATTTATTGTGGGAATTGGCGTAGTGTGCATGAACAGCAAGAATCAAGTGCTCTTATTGCATCATCGTTTCCATAATGAGTATCCATGGGGATTACCAACGGGCTGGATGCACCGCAATGAACATCCTCAAGAGGCAGCAAGGAGAGAGCTGAAAGAGGAAACAGGAATAGATGTTGAGATAAAAAGCATTCTCTCTATTGAGAGTAATCGGTCGTGGCTTGAAATTATTTTTTTGGGTATCTCGATAAACGACAATGTCTTATTGGAAGACAGAGAAATTCAAGGTTATGCTTGGGTAGGTTACAATGAGCTTCGCAACTATAAATTAGCACCCAAACAGGAAAAAGTTATCATGCTCCTCATGAATCGCTATGTATGAAAACCGAGAATTCTCAGGTGTTAAGCACCTCAATGTTGTTCAGTGCCAAGGAAAAACAACAGAATTCACCCGACTTCGCAGGAAGCTCCGATCGTCAGATCGTGGATGAATGCGCGTCCGTGCAGAGAAGTACGGCTACGCCGGGTTTCGCATCATTGTCTGAGCGAACCCTTGAGATGCCATGGCCTTCAAGGCCGCAACGCTTCACTCAATGACAAACTACAAATTTTTTATTTCTTATTTTTCTCTCCCGGCTAGGATTTCCTCATGATCGATTCTCACTGTCATCTCGCCGACGGCACATTTGCAGACGACGTTACCGCGGTGATCGCACGCGCGAAGGACGCCGGCGTCACGCGGATGGTCACGATCGCCGATGACCTTGCGGAAGCCGCGACCTGCCGGGACATCGCGCATGCGCATGAGGAGGTCTTCTTCACGGCGGGCATCCATCCGCACCATGCGGATCGATATGACGGTGACGTTTCCCTCGTGCAGATCAGGGCGTTTCTCGCGGATTCGCGCTGCAGGGCCGTCGGGGAAATCGGGCTCGATTACCACTACATGCGCAGTCCGAAGGACACGCAGCAACGCGCGTTCGAGGCGCAGCTCTCCCTCGCGAAAGATCTCTCCGTCCCCGCGGTGGTCCACTGCCGCGACGCCATCGAAGACGTTCGCACGATCGTGCGGCACGTAAAGCCTCCGTCGCTCGTCATTCACTGCTGCACGGAGAAGTGGGAGGACGTGTCCTGGGTTATAGACGACGGCTACCTGCTCTCCTTCACGGGCATCGCGACGTACCCGAAGTCGGACGTCATCCGCGAGACGATCGCGCGCTGCCCGCTCGAACGCATCATGATCGAAACCGACGCGCCGTACCTGGCTCCGGAGGGCAAGCGCGGTTCGCGCAATGAACCCGCGTTCGTCGCGGAAGTCGCGCGCTGCATCGCGCGGGTGAAGGAGATGCCCCTTGAGGAAGTTGACCGCGTGACGACGCAGAATGCCCTCGCGTTCTACGGTGTGGAATCGCATGGGAACTGAGATGTACAAGGGAACCACTCAACTCGCCTCACTCAAAGAGCTGTCATGGTTTACCATGAGAGAGGAACACTGGGACGAGTCCAATGGTAACCAGAGTTTTTCGATTTATTTTACGCTTGTTTTTGTTGTGCAGAGACCATGATGCAATGAGAAAAATGAAGAAAGTGCTAGTCTGTCCTCAATGGAATTTTTGCCATTATTACTATTGGTTGCAGGTGGATTTATCGGAGGATTTTTTGGTTCTGCAGTGGGTTCAGCTGGTCTTATTAGTCTCCCGCTGCTCATTCTTCTCAGTTTCTCGCCACATGCCGCTGTCGCAACAACACGACCAGCAGCCTTCGTTTTGGAACTCGTGAGTGCATTGCGATACTGGCGAGAAGGAAAATTGAAACCTGAGGAAGTACGAAGAGGACTTTTTCTTGGACTGTTCGGCGCAGCAGGGGGCGTGACCGGTGCATACATCATTATCGCTGTTAGCGACCAAATACTGCGTTTGCTTTTCGCACTGGTCATCAGCTCCATGCTCATCTTCCTCGTCACGAAAAGAAATTGGGGGATGCAGGAAAAACCCGAGCGCCAAAAGCAATTTTTCTTACTTGCTCTCAGTACCTTGCTTATTGGTGTGTACGGAGGATTTTTTGGCTTCACATTCGGTACGCTCATGACCATCGCCTTGGTCTTCTTCGGATTCAATTTGTTGCAAAGTGCAGTTCTGGCACGAACAATTGGCATTCTCACGTCGCTCGCAGCAGCGATTGTTTTTGGACTCCAGGGAGCTATCAATTATCCTTATGCGATTGCCTTGGGAACTGGCTTTGGTATTGGCGCATGGTTTGGTGCAGGTGTTGGTTCCAAGAAAGGAAGCACGTACATTAAAAAATTGCTGGTTATTGTGGTTGTTTCCTCAGTCGTAAAACTGGTCTTCGATTATTTTTCAGCGTGACCCTTTTAGAGGTTCAAAAATCCAAAGGTTCAAAAGTTGACTGAAGGGCTCTTCGATTCGTCGCTGCGCTCCTCACTCAGAGTCATTCGACTCGGCAAAGTCGTGGCCCGAGCACCGAAGGTGCGAGGACCATGAGCGAGCGCAGCGAGTCGAATGGTGCCCCCGACAGGAATCGAACCTGTATCTTCAGCTTCGGAGGCTGACGGTCTATCCGTTGACCTACGGGGACAAGCGGGAAATCACTGTAGCGGACCCGCAAAAACCGCGCTACCAACGGGTTTGTTTGCTCCCCTAAAGAGCTCCATCTTGTGCCCTTGTTTTTTCTTGTTATGCTTTTTCCCCATGGCCCCGAAAGATGATTTCATCGGCAGAATGACTCCCAAGAGGATGCTGAGTATCCTCCTGCAGGAGATAGCCGATGTGCGCTTGGAACTTAAAGAAGACATAGCGGCATTAGGTGGCGCACTGGGAAGTCGTATGGGTCGTCTCGAGGGACGCATGAACGGTATTGAGCATCGTATGGATGGCATTGAGCATCGTATGGATGGCATTGAGCACCGCATGGATCGTTTTGAAGGACGTATGAAAGGACTTGCGGGTCAAATGAATCAGAACCACCTGTCCTTCATGACCTACTTGAGCGATGTGGACGGACGCGTGAAGATATTAGAACAGGTGTGAACGGACATGCGATCCGTAACGTGAAGCAGGTGAAGGGATGAATCCGCTCCCTTTCGCCGAACGTAAATGTCGGGATATCTCATCCGCAGAATGCCTCGTCGCTCTCTTTGACGATGGTGCAGCGGTTGTTTTCGCAGGCGGGTCGGCCGCATCCGCAGTCCAGGGGACCGCTGCATTCCAGCGTGCAGAGCACGGCGGAGCAGTCCGGCGCGTACTCCCTGTTCACGACCGCGTTCGGGTGACAGCACGTGGCGCCGACGCAATCGCTGTCGGTTTCGCAGTACGCCAGGTCGGGATTCTCTTCCCCGTCCGTGCCGGTGTCTTCGCCGTTTTCCTCTTCATCCGTCACTCCGTCTTCCGTTTCATCGTTCTCCTCTTCCTCTCCTCCGTCTGCGTTTCCCGGTTCATCGAGGATGGGGACGCAGACGTTCTCCTCGCACGCGACGCCCAGCGACCGCACGCATGAGTACACGCATTCCGACGGGAACGCATCGAGCTTCGCGCGCATCTCGCCGGCTTCCGCCGCATTCACGTACACGTAGCAGTCAAACGGACACTTGCTCCCGATGAGCTCGCAGTCCGCCGAGGTGTCGCAGTAGTTTGCCTTGGCCAGTTCCTGTTTGAGTTCCGCCTCCGCGGACAGTGATCCGCATGCGGTGAGGAGTAACAGCGACGGAAGGAGAAGGGCGGTCTTTTTCATGGGAGGGAGGGGTGAGGATGAGCGGAAGTGTACAGTGGATGACGCGTGAGAAGGAGAAGTCTGTCCGGTTTCGCTCAAGAGCCGGCCTGCCAATCGAAGCCGGATGGAGCGGGTGAGGGGAGTCGAACCCCCTTCTCAAGCTTGGGAAGCTTGCATAATGACCGTTATACGACACCCGCGGAGAGGGGTGAAGTATGAAGCAAGAAGCAAGAATCATGGAATAGCATCCGGTTCTTCATTCACGTTCGATGCCATCTTCTCAAAGAGGAAAAACCTCTGTATCCTACGCCGGCTCATTCATTTCTGCGGGTATCGTACAATGGTAGTACGGCGCCTTGCCATGGCGCAGACACGGGTTCGATTCCCGTTACCCGCTCCAAATTACAGTATTGGACATACTATGGCATTAAGATAAAATCTTATGCATTCACTGTTAATCTATGCTTGTTACCACTACTGATTCTTCACAGAGCTACCAAGTTTTAGATGTTGTATTTGCTTATGGAAATTCACAAGAAAAGTTTTTGAAAACAGCAAACCCGCTTGAAGCGTATCCCAAGGTACGAGATGAATTGAAACGTGTTGCTAAAGAGCTTGGCGCAGACGCTGTTATTGGAGCGCACTTTGATTACCGTGTTGCATTGCAACAGGGCTGTGGAGGCTCACGGCAAGTATTCGAAGTTTTTGCGTATGGAACGGCAGTTAAATTTAATTAGTAGGCTCATTATATTCTGTATAAAGTGTTATCAGAAATACATTCCAAACCGAGTAAAACGCCGATGTTATTATGACCCCTCTTGTTCACAATACTCGATTCTCTCCATTAGAAAGCATGGCGCGTTCTACGGCATGCTTCTTGGGTTTAAGAGAATTAAACGCTGTAAGCCACCTGTTTATGCCTGGAAAGATTACCCATAATCCTTTTCAGCGCCGAATAAGTCCCCACAAGCACTTCCATATTTCGTAATACCGGAAGAACGATTTACACTAGCACCCATCTTCCGCGTCCTCATTGCCATCGGACTGGTTCTCCTCTGTTTCGTGAGCGTCCAGGCGCTGCGCTTCTACCTGCATGTGAGGCAGGGCAGAGAACTTTCTGCACGGAGCCGGCGCTTTGAACGTCACATAACGGGCGGCGTGCCGCGCATCTTGATCCTCGGGGACAGCACCGCGGTCGGCACGGGCGTCAGCGATCCGGAGAAATCCATTGCCGGACGGTTCGCCGCGGACTTTCCGAATGCCGACGTATGGAATGCCGCCGCGAACGGAAAGCGCGTCGGTGAGTTGGAAAAAGATTTTCCGGATGTTCCCGCGGAGTCTTTTGATCTCGTGCTGCTGCAAATCGGAGCGAATGACATCCTCCGTGGAACGCCGATCGAACGATTCACGGCATCGCTTCGCGCGGTCTTCGCGCAAGCGAACGCCGCCGGCACGCACGTCGTTGCGCTCCATTCGGGGAACATCGGCCTCGCGCCGATCTTCCCCTGGCCCGTCAGCAGTATTCTGAGTGCCCGCACCGCCACGTACCGCGAGGTCTACATGCGCGTGGCGGAAGAACACGGCGTGGCGTACGTCGATCTTTTTACGGATGCGGCACACGATCCGCTCGCCGGTCCGGGACACTACGCCTCCGACGACCTCCATCTTACCGGCAAAGGGTACGGGCACTGGTACACGCAAATCCGGGAGACGATGGATGACCGACAGATCGTCCTGCCCGGAGCATCCGATCATGCCGAATAACTATTCATACCGGGAGAAAACTCTCACAGCCGCTTCACATCCTTCTCAATCATTCTCAGCTGGTACACTCCATACATGCATTTCGTCTACGCCCCGTTTCGGGAGGCGGATTTTCCGGAGTACAAATCATGGTACGAGGATGCCGATTTGCATGCACGTTTGGGTCCGATGGATGATGAGTGGCTCACGCATGTGATGAAGAAAGAGGACGGCCTTCAGTACAGCGTGTTTCTTGACGGTGCATTGATTGCGGTCATCGGATTACTCCTTCCCAATGAACGACATCCGGCGTATTACATCACGGATGTTGCGGTCAAGCCTTCGCTGCGGAGCAAGGGAGTGGGGTCGGAGATACTGCAGCAATTCATGGTGTGGCATGGATCGGAAACGTGCCGGACGTGGAGAGCGTTCGTCGATGCGAGGAATTCCCAAGCCAAAGCGTTCTTTGAACGAAATGGATGGAGCAGTTCCGATGCACCGGATGAACATGGCATGTGGCTTCTTGAATGGACTGCAAGCCACTGACAAAGCAACAGGCATCTTCGGCTCTCTCCAGGAAACGGCTCAAACGAAAGACGATTCCAAGAACGCCTTTACACTCGTTCGCCATATGCGACACTGGAGCCCATGCACTGGAAGATCGCAGCGGCGCAGATGGAAGTGACCGAAGATGCGGAGAAGAATCTGCACACGATTCTCACCTGTATCGAGGCCGCGGCGAAGCGCAAGGCGGACATCATCTGCTTTCCGGAAATCTGCCTCATCGATGACGATATTCATGCGAGGAGGATTCCCAAGGAGTCGCGCGCGATCAGCATGGCGGCGGCAACCCATGGTATCCACGTGATTTGCGGGTCGTACGTCATCGACGATACGAAGCGCATCCGCAACCAGATCTGGGTCATGAACCGCGCGGGGAGCATCGTCATGCGCTACAACAAGCGTAACCTCTACAAGGCCGAATCCACCGCCATCCTCCCGGGGAAGCGCAACAAGATTTTCGAGCTCGACGGCATCCGGTGCGCCATCATCAACTGTTGGGACTACGCGTTTCCGGAAGAGATCCGCAGCCTCGCCGCACGCGGTGCGGAAGTGATTTTCTGTCCCAGCTACCTGCTCAGTCATCCGCGGACGAAGGACGTGCTCGACAAGATTCCGCAGGTACGGGCGTTCGATGCCATGACGTACTTCGTGATGGTCGACGCCTATGCGGAGGAGACCTACAAACACTCGAAGATTTGTCACCCGCTTCGGGAACTGTCGTCCATTCGCGGGAAAACCGGCATCATCTACGCCGACATCGACACGACGGAAATCGCGGCGCTGCGATCGGAGTTCCGCAATATCAAAGGACTCGTGGTGCAGGAGGCGAAGGCGAACGAGGTGATGAACGGGCAATCGGGTATGCCCTGATCTCCTCTCATCGCTTTCGCATCATCCTCAGGTCAGGTCCATGAACGGATTGTGCGCGACTTCCCACAGGAAACCGTCGGGGTCTGCAAAGTAGCCGCTGTAACCGCCCCAGAAAACTTTCTGTCCTTTCTTCACGAGCGTCGCTCCGCAGGAGACGGCGTGTGCGAGCAGCGCGTCCACTTCCTCCGGTGAGCCGACGTTGTGCGCCAGCGAGATGCGGCGGAATCCGTCGCCCTCGGCGGCGATGCCCGCGTCCTTCGCCAGTTCATCCTTCGGAAACAGGCCGAGCCAGGTTCCTTCCAGGTTGAAGAACGCGACGGAATCGTTGCTGTGTTCCTCCAGGGGAAATCCGAGTTTCACGTAGAACTCCTTCGCTCTCGCCAGATGCTCCACGCCGAGCGTGATGAGGGAGATCTTCGGCTTCATGTGCTGCAGTCTACCCCATGAATGCGCGCGTCATCCACCGATGGAAGCTCACGCATCGACGATCACCTTGAATCCGCCGTACGCCATACGGTTCATATCGAACGGCATGGGCATGTCCTTGTACTTGGGATCGTTCATCACGGGATCCTTCATCACCTTCGCGTTCACGCGGTCGCGGTGCGCGCGGGACTTGAAGACGATATAGGCGAATATCACCACTTCTCCCGGCTTTGCTTTGATCATTTTTTGGAACGTGAACTTCACGCCCTTTGGCTTGGCGTCATCTATCATGCATTCCTTGTAATCCAACGCGCCGTGTTTACACCATACATCGCGCCCCATGCTTGCCATCCGGCGGTAGGTGGGTAGATTTTTCTTTGGAATGGCGAGGACAAATCCGTCGACGTACGGCTTCGGCATGGAGAAGAGGGGGAAGGGGACGGTCGATAGTGTCCGCCTTGCCTCCGCCGCCCGTCAACAGCCTACTTTTTCGGCTTCGTGCGGCCGAGCAATCGTTGCCGGTCGGGGTGGATTTTTCGGCGTTTTTCCGCTATAATAAGGGGAATGCATCGTTTTTCCTCCCGCATCGTCCGGCTCGGTCTCGCGGTGTTTCCGCTCCTGCTGATGTACACCACGGCGGCGTTCGCGCAGCCTACTCCGCTCTGCGGAGAGCGTGAGTACGCCGCGGGCACGCCTCCCTACGACTATCAATGTCTGGGAAACAGCTGCGTGATGGTCTTAGAGCCGCTTCCCGGCGGACAGGACTGCATCTGTACCTCCGCCTCGGATGCGAGTGAGTATGGATGCGCCGATGCATCCGGTTCTTTCGGCAACAGTCCGCTCTTCGCGTACCTGAACGTGGGAGGAGCATGGAGGTGGGGACTCGGGATCGGTGCCGCGCTTGCGGTGATCAATGTCACCATCGCGGGATTCCAGATCATGGCCAGCAACGGCGACCAGGCGAAAATCGCCCAAGGAAAAGAGCGGATACTCTGGTCGATCTTCGGGCTCGTGCTCCTCATGTTCGCCGGTGTCATTCTCAACTTCATCAATCCCAATGCATTTGCGCAGCCGTAGCAACATCCCGGCCCTCTTCGCGCTTGCGATCCTCGCGCTGCCCGCGCTCGCTTACGCCCAGCCGAGTTTCGAAGTCTGGTGCGGTAACCTCCCCGGCTGCAGTTCCGGCACGGGTTGGCAGGATTTTTCCGTGAAGTTTTTTGACTTCCTCGTGTCCAAACTTCCGCAGTACGCCCAACCTCTCGGGATTCTCTTCCTGGTGATCGGCGCGGGGTACATGCTCCTCAATCTCGGCGACGAGCAGCGTATCGAAACCGGTAAGAAGACGGTGATCTGGTCGCTCGTCGGCATCATGGTCGCGCTCTTCGCCGAAGAGTTCGTCACGCTGCTCCAAGGCGAGACCTTCGTGGACGAGAGCGCACAGAACGACATTCTCTTCCAGATTCTCTCCGCCTTCGAGCGGATTCTCTATGAATTTTTCTTCATCGCGCTCCTCGCGGCGATCGTCTTCAATGCGTTCCGCATGGTGTTTGCCCGCGGATCGGACGAAGAATTCGGCAAAGCAAAGAGGGGACTCATCTGGGCATCGTTCGGCGCCGTGCTCCTGAATGTCCTCCATAGACTCGTGCCCGCGGTCGTGAACATGGTCGAGAACTTCAATCTCCTCTGATATGCGCGTCTTCTCTCTTTTCATCGGCGTTCTCCTTCCGACTCACGCGTACGCGGCGAGTTTGCAGGACTACTTCCCGTGCAACGGGTACTTCTTCTGCGGCGGCGTCGGCGGACAACCGGGTGATACCGCCAATCAACTCGCATTTATGATCGCGGAGCGCGTCGTGGGCTTCATCGCGCTCGTGTGTTTCCTCGCCATCGTCTACGGAGGACTGCGGATGATCGTGGCCCGCGGACAGGCCGAGGGAATCGAAGCGGGAAAGAAGGCGATCATGTGGGCGGTCGCCGGATTCATCGCGGTCATGCTTGCCATTGCGATGATCGAGTTCGTGCAGCAGTTCATCTCGGACATTCCGGGGGGCGCGTAACCGCGCACGATGCGCGCTGGTGGCGGGCCTCGGCCTGCGCTACGCTTCCGTCGTGGCGAATCACTACATCACGACGGCCATCGACTATCCGAATGCGGCTCCGCACATGGGGCACGTTTTGGAGAAGGTGCTCGCGGACGTCTACGCGCGTTGGCGCAGGTTGAGCGGTGACAACGTGCGGTTCCAGATCGGCACGGACGAACACGGCATCAAGATCCAGCGTACCGCCGAAAAAGAGGGAATGACGCCGAGCGCACTCGTGGATCGCAATGTGCCCTTGTTCATCGATCTGTATGACCGGCTCGGCATTTCCGCGGATCTCTTCATCCGCACGTCGGATCAAGCGCAACACTGGCCGACGGTGCGCACGCTCTGGAAGAAGATCGCCGATGCGAAGATGCTGGAGAAACGGAGCTATACGGGGTTGTACTGCAGCGGCTGCGAGAGGTTTCTCACGAAGAAAGATCTGACGGACGGCATGTGCCCGGATCACAAGACGGCTCCGGAGGAAGTGACCGAAGAGAACTATTTCTTCCTGCTCTCCAAGGAACGTGAGTGGCTGAAGAACATTTTGACCGACGGGACGTATGCGATCGTCCCCGAATTCCGCGCCAACGAAACATTGTCGCTGCTGAAAGAAGAACTCCATGATGTGTCGTTCTCGCGTCCCCGCTCAAGTCTTGCGTGGGGTATTCCCGTGCCCGATGATCCGGAGCAGACGATGTACGTGTGGTGTGATGCGCTGACGAACTACCTTTCGGGACTTCAATACTTTGAGAATAAAACGTTGCGATCGGACTTTTGGGACAACGCGACCGTCACGCACGTGATCGGCAAAGACATCGCGCGCTTCCATGCTTTGATTTGGCCGGCGATGCTGAAAGCGGCGGGGATCACACTGCCGAATACGCTGCTCATCCACGGATTCCTGACGAGCGAAGGGCAGAAGATGAGTAAGTCTCTTGGCAACGTGGTGAAGCCGGACGACGTACTTGCGCACTTCGGCGGCAATCCCGATCCGCTGCGATTTTACCTGTCGCACGAAATTCCGGTGGGAAATGACGGCGATTTCTCGTGGGAGAGGATTGATGCGCTGTATGACGCTGCGCTCAGGAACAATATCGGCAATCTTTTGAATCGCGTGTTGGTCCTGCTGAAGAAAGAAGGGGGAGAGATGATGCTTGATGTATCGAACGCGGGCGTCGATGACTGGTCCGCATACGGGGAAAAAATGGATCACAGGAATTTCCATGAAGCGCTTCGCCATCCCGTGCTGCATACGGATGCATCGAACAAGTCGTTTAATGACAAAGCGGTATGGAAACTCAGCGGCGATGAAAAGAGGAAAGAGCTTTCGTACTTTGCCGAAAATTTGCGGCACATCGCATTGATGCTTTTGCCTTTCACTCCGGTGACTGCACAGAAGATCAGCAGGCAACTCGGCGTGTCGTACGCGGAGAAGATGCTCGACCCGGACTTCGTCATCGAACCGTGGAAAGCATGGGGAGCCGATAAAGAGTGGAAGACGATGGGAGAACCGGCGATTCTCTTCCCTCCGCTTGAGAACTGACAGCGTTGGGAATCGGCATGCGTGCGGCGTATACTCCGTACATGAATGACACTCCGACTTCCCGCGACGACCTGACGCCCCGTTCGTTCGGCGGCGCGACGACGCTCGGCACCGGCGGACAGGGCGAACCGTCGGGCGATTTCGAGCCGAAGAAAAAGGGAGCACTTGCCCGTTTGTTCCGGGCGATCGCCGCACTCTTCCGTCCGCCGCGCGGTCACGCCTGAGGCACGTTGAGTCCTCCGGCGGATTGCCGTATCCTGTTCGTGCTCTCGAAAGTCATGGGCCGAAGGCGATTGCAGCATTCCGGAAACGTGGCGAGGGGAGCGTGTTACTTCTTTTCCCATTCTCTCTATGTTCGATCCCATGGCGGATCTTGCCGATCCTACCGGCAGCGAGGAGCCGTCCGCTTCCTCTCCTTCGCACGACGCCGCTCCGCGGCGCCGCGACAACGGCGGCGGCCGGTATGCCGATGAGCTGCATTCCATCACCATCCGCGCACGCCAGCGCACGTTCTACCTTGATCTGAAGGAATCGGGTAACGGAAAGTTCTTCAAGCTTTCCGAGAAGTCGCGCGGCGGACGCAAGACGACGATCATGTTCGATGTCGAGGACCTGCCCGAGATCATCAAGGCGCTGCAGGAAATGCAGACGAAAGTGTAGAAGTATAAAGTATGAAGTATTGAGTATTTTGTATGGAGTATGTGGTAAAAACGCATACTCCATACTTCATACCTCATACTCCATCCTTCATAGCGAAGGAAACACATACCCGTTCACCGTCGGATTCACGGTCATCGCCAGGTAGATCATCTTCGCCGCCTGTCCGCGCGTGAGGTTCTCGCCGGGTTTCAGTTCGCCGTCGGCGAATCCTCCGATGATGTCGTGCCAGACGGCGATCGATACGTGTGATCGGAACCAATCGTCCTCGCGAACGTCCGGAAAGATGCGCGCGAGATTCTCGCCCTCCGCGGGTGCGGAGAGATGTGCGGCTTCCACGAGGATTTTCACGGCTTCCGCTCTGTTGATGACGTCGTGCGGCCGGAACGTGTCGTCGGCATAGCCTTCCACGATCTTCTTCTTCACCGCGGCGTATACCGTTTTACGCAGCAGCGCCGCGTCCGGGTCCTCGTTGAGCTGCGGAATGCTGTTCACGTCGGTGAAGCGCACGGAGACGTCGATCGTGTCGTCATCGAGCGGCACGCAGCCGGAGAGGAGCACCATCTTCAGGAATTCGAAGCGTGTCACGTCGCGGTCGGGGAGGAAGAGTCGCTCGCCTTCCACGTCGTAGCCTCCGATGATCGGCGCGTCGTCGGGGAGCGCGCTCGTGCGTTGGAGACGGGCGACGAACTGCTTGGACCAATGGGACTCGACGTCGGGAAACGGCGGTTGGATCTCTCCGAAGACGAGGCAGGCATTCTCGCGCGGATTCGTGCCGATTTCGATTTCCTCTCCGTCCGGAATGCCGTCGCCGTCCGTGTCCGCGGAAAGGGGATCGGTGCCGTTCAACAGTTCGTCGCCGTTCGTGAGTCCGTCGCCGTCGGGGTCGCTCTCCAGCGTCTGGCCTTCCTGCGATGAAAGATCGGTGTGCTCTTCCCATTCGTCGGGAATGCCGTTCTTGTTTTCGTCTTTGCCGAATCGCGGGTCGAGCGGAAAGGAATCCAGCGAGTCGATGACGCCGTCGCCGTCCGTGTCGGGATTCGACGGATCCGTTCCGTGCAGAAGTTCGAGTCCGTTCACCCAGCCGTCGCCGTCCGCGTCGTACGTCAGGTCGTCGGTCGGATCGTGCGGATCTCTGCCCGCTTTCACCTCCGAGCCGTCCGATTCGCCGCCGCCGTCCGTGTCCGCATCAAAGGGATCGGTTTCGTTCTCGTCGACGATGCCGTTGCCGTTCGCGTCTTCCGCGCTGTCCGGCAGTCCGTCACCGTCCGTGTCACGCGCTTCCTGTGCATGCATGGCGGAGGATGAGGCAAGGAGAACGATGATCGCCGCGCATGAAACGAAACGTCGCATGCGATCAGCGTAGATGTCGCCGCGTGCGCTCTACAAGCATTACGCCTTGCGCCCGCGCTCCCACTCTGCGCCGGTCATTGGCTTCTTTCCATCTGGCTGCACGCGCAGAAGGAACAGTGTCGTGTCTTTCGCGCAGGGAAGGGGCGATGCGTTTTCATGCGGCACGAGATCGGTTTGGAGCAGCTTCAGTCCGTCGATGCGCACGCCGGGCCACGGCATGAGCGCGCGCACTCTTCTGTCGATGTCTTCCGCCGTCATGACGTGCGGATCGACGATGCCGTCGGCGCGCGTCAGCTTCGCGCAGAAGGTCGCCTGTGATTCCTGTTGTTCCACGGGAAGAAGGGGGGCCGCGAGCGTCTCCGTAAGAAGCGTTGCCCCGAGGACGCTCAGAGTGTCGTGCAGTGTCCGGGTCGTTTCACGCGGAGCGAGCGCAGCCGCTTCCTGCCCGAGAATCGGTCCGGCATCGAGCGCGCGGACCATTCGCTGCACGGTGACGCCCGCATGGTTATTTTCGAGAATTGAGTGCTGTATCGGTGACGCGCCGCGCAGTTTCGGGAGCAGTGACGCGTGCAGGTTCACCGGTGCGATCGCGGGAAGTGCGAGCATCTCTTCGGAGAGCAGCTGCCCGAATGCGACCACCACCAGGAAGTCGGGTCGCGGAAGGTCCGGATGCTCTGCGCGAAAGGTCGGCCACTCGCGGTTCAAGCTCGCCGTTTCGAAGACGGGAATGCCGAGCCGCTCTGCCGCGATGCGCACAGGCGACGGCGTGATTTCCTTCTTTCTTCCGACGGGCTTCGCAGGTTGAGTCACAACCAGATCGACGACGAATCGTTCGTCTCCTGCGAGTGCTTCGAGACTCGGCACGGCGAATGCGGGCGTTCCGCAGAAGATGATGTGCAGGGGTTCCGCCATGCGGAGCAGAATAGCATGACCGGAAACGTGCGAGCTTTGGAGAGGTTGCGGTGTTCCCGTCGATCTTGAATCATATCGCAAAACATCACTTTGCTTTGGCAAGGTGTTTGCATTGAGCGTGCCTTCATCCTTCTTCTAGAATCCGCCCCTTATGCTTCCTGTCGAAGACACACGCAAGGCCATGGATCTTCTGCGCGATGCGTCGCGCGTCGTTTGTCTCTGTCATCGCAATCCCGACGGGGATGCGATCGGTTCTCTGCTCGGCTTTGCGAGGCTTCTGGAGGCGCATCTTCCCGATGCGCAGCTTGCTCTGGTCTGTAAAGATCCGGTGCCCGAGACATTTCACTTCCTCGACGGCGCACATCGGGTCACGAATGATCTTGCTCCCCGACAGGGCGACGTGTTCGTGTTCCTCGATTGCGCCGAACCGCACCTGACCGAGTACCATGAGACGCACCCCGAGCTCTTCGACGGCACGTACGCTTCCGTGTCGTTCGACCATCATCCTTCCAATCCGAAGTTCGCAACGGTGAACTTCGTCGTGCCCGACGCCGCGTCGACCTGCGAAATCATCGTCATGTTCGCGGACCGCGCAGGCTTCGCTCTCGATCCCGAAGCAGCGACCGCGCTTCTGACGGGCGTCTACACCGATACGGGAGGACTCCTCCACAGCAACACCACGTCGCAGGTCTACCGCACGATTGCGCGCCTGCTGCGCAGCGGCGCACGGCAACATGCCGTCGTGAAACACGTCTTCCGGACGGCGAAGCCTTCGACGCTGCGTTTGTGGGGAAGAGTGCTGGAGAATATCACGGTGACGGAGGAAGGCGGCGCCATTTCGGCACTCAGGGAAGGGGATTTCCGTGCGACCGGCGCGGATCCTTCCGAACTCACGGGTGCCATTGATTACGTGAACGCCGTGCCGGGCATGCGCTTCTCCCTCATTCTCACGGAGCGCGGCGGCAAGGTGAAGGGATCGCTGCGCACGCTGCGCGACGACGTCGACGTGTCCGCGATGGCACAGAGACTGAAAGGAGGAGGCCACCGGAAAGCGGCGGGATTCGCCGTGCCGGGATCGCTGCAACCGGAAGTCCGGTGGAAAGTGGTTCCCGATGCCGGGCAGAATCCTGCGGGAAGCTAGACGGGCGATCGCGCCGGCACTTCGCCTGCGTTACGACGGCGTTTCGTCTCCGCTTCGCGTCGTCGGGTCCTTCCCCTTCGCGTCGTCCTTCTTTTCCGTTTGGTCCTTCCGCTCGCTCTTCTCACGAGCTTTCCTCTGCTGCCGCTGCATCATCTCCTCCGGATTCGTGGTGATGAGCTTGTGTTCCTCGGGACTTGCCACGATCTGGATGGCGACGTGCTTCTTATCGGCGAAGAGAATTCCCTGTCCCACTCCCGAACTGAGGAGCAGGTACTTTTCTCCTTCCGTCAGGTAGAAGAGCTTCTGCAACTGATCGACGGCGGTAGGGGATTGCTTGAGCAGAATCTGCAGAGAGGTATTCGTCACGATCGGCTTGCCGTACTCGGAGTTCACGAAGTCATCGATGTCCTGCGTGATGGTGGTGACGCCGAGGTAGTACTTGCGCGCGCGTTTGATGAGTCCGTAGAGGAATCGCGCGGAATCTTCGTGCTGCATCAGGTTCCAGGCTTCGTCGATCACGAGGATTCTTCGCTTGAATTCCGAGCGGATGCGGTTCCACAGGAAATTCAGAATCACGTACATGGCGATCGGGCGCAGCGCGTCTTCCAAATCGCGGATCTGGAACACGATCATCTGCTTGTCGAGACCGATGTTCGTCTGCTTGTCGAACAGGCCCGAGAAGCTTCCTTCCGTGTACTTCTGTAGCGTCTGTGCCATGTGCTCGCCCCCGTCGCTCGTCATCAGCACGTCGATGAGGTCGGCAAGCGTCGGCGGTTCCATGTCGCCGGGATTCTCCGTGTTCATGGTGATGCCTTTGAGCGCGTAGGTGTCGAGGATCGCCTTGTCGAGTACGCCCTCTTCGGAAGGCGTGACCATGCCGAGCATCAGCTTGAACAGTCCGTGCAGGTTGATGACGGCGCTGCGAAGGATTTCGCCCGTTTCCGCATCTTCGCCGCGCACCGCCTTCGGCAGATCGAACGGATTGATGCGCCACGAGCTCTGCAGCGAGATCGGAATGTACGAACCTCCGACCGCGTTGCATAACTCGGAGTACTCGTTCTCGGGATCGATGACGAAGATGTCGGCTCCGTACATCATGGTGCGTATGAGCTCCAGTTTCACGGCGTAGGATTTTCCGGCTCCCGATGTCGCGAAGATGTTGGCATTGGCGTTCGGCAGATCAAACCTGTCGAAGATGACCAGGGAATCGTTATGCCTGTTGATGCCGTACATGATGCCGTGGTCGTCCATCAGATCCGCGCTGGAGAACGGCATGCTCGTCGCGAGGGGGGACGTGTTCATGTTGCGGCTGATATCGAGCTCGTCCAGGCAGTACGGCAGGCAGCTCGTCCAGCCGTGTTCCATCTGGAACGCGGCGGGTTTCGTGAGGATCAGTTTTCCGCCGAGGATCGATTCGATATCCGTTTCGATTTTCTTCATCTTCTCCTCGTCCTCGGCGTAGAGCGTGAAGTAGAAGCCGAACTGGAAGAGCTTCTCCCGGCCGCGAGCGAGAATGTCACGGAGTTCTTCCGCATCCTGCAGAGCCGCTTCCAGCGCCGGATCGCGCACGATGCCGCGCTGTTGCAGCATGCGGATCGAGCTGCGCATTTCCGTCACTTTCTTCCGGAGCAGTTTCAGGATCGTCTTGCTCGATGACGGATAGATGTACTGCGTGATGTCCATCTGGGCGTCGTAGTTCACGATCTGCGACAGCCAGTTCGGCAGAATCTGACTCGGCCAGTTGTAGGCGAAGAACGTGCGCGCGTGCAGATCGCCGTTCAGGATGAGTTTCTTGTGGTCCACCTTCAGGCCGGCCGGCGCAATGATGTCGAGCATTTTCTGCAAGCTCTCTTCGTAGCGCTTGATCACGTCCTTCTCTTCCGCGTTCAAACTCGTCTTCCCCCCGGCGTTCTTGAGGGTCGATTCCACGTCCCGGTGGAGCCCCAGCAGTTCGTCGATGACGGGGAACAGTTTCTGCGTCAGCGCTCCCGCGTTTCGGGGATCCGTGGAGGGCTTCTGTGGTGTGGGTTGTGTGTGCATGAGGATTTCCTTTTATTGTAGCACAAAAAGGCCCTCGGTGGAAGCGCTTTCCCGCCCTCTCCGCTACTCTCCGAACCGGATGCCCCCTTCGTCGTTCGAAGAGCCGGGAACGAGCATCTGGAGCGTGTTTTCACGTTCTCTGCGACTCGGCGTCTCCAGGATGTCCAGATCCTCGGCGCCCGGCACGTCCACCACCCGCACGCCGGAGATGAGTGCCGGCCTGTTGCTCTCGATGGCGAGCAGACGCTCCTCGTAGATGTCGAGCAGGTCCTCGAAGGTGTCGTGAATCTGCTCGGTTTTGTCCGCTTCGAGTTCGAGCTCGGAGAGCGCCTCCTGCTCGTCCACCAGCGAACGATTCAGCTCTCCCGCCTGCGAGAAGTCCTGGTCGTTGATAGCATTCCTCATCTCCCGCTCGATCTGACTGACGGTTCTGCGCTGCTCGCGCTCCTGGTCCTTGATGGTATCGAGCGCCGCTCCCAGCTCTTCGTAGCGCTCCTGCGAGCGCGTTCCTACGTTCCGCAGCGCTTCCACGTACTTATTGAGGCTCTCTTCACGCGCGGGACTTCGATTGAGCAGATCGGGAATATCGACCTGTAGCGCGTCGGCGAATGCCTGTAGCAGGACGAAATCCTCATCGCCCGGTCCGGTTTCCCCGCCCGCGGCGACGGCGATCTGCGCATCGATGCCCCGTAGTGCGGATTCCACGAGCAGCGACGTGCCGCGCGAGAGGAATTCGGCGACGTACAATCCAAGGAGCGCCCCGGGCCTCCGGGCACGAGCCATCGTCAGCGTACCGTCGGCGAGAAGATCCACGGAGAGGACGCCGCTGCGTCCGCCACTTACCTGGGGAGAGTCGCCGGGCGCATCGCTCCCGCAGCCGCTCAAGAGGAGGGAAGCGGTGAGGACGATTCCCTGCAGCCTGCGTACACATCGTTTTTTTCCTGAGTGCATCATTAGTATATTATACATTATTAAATAATAATTGTAAATATCTGTCTTCTTCTGAAGAAGAAGTCTTTTTCCCTCTCCGAAGAGAAATGGTATCGCTCTTGTTCACATTTTCTCCACAGGATTATCCACAGTTTGTCTCCATTTTCTGTTCAATGATGGGTGTACGTTTGTGCATACATTTTTTGTTCAAATAGGGTAAAAACATGAAGAAAATCTGTGATCAAGATCAAATTATGTTTTCATCTGTACATCTCTCTTCCCTGTTCTACAGTAGCGCCATTCCCTTGTTCACTTTCTGTGTTCGATCTTCAGGAAAAATTGGCACGTCTCTCCCAAGATGCATTGAAGGATGCACTTGGCGTCACGTCAAGAATCTCCTTTGATCTTGTTCAGGAGGAGGGTCGTGGTGATTTCACCACGAATGTCGCACTGCGTCTTGCGAAGGAAGCGGGGAGGAAGCCGCAGGAGATCGCGAAGATTCTCGTGGATGCGCTCTCACGAGCGGAAGGTATTGCATCCTGTGACGTCGCGGGGCCGGGATACGTGAACGTGACGCTGCAGGACGGCGTGCTCGTGGAGCTTCTGTCACAAGCGCACGACCTTTGCCTGCCGCAGGAGACGCGCGCCGAACCGCCCGTCATCGTGGAGTACTCGGATCCGAACGTCGCGAAGCCGCTTGGTATTCACCATATTCTGGCGACGGTCATCGGACAGGCGATTGCCAATCTGCACCGTCACCGCGGCATCCCCACGGTGGCCATCAATCACATCGGTGACTGGGGCACGCAGTTCGGGCAGTTGGCGGTCGCCATGGAAAAGTGGGGGAGCGTTCCCGTCGAAGAGTGCTCGCTTGACGATCTGCTTGCGCTCTACGTTCGTTTTCACACGGAAGCGGAACGCGATCCCGCTCTCCTGGACCAGGGAAGGGAGGCGTTTCTGCGGCTGGAAAAAGGGGACGAGGCGCTGCGCTCGTTCTGGAAGAGCGTCATCGACATCACGATGAAGGCGATGGAGAGCGTCTACGAGAGGCTGCACGTTTCCTTCGACCACGTGCAGGGCGAGAGCTTCTACCAGGACATGATGGAGGCGATCGTCCGGGAGGCGAAGGAGAAGAACGTCTTCAAACCGGGCAAGGACGGCGCGCTGATCGTGGAATTTCCCGAGGAGACGAAGATTCCCCCCGCCGTGGCGCTGAAAGGCGACGGCTCGACCATCTACCTCACGCGCGACATCGCGACGGTGCGCTACCGCATCGACACCTGGAACCCTTCCGCCATTCTCTACGTTGTTGACGTGGCGCAGCAGCTCTACTTCCGTCAGGTGTTCGGCACCGTGGAACAGATGCAGTGGGATCTTCCGGCATTGGAGCACGTGGTCTTCGGACGGATGCGATTCGCAGACAAGAGCATGAGCACGCGCAAGGGCAACATTCTCAAGCTGGAAGAAGTCCTCGACGAAGCCGTGAAGCGCGCGGAGGCGCTCATTGCGGAGAAGTCCTCGGATCTCGCGGGCGACGAACGCGAGGATCTGAAAGAGATGATGGGGGTCGGGTCGGTTGTCTATGGCGTCCTCAGTCAGAACAGGAAGATGGACATGGTCTTCGACTGGGACAAGATGCTGACGTTCGAGGGCAATTCCGCGCCGTACATCCAGTACACGCACGCACGCACCCTCTCCGTCCTGCGTAAATCGAAGGAAGGAACGGAGACGGATGCGTACGGCGACATGTTCCGCGATCTTGCGGCGAACTGCGCCGACGTCACGGCGTCGGAGCGCGCTCTCATTCACGAATTGCTGCGCTTTCATGCGACCGTGGCCGCCGCGTGCGAGGAGCGTATGCCGCACAAGCTCTGTACCTATTTGTACGGTCTCTGCCAGTCCTACAACGCGTTCTATAACACCGAATCCATTCTGAACGCGGAGGGTTCGCAGCGCTCGCTGCGTCTGGCTCTGACCGCGTTGACCGCCCGGACCATCAAGGCCGGAGCGGGACTCCTCACCCTTCGGGTGCCCGATCGTATGTGATTCCCCTCCCTTTTTCCCTCCCCTTACCCCTTCCCGTCATGCCCCGTCCGATTGTCGCCTTTCTGCTCGTCGCTTCCTTCGGGATCCTGTTCGTGGGATGCAGCGCGCCCGAACCGGAGAAGAGCTTCGAGGAATTCACGTTCACCGCGGATGACCTCGAACGCGTGCAGGAAATCGCGAACCTTGCGGAGCAGAATGCACTCGGTTTCTCCGGTTCTTCACCGACGCTGACGACGCTCAGCGGTTCGCCGCTCGTCGCGCAGGGAACGCCGGCGGTGAACGAGGAGGCGAAGAGGCGTTTTGACGCACTGCGCGCGGAAACGTCGGCGGACGCGGGCAACGTCTACAGGGTCAGCAATCCGTTCCTCAACGTGCGCGCAGCGATGAGCGTGTCCTCCGCGCAGATTGCGCGTTTGGAGCAGGGAGATCCCCTCGAGGTACTCGAGATTCCGAACGCGGCGTGGGCGAAGGTGAGGCTTCCGGACGGCAGCGAAGGATACGTGGCGTTCCGCTACATCGCGAAACTCACGACGGAGCAGCGCTTAAGCGAGGAGAAGAAGGCGTTCGAGGGCCGCTACTTCGTGAACTTCACGTTCCTCAACGTGCGCAAAGAACCCTCGTCCCAATCGGAGAAGCTCGGCGAGCTGCCGGGCGATGCGATCGTGAAACCGCTGCATATCAGCGGAGAGTGGGCGCGCGTGCCGTTCGAGGGCGGGGAAGGCTACGTATCCGCCGCCTATCTGGAACCGTTTGCTCCGTCATTTCTCGTGAGACAGGAGGCGTACACGGTGCCCGTTCTGCGGTACCGCGCGAATGAGGCGGGAGCGATGGAAGCACTGCAGGCTCATGTCGCCGCACTGAGAGCCGCCGGCAGGCGCATCGTGACGCTCCGCGCGTTCTATGACGTCGTGCTCGCGCAGGAAACCCGCGACGAGCGCGTGTCGCCCGGTACGGTCGTGCTCACGGTGACGGGCGTCGACGGCGGGAACATCGGAGAGGTGCTTGAGACGCTCTCCTCCGCCGGCGTGTCGGCGACCATCTTCGCGGCCACGAAGCACGTTGGTCTCTCGGGTATCACGGAACGCACGGTGCTCACGCTGCTCGCAAACGGCAACGAGCTCCAGTCGGCCGGTCATACGGGCGATGATCTGCGGGCGCTGACCGATTCGCAGGTGCAGCTGGAACTGCAGCAGAGCAAGAAGCTGATCGAAGACCTGACGAAGCGCGAAGTCTACGCCGTGGCGTATCCATCGGGCGGCATCAATGACAGGGTTATGAGGAAGGCGGCCGAAGCCGGCTACCTCTTCGGTCTCGGGGAAGTGCCCGAAACGTCCTTCACGCGCGGGCAGTTCCTGCGTCTCCCGGGCATTGCCATCGGGGCGGCGCTCTCGGGGGAAGACGTCGTACGTCTGACGGAGTGAAGCTCCGCGGCCTTGAAGGCCGTGGCATCTGAGAGGTTCGTTGAAGCAATAATGCGGAAGCCGGCGTAGCCGTCTCTCTCAGCACGAGCACGCATTCATCCCCGATCTGAAGAGCGGAGCTTCCTGCGAAGTCGGGTGAACTTACTGCGCCTCGACCATGCCGTCCGCCTCGGAACGTCCCCGGAAGAGGCTATCGAATTGATCGGTCGTGAGCGACGCCGCCTGCTTTGCGGAAGCCGCGGCGATGTCCGTGACGATTTCGTCCCACTTCTGCGACAGGTACCAGGCGCCGTAGAGGAAGAGGATGATGGGAATCAGCGCGATCATGTTCTTGAAAAATCCTCCCACGGTACGCAGCCTGTCGCGTCTGTTCATCTGTTCGATGCATGCCTTGATGTCGCGGACGTCCGAGCTGAGGTCGCCGGAGAAGGAGGAATCATCTGCCATGGGAACGAAAGGGGAAGGGGAAGGAAGCGAAGCCTCTGCGCCACTTGCGGATCGTCTCGATAGCGCGGGTCACATGGTAGCGCGGATCGAGAGGGACATCCACGCAATGCACGAGTTCCATCCTCTCGCCGCCGAATCCCGTCTTGAAGAGCGTCACGCCCGCGAAGGGATGGTTCTTCGGTGCATCATCCGGGGCGATGCCCCAGAAGTTGTAGGCGGCGTCCCCCCGCTTCCGCGCGTCGCGTATCGCGGTCCATTGCAGCAACACGCTTGCGGGAATGTTTCCGTACTTTTGCGTGCTTGCGCCGTGGTGGTAGCTGGTTTCGCCGCCCATGTGCATGTGGATCGATGAGGAGATTATCCGTCCCCGGTATTCCGCCAGATAGAGCGTCGCCTGTTCCTTCTTTGCGAATGCCTCGAGTTGTGCCGTGATGAACGCGTTCGAGTACGGCGTGAAACGGTGTCGTTTCCGCGTTTCGTCGTGCAGCTCCAGAAACAGAGCCACGTCCTTCGTGGGATCGTGCGACGCACGCACCGTCACCCCTTCCTTCTCCGCGCGACGGATGAGGTTGCGCGTAGTCTTGCGCATGCCCGTCATCAGTTCCTCTTCGGTTTTTCCCTTGAGGTGCAGAATCCACACATCCTCCGCAAGCAGGTGCAGAGGAGAGCGCATGCCGCCGGCGCTCTGCAGGATCGATTGTTCTTCCCGTTTCCAGAACGGACTCAGCCTCAGAAATCTGCATTCCCGCTTCCGCGCTTCTTCCCGCAGCGCCGTCAGAAACGACGCGAGGTGAGCTTCGCGCATCCGCTCCTCCGTTGCCGCGATCACGGGTCCGTAGGGTACCGACAGATGCTTGCCGCGTCTGGCAGGGACGACGTGCGCGAAACAGACGCCTTCGACGGCTCCGTGTTCCCCGCGCAGTTCCAGACGTACGGGTTCCTGTCCGACCGTTTCCATGACGTCGCCCATGGTCCAGCTCTGCAGGAACGGCGACCACTCCCGTGCGCACAGGAAAGCATCCCAATCGTCCTGAGAGACCGCCTTCGTCACCTGCATGTCAGCGAGAGTACCCGTTTTCATCCGTTTCATCTACCGCGGTACACGTCACGCATCGCGTCGTCGAGGCATTCCACCAGCCGTGCGGCATCTTCTCCGGAGGTCAGGAGATGGGTCGGGAGACTCAGAATGCTTTCGCCCGCCCGTTCGGCAGCGGGATCACATCCTTCTTCGTACCCGGCGCCGAGGGTATCGGCAGCAGCGGGGCAGATGACGCATCCTGTCCAGCCGTCGTCGAGATGGATATTGCCTGTCTTGAGTCGTGCCCTTATTTCCTGTGCCTTGATGACGAAGAGCGGAAACTTTTGCAGCGGCATGGTTGCGGCAATCGCACGCGGATACTTCCACTTCCTCTTCTTCGCCTCCTGCAGGTAGAACGCGGTGAGGCTTCTGCGATGCGACGAGAGTCTTCCGCGCTTCCTCCACTCGCCGAGGGCGAGGAGAGCGCAGGAACCGGGCATGGCGTGCGGCACCATGTCCATATGTCCGCTCTTTTCTTCGCGCGTGAGGATCGGAACGAGCAATCGTAATTTCGCGAGCATCGCGAGCGATGCCTTTCCGACCACAAGTCCGTAGAACGGGCGGAGGAGCAGGTAGAAGAGGGGATACAGGAGAAGGCGCAGGATCGTGAAGAATCCGAGCGGACGCGCGTCCTTCGCGATCGCATCCAGCCGCTCCGCGACCGCATGGTCGTGCACCAGCATGACGCCGCCCGCGACGCCCGATACGGCTTTGTCCCGTCCGAAGCTCAGGAGGACGGCGTCGCCTTCCGCGCCGACGGTCTGCATGTCCGGAATCACGTGCGCGCAATCTTCAATCAGGAGGACATCGTTCTCGCGGCAGATTCTCTTCAATTCCTTCGTGTCTGCGGGAATGCCGAACGTGTGCTGACAGATGACGGCGCGGGTGCGCGGCGTGATTTTTTTGGCCACGTCTTCCGTGTCCAGGTTCAGCGTGTCCTCCCGGATGTCCGCGTACACGGTGACGCCGCCCGCCGCGTGAATCGCATTCGGCAGCACGACACAGGTGTAGCCCTGCACGATCACCTCCTCGCCCGCCCGCAGTCCGATGGCGCGCAGATAGGCAAGCAATGCTTCGCGGCCGTTTGCGAACGCCGATGCGCGCAGGGAGCACGTTGCTTCCAGTTCACGTTTCAACAGGTCCACCGCTCTTCTGCTCCGATACTTCCATGGCTGCAGCAGCAGGAGCAGGCTTCGCAGCGCGTAGCCGACCGTCACGTGCGGGCCGAAGGTGTGATGGATAGGTCTGAAGCGACTCATGGCAGGAACGACTGAAGGACGGAGGGTTTCATTCTCCCGACGCAGACGAGCAACTCCCCGCGATTCGCCCGCGTGCTCTGCTGAGGGCCGTGAAGGTTCTCTTTCCCGAATCCAAGCGCAAAATAATGAATAAAATTATTATTCAATATGTAGGCGTCACTGAAGACGGGCCGTGCGAGTGCGCCAAGTTCGGTATGAATGTTCGCTTCGTCCTCTCCGAGCTCGATGATGCCGCTCGTGAGGAGAATTTTCCGTTCATGCGGCTGCGTGCGCGCCCACTCCACGGCGGCGCGGAAACTTTGCGGGCTCGCATTGTGCGTGTCGTCGAGTACCGTAACGCCGTTCTCATTCCGGATTTCGAACGTGTGCTTCGGCGGCGTGAACGTACGCAGGCGAGCCGCAATGTCGTCCGGAGATATGCCGCGTTCCGTTGCGACGCCGATTGCCAGGAGGATGTTCGTGACGTTGTGCGTGCCATGCAGCGGCACCGAGAAGAGAGTCTCCCCCACGCGAAAGCGTAAGCCGTCCGCGGTCTCCTCGATGTCGAACGCTTCGATATCCGCGTGCCCGCCCGTCCCGACCGTCGTGACCGCGCAGGCACAGTGCGTGCGCAACGTCTCACAGGCATCACTGTCGGCGTTCAGGAATGCGTGTCCGTCTGCGGGAAGCGCGTCGAGGAGCTCGGCGTTCGCGGCACAGATCGCCTCTTCGCTGCCGAAGAGCGCCAGGTGGTCCTGTCCGATGTGCGTCACCACGCCGATGCGGGGCCGTATGATGCGGGCGAGGAGTGCGATCTCGCCTTGCCGGTACGCTCCCATTTCCACGATGAGCGTCTCAAGCGCTTCCGCGTCTTTCTTCCGGAGCTGTCCCAGGAGCCATTTCGCCACGCCGAGTTCCGTGTTCACGTGCGCGGGCGTCGCAATCGCGCCCGTCTCCTTCAGGAGATGCGCAATCAGTTCCTTCGTCGTCGTTTTTCCGACGCTGCCGGCGATGCCGATCACGGTCATGTCCGGGTGACGTGCACGCGCCGCTTCCGCGCTGCACAGAATTCTGCGTTTCATGACGACGTCGACGGGTTTGAAGAGCAGCCATGCGCAGAGCACCGCGACGGGGCAGAGGATGGGCAGAACCGGGAGCAGGAGAGGGGAGAGCAGCAGAAGCCGAAACGCCGCGGCCGCGAGGACGACACCGCTCACGAGGCAGAGGATCATGGCTTTCTGCGTCCAGACGGGAAAGGGCTGCCTCCGGAGCATGAACTTCAGGCCACCGTGTCCGGCGAGCAGCAGAAGCGCCGCAAGCGTCCATGCCGTCACGGGCACGCGCGGCAACGCAGCGATGCCGAGCAGGAACGCGATGAGCAGCGGCTCGTTCACGCCGAAGAGCTGCGTCATCCACCCTTCCCCGCGCAGGTGCTCGCGCAGGCGGTCGATGCGCCATTCCTTCAGTTGCCAGAGCGATAGCAGCGTGAGCAGACGCGGCAGTGCCGCAAGTACCGCGAGGCCCGTCATGGCGAGGAGCGTTGGCGTCATGAGTCCCTATTCTATACGATGTCGGCGATGTATCTCGCCATCACGATTCTCGCCTTCGTTCTCACGAATATCGGCATTCTTACCTACGCCCACGTCAGCGCGAAGAGCTCATTCCATTTCCTGCTGCTCCCCGCTCTCTTCTTCCCGCTCCTGTACGTCATCAACGCGAGTTTTTCCGTGGCTTTCCTCGCGGGCCAGCGCGCGCAGATCGGCATCGCGCTCCTCCTCTTCCTCAACATCGCCGTCAACGTCACGCTGTCGCTTCTCGGCAACGCGTTCGTCTGGAAAGAGTCGATCGCACTCGCGCAGTGGATCGGCATTGCGCTCATCGTCTGCGGCGCGTCACTCGTCGTGTTCAAGGCCTGAGCGCTTTCGGATGAAGCTCCATCAGCTCACGCCGGTGGTTTTTCCTCCTATACGTGCGGCAGAGTGTGCGAAATCCGCCGTAGCATCCATGAGACAAGTTCATCGCATTCCTCCGGGGGCTGACGGCAGTGGTTTGCTGCGAAGGCGGATGACCGTGGCGATGTCGGGTGCTTTGTCGCGATGTACTCCGTGGCGAATGCCCGGAAACACGTGCAGTTCGCTCTCCGGGATGCTCTTTCGAAACACGTCCGCATCGGAGAACGGCGTCATGCCGTCCTCCGTACCCCAGAAGATATCCGTCGGCACGCGTACGTCTTTGAGCAGCGGACGCAGATCCTCACGCGTCACGTTGATCATCGTCTGCCGCAGGAGCGGACTCGCCTTCTCGTAGTCATGCACGCGTACCAGTCTGTAGAGCAGCTTCGTCATGAGCGGCCGCAGGCGGCGCAGGCCCGGAATCGAGAGGAAGAATGTGCCCGTCTTCGCGAGCGTCAGTCCGATCATGCGCTTGAAATGCCGCGGATGACGGATGCCCGCGGGCGCGCAGAGGAACAGGCGGTCGATCTTCACGTTCCCGCGCAGTGCCATCTTTACGGCTATGCGCCCTCCGTGGGAATGACCGAGCACGAAGAGGCGAGTATTGAGTATGGAGTGCTGCGTATTGATCCACTTCTCCACCCATGCGGCGTAGTCGTCGTTCGTCCACGGCGTCGGGGGTTCGGGCTCCGCGCCGAAGCCGGGAAGGTCCGGCGTGAGGATCGTCAGGTTCGCATCGGAAAGCGCCGCACGGAGCTCCGTGAAGGATTCCTTTGAGCCGCCCCAGCCGTGTAGGCAGAGAAGCGTGACGCCGGACGCGGTCGAATCGGTATGCATGTCACTTCATGTCGAGAACCTGCATGACGTGCTTCGCAACGCGATGCGGGTGCGGGACGCGCGTCACGCTGCCATGCGGTTTGAAGTTGATCGTTCCGTAGCCGAGCACGTTCTGCAGGATGCCGTGCTTCTCGGCATAGACCGCCTGCATCTTCTCAAGACTGATTTCGCTCATATCATCATTCAAGAGCAGGCTCTGATGCGTGCGGATCACGCGCTTGCTCGTAACGGCGATCATGCTGACCCTCTCGCTCAAGAGCGAATGAAACAGAATGTGCAAGGCGCAGAGCAGAAACACGACGCCGAACAGAAACAGGGCGGCTTCGGATGCTCCGGGCTGGTTGCTTCTCGCGGAGAGAAAGAAGAGCACGCTCACGGCGAGGAGAGCCGCCGCCGCGCCGCCGGGTGCCACGTACTTGATCCAATGTTCATCCGTGACCAGGACCAGCCGTTCCTCGTGTGCTTGCGCTACCACGGGGCGAAGAGGAAGGTGATGCACGCCACCAGAAAGGCTATGAAGAGGTAGATCGCCATGAGCATGCCGATGCCGCTTCCCTTCGCATTTTCCGTTCGTGATTCAGTCGCGATGCTGCGGAGCAGCGCACCGTGTTTGCGGGCCACGCGCCGTGCTTCGTTTGCGATGATGATCGCAACCAGAAACGACGTTCCGTGAATCGCCATGAGTGCGATCGTCAAGCCCGACATCGCCGCCAGCATACCTTATTGTGCGGTGTCTTTCATGTGCCGTTCCAGCCGGGGCAGCGCCTCGCACACGTCCGGAACCAACGTTCCTTCGCGCGCGAGCTTCTGTAGATCGTCATACCCGTACCATCCGCATCCGCCGATCTTCCCGGGTTCCAGATCGCCGCGCGGTTCGCCTTCCGTGATGGTGCAGAGGAAGAGTTCCACGGCGAAGCGGCCTTCGGGCGTGTCGATAACGTGTGACGAGAAGTGTTCCGTCGGCGTGACGGTCACGCCGAGTTCTTCCTTCACCTCGCGGATGCATGCTTCCTCATGCGTTTCCCCGTCGTGCACCTTGCCGCCGGGCGGTTCGATCCGCAGGCCGTGCTTGATGTTCTCCACCAGCAAAAGCTTGCCCTCACGAATGATGAAGGCCGCGGCCATGGGGCGGGGGAGTGCCTGCATCAGCCGTCAGGTTCCGAAATGCCACCATTTTCTTTTCTTTACCTTCTTCGGATCAATGACTTCCTCAGTCAGTCTTTCCCACATTGCGCCGAATCTCGTTTTCTCTACCTCACCGACAGCTCTGTTGTGCAAATGGACTGTGGCTCTGATAGTTTGGCTCGGCATATCGGGAGTGATTGGTGTGTGCGGCATCTCCCTACGTGTGTACATGCCGTCTCCAACGAGAAAGTGGCATATCTCTGTTTCTTCAGGAATGTTTCCCTGCGCGACGTGGAGCGTTTTGGGAAATTCTTCCTGCAATGATTGAAAGGCATCGGTAGGTCCATCTACGACAATCACTCTGGCATTACCTTCTCGTTTAAAGAGACGGAGAAGCATGTCGCGAAAATCGTCACGCATCGTTTTTGCAATGTAGTCGCTGCCGCAGAGCATGCGAAAGTCATCGTATGTCCTGGCAATCAACTGCCTGGTCCGCAGAAGTGTTGCGAGATGGGATCTTGTGTCAAAGCCCTCAATATTCCGATAATTTTTTGCTTCCCACATCAGGTGTTCATCGGCGGACATCATGTCGTACAATTCTTTCTTTGTCATGCTCCGAAATGTGGCTTCCGCGTCTGCAACGGTGTGTACCGCTTTTTCCGGCTGGATAGCTTTCCTCATGATTGCGATTGTTCACCTCACTGTGGGTACTGTCAAATCCCCGCGCCGGATGACAACAGAG
>CAYWPP010000013.1:0-28601 GCA_964460475.1 uncultured Candidatus Peribacteria bacterium
TGGTATGCCGTGCTCATTCCGCTCCTCTTCCTGATCGATACGGCCTACTTCACCTTCGGCTATTCGGTGGAGCATCGCGGACTGAAGAATGAAGTCCGATCGGTCGAACCGACCCTGCTCGGCTGGCTCGTTGCGATCATCTGCTATCCGCCCTTCAACGATATGCCCGGCGTCTACGTCGGATGGGCGGCCAACGATTACGCCGCGTTCGATTCGCTTCCGCTCACGGCAGTGCTGCGCATCGCCGTCCTCCTGTGTCTGCTTGTGTACGTCTGGGCGACGCTCGCGCTCGGCGCGAAGTGCAGCAACCTCACGAACCGCGGCATCGTGAGTCGCGGACCGTACGGATTCGTCCGCCACCCCGCGTACGTGGCAAAAAATCTCGGGTGGTGGCTCACCTCCATACCGTTCATCCTCTCCACGGGACGCGTGTGGTTTGCCGTCTTCTCGATGGGTGCCTGGTCCCTCATCTATTTCCTGCGGGCCGTCACGGAGGAGCGGCACTTGATCAATGATCCGGAGTACCGGGAGTACTGTACGAAGGTCCGCTGGCGTTTCATTCCGTACGTGATCTGAGAATGGGAAGGACGCGACATTCCTCCGTTGCCAAGACAATGCCTCTGGTGCTGCCGGCTCTCGTTCTGTGTATCGCGGCGGTCGTGCGCATAGCGGCGCTTGACGAGCGGACGATTCACATCGACGAGGGGATGGGTCTTCGCGCCTCCGAGCTTGCCCTGGAAGGCGAATGGAAATTCTATCCGAAGAACGGACACGGACCGACGTTGTTCTATGCCGGCGCGGTCGTTCGAATGATTGCCGGTGATGATCTTGTTGCCGCCCGCGGACTCACGGTCGCGGCCGGCGTCCTCATGATCGGGCTCCTGCTCTTCTTCCTGCGACGTGATCTCTCCGTTGCCGGACTTGCCACGATTGCCGCAGGACTCGGGCTGTCTTCCGGTATGACGTTCTACCATGCGTACTTCATTCATGAATCTCTCTTCCTCCTCTTCACGGCCTGTGCGTATCTTGCGGGACGCGCATGGATTCTCCGGCGAAATGCATTCGGCTTCCTCGGTTGCGCCGTGTCGCTCGTCTTGATGTACGCGACGAAGGAGACGGCGGTGCTCACGGCGTTTTCTTGGGTCGTATCGCTGTGGTGTGCTTCGTTCTTCGCGAAGCGTTCAACGAAACACATCGCCTTCTTCCCGTCCGCACCCGTGCTTGCGGCGGCGCTTCTGGCCGCGGCCGCGCTGCATCTGTTGCTCTTCTCGTCGTTCTTCACGAATCCGCAGGGCATGCTCGACAGCATCACCGCACCCTTTCACTGGGCGGAGCGCGCGAGCGTGATGCACGGAAAACCTTTCTCGTACTTTCTTATCCTTCTGGCGGTTCATGAGTTCGCTCTCCTTGCAATCGGTGCTCTCCTTGCGGTGCTTGTAACCGTGAAGAGGAAGTGGAACGCGGAACTCGTCTTTCTTGCCGCGTGGTTTTTCACGATCACGCTCGTCTACTCCCTCATTTCCTACAAAACGCCCTGGTGCATTCCCAACATGATTCTGCCGCTTTCGCTCTTTGCCGGAGTCGCCGCAGACCGCACGGTGACGTCTCTCGGGCGGAGCGGCAGGCGCGTGCTTTTCGTCTCCCTGTGCGTGATCTTCCTTGCGGGAAGCGTACGCATGGCGCGCGATGTCTTCGTGCATCCCGACCGCGCCGGGGCGCATGACTACGCGTACCTTCAGTCGGGCGAGAGCCTGCGGATCATGATCGACATCATGGAAGAGCTCTCGGCGCTGGACGGTAGAGGACGGGAGATGCCGCTCCAGATCATCGGGCAGGGCGACGAGCTCCTCCACGTTCTCACGGATCGGTATGAGCGCGGCTACGGACCGTTCAGGCCCGGCCTGCCGCTCTACGTCAACTACCAGCACGCGGCGGACGATCTTGCGTCTCTTCTCCTAGGATCGTCCGACGTGCCCTACGTCCGTCTGACGTTCACCTACATCCAGCACGTCAATCAGATCGACCTCTTCGTCGCGCAGCCTCTCTGGGAGCGGTACCGCCAGAGCGCCGCTTTCGTTGCGTCTCCGCGCAGGGAGGGCGAGGTCCATGACTATCGCTGATGGGCGTGACGAAGCTTCGAGATTTCCGCGTCTTGATTCATACTCGCGGCAATGACGCTCTCCGTCATCATTCCGGCTTTCAACGAAGAGAAGCGTCTGCCATCGACGCTCGCGGCGCTTGCCGCCGAGAAGGAACGACTCGGCATCGGGGAGGTGATCGTCGTCGACGACGGCAGTCGCGACGATACGGCTCAGAAGGCGCAGCACGCGTGTGCCGATCTTCCGTGCACGGTCATCAGGCTTCCGGAGAACCGGGGGAAGGGAGCGGCGGTGAGAGAGGGCATGATGCGTGCATCAGGTGACCTGTTCCTCCTGTATGACGCCGACGGCGCGACGCCGGCAGAAGACATCGCCGATCTTCTCACGCGCCGGGCGGAAACCGGAGCGGACGTCGTCATCGGCTCGCGCATGCTTCCGGGACGATCCGTCGTTTCCATGAGCGCGGGACGCAGGATCATCGGATTTCTGTTCCATCTTCTCTGTTTGCCGCTTCTTCCCGGCATCGAGGACGCATCATGCGGATGCAAGCTCTTCACGCGCGATGCGGCGCGTGCGCTCTTTCCGCGTCAGCGATACGAGCGATTCGCGCACGACATCGAGATTCTGCTCCTCGCGCGCAGAAACGGATACAGAATCGAGGAAGTGCCGGTGTCGTGGCGCGCGGTCGACGGCTCGAAAGTGAGGATTCTGCGCGACGGCGTCGAAATGTTCGTACGGGTGATGCAGCTCTATGCAAGAACGCTTACGAAGCGGTTGTAGGTTTTCTGCCTTTCACCACGTGTAGCATGCCGAGCAGGAACGTTTTGTCCACCTCCAGCGTGAATCCGCAGGCCTGGGTCAGCTTCGGAAGAGAGTCGCCGCGGAAAGACTGGATGTGCGTTTCGTCCCAGATTTTTCCGCGCGTTCTGGTCCACACCCACCAGATGACCCGGAAGAGGAGGTTGTCCGACGGCACCAGCAGCACCACGTAGCCGCCGGGCTTCAGAACGCGGTACATCTCGTTCAGAACTGCCTTGGGATCGAACACGTGCTCGAGCATCTCGAAGCACGTGACGGCGTCGAACGACGCATCGGGAAAATCGAGCGAGTGGGAATCGCCGAGCCGAAACTGCATGCGCGGTTCGCGTGACCAATGCTCGCGCGCCCATGCAATCGATCATTAAAGGACGTCCATGCCGATTACTTCATTCGCCCCGGAAGAGTCGAGTATGACCTTCCAGAAGACGCCGTCAACACAGCCGATATCCAAAATGCGCTTGCCGGGCTCCATGAGAGGGGCGATGGTCCGGAACCGCCGCGTGTGCCAGAAGCGCTGCAGCAGGTTCCTGTTGATCGATTGGTGGTACCAATCGGGAGGAACATGCTCGTGCAAGTCGGCCGCCCGCTGAAGAGAGGAGTCCGTCATGAAATCGCGCATCAGTCTAGCGTCAGCCGCGTACGGCGACAAACCGCGTCATTCGTACAGCCGGTACACGCGTATGCCGTGTGACTCTTCGAGCAGTTCCGCATCGAGAACCTCACGCAGGTACCGGTCCTCACGTTCGTTGAATGTCCGCGTCACGAAGTATTTGAAGCCGGCGGATCTGAGCACCTCCATCGTTTGTCCTTTTGGGGGCGGAGCGTCGCTGCGCCATGATGCCACGAACGTGCGCACGCGATCGTGCGCCTTCTTCTGTTCCGAGCTCAGGCGGGAAAGTCGAGCGGTATCGACCGGAAGCTCATGCAGGAGAATTTCGAGCTGCGAGAGGAAGGAATCGTCCGTCAACACCGCGACGCCGCTGTCGTTTCGAAGGACTTCCTCCATCACGGCGGGGCGAGGCGCGAACGGCACGATGCCGAGTGGCTGATTGAAGTACTCCGTCAGAGGAATGACGGTGAAGGCGCACAGGATGCCGATGCCGGAGGCGGCGCGGCGGCCCTTGGTCAGGAACGTTGCGGACAAGGCGAAGCATGCCGCGATCCCGAGGTACGCGAAGAGAATGAATCGCACGGGCATGCCTCCCACCCCGTAGAGAGGGAAGATGTTTTTGAAGACGAGGTAGGGCAGGGGAATCTCGAACGTGACGTCCTGCCCCTGTACCGCAAAGGGACGGAGAAAGTCGACGAATGCGATGAGGAGAAGTGCGCAGACGCCCGTGCGCGCCATCACGCGCGTACGCGGACGGCCGAAAAAGGCTAAGAGCACCGCGAGGATGAGAGCGGCGATCCACACGCGGTGTTCCGTGGAACCTGCGATAACGAGCCTCGGTCCGAGCGAGAGCACGGCGCCCGTTGCGCCGAGAAACGCGAACCATCGTGCGAAAGGCAGACGCTGCAGCACGGAGAAGGAAGAGAGGAGGAGCGTCAGCCATCCCAGAAAAAATCCGTTCTCTTCCGCGTTGCCGGCAAAAGACATCACCGTGTTTTCAAGTCGTTCCGGAAAAAAGGGAAGCCAGAACGAAAGACGGTGCGGTACGAAGAGCCCGAGAGCATCTGCGTAGAAATCGCCGTCGCCATGATGCGGATTGAGAAGTTCTCCTTCCATGTACGTCTGCAGAAGCGGCACGAGGAGCGGACTTGCCGCGGTGACCATGACCGCGACGGCGGCGAAAGCCGGTCGCAGCGCCGGATTGCGGAAGATGCGGAAGGAGAGGGGATTCACGCCGCGTGACAGCAGGGTAAACAGCACGTCGAATCCGACGAACAGGAAGAGGTAATAGAAGGAGTAGTAATCGCACAAGATCACGTAGAGCGACGTGAGGCCGATGGCAACCGCAAAGCGCATCTGCCGCGTTTCCTTGAAGCGGAAGTAGAAGAGGAGAAAGAGCGGAATGCCTTCGACGGAAATCAGGTTCAGATGACCGAGTGCATGTGACGTAAGGTATGGCGAAAACGTGAAGAGCGCCGCACCCGCGAAGGCGGCTGCCTCGGTTTTCCAGGAGCGCGACGACACTTTCTCGCAGACGTATCGTAGAAAGAGCCACGTGGAGAATCCCGTCGCCACGAACGTGCAGAGAACGACGATGTTGTACGCGGTCACGGCGTCGGTGAAGCGCAGGAGTATCGCCCCCCACGCGGACTTCGCGGGTGAAAGCGTATGCCAGAGCAGACTCGTGCCGGTCGGATGATGCAGGTAGTCGGTGAAGAACGGATTCACCTGCTCGAGAAATGCGCGGCGCATCCACCAGAGATGGAACGCGTTCATCCACGCATCCGTAATGCCGCCGAGGATGCCGTCGCCAAGACGCCAGACCGGACGCAGGCACGCGAAGGACAGATCGACCATGCCCGCAAGGACGAGCGCGTGCGGAAGAAATCGCGTGACGGAGCGTGCGTGCGACGCATCCGAACGATGCGAAACGCGGCGGGGGGAGCGCGGGGAGGCGGGCATGGAGTTCCGTGACAGCCTAAACCAAAATCACACCTCTATCCACGCATGTCACCGCACCGGAAAGCAGAGCGTCCGCTTCGGCTCGCAGTTCGCGCACTTCAACTGCCAGAGCGCGAAGATGTCGCGCCTCTCGAACTGTTCGTTCGTCAGATGTTTGTAGTACGTGAAGGGACTGAAGAAGAGGAAGGAGAGGACGACGCCCGTGCCGATTACCGTCAGAGCCGCCAGTTTCAGTCGTGGCGAGAATGCGCGTGCGCCGAGATTGGTCAGCGAATCGAACGTCAGAGTGAACAGCAGGAAGCTGAGAACGAGCGGAATGAAGTACGTGTACAGGAAGAGCACGCGGTCCATCGAACTGATCGCGAGCATGAACGCGGCGTAGATCAGGAAGATCGTAACCAAGGAGAAGTGGTGCCGCGACTTCTTGACGCCGAAGAGTGCGATTCCAGCGAAGTAGGCGACGGAAAGAATCAGTCCGAGGAGGCCGATGCCCCATGCCACGGGATTCGCCTGCAGGTAGAGGTACTGGAAATTCTCGCCGTCGGGCGTGTTCCAACGGTAACTGATCGACTTGATGCCAAGCGGCCAGAAGAACCACGGGCTGCCGTTCTCATCCGGCTTGCAGAGATTCAGTTGCGGAATGCCCTTGTTGTACTCCGGAACGTAGGCGAGGGTATCGCGGATCATGACGGGAAAATTGCGGAGCGACCCCTGAGTGCCACGTTCCAGAATGTTTCGATACTGCTGTGAGATATCGTACGTTCCCTGTGAGCGTAATGCGGTGTTGATCGTGTGCAGCGAGGAGAAGTGAACGTGCCACACGGCGACGAAGGTTGCCAGGAATCCGGCTGCTGCAAGGAGAGAAGCCGACAGTAGCTTCTTCCATTTCCACCCGATTTTCCAGAGCAGCGGAGCGACCAGGAGGATCGCGATCAATCCCTGATACTTCACGAGGAACGTGAGTGCGATCGAGACGCCGAGCAGCACGGCGAAGAGGTATCCTTTCCACGGATGATCTTTCGCCCGGATGGCGAGAAGCATTAACAGGAACGAGAGCAGAAAGAAGAACAGCAGAGGCCCGTCGAGCATCGCGCCTCTGTGATGGACGAGAATGGCGTTGTCGAACATCAGGGGGAACGTGCCGAAGAATGACAGGTACTTCTTGCCGGTCAGCAGGAAGAGGATGAGGAAGAAGACCGGGATGCACCACCATCCGAGCAGGGCCGGTACCAGACGGTATCCGGTAATCGAGAAGTCGGAAGACGGGAAGTCGCTCGCGTGCTCGGTACCGATGAACTGGTCGTTGCGCGGATTGAGCTGCAGCACGCGTTCGCCGAGTGCGATGAGCATTTTGCCGAGCGGCGGATGGATCTGCAGGTAGAAGATGCCGTTCATCTCTCGCTGCGCGTCGGTCACGTAGTAGTTCTCATCCCAGTAGAACGCCTGCGGCTGCCAGAAGTTGTGGAATGCCGTGACGTACGAGATCGCGACTACGAGTGCGAGGAGGCCGAGGAATCCGCGTTTCGCCGTGACGGAAGAAGACGTCGCCATGAATTGCCGTGCAGTGTAGCCGATGCCCGGCATGAACACACACCGCGCGTAAGTGAAAGATTACAAAACAAAAATATTTTTTTGCAGCAAGTGCTGACGTTCGGCATTACGAAGCGGTGCTGTATGATCCCCGATAATGAAGAAGCGAACCTGGATCATCGCCGGCGTCATCACGTTCCTCGTGACGATGACGGCGACGGTGTTCTTCACGCGTTCCGAGAGAGTGGGCGATTTAACGGCGGTCGCCGTCATCATCGATGTCGGTGAAGAGTGCGAACTTCCTCCTTTCCAGGTCCAGCAGGCATGCATTATCGCATGGGAATTGCAGTGCGGACTGCAACCATGGGGCGAGGATTGTGAGTTCGGGTGTGGAGATTTTCAGGCATGTTGCATGGAACTTTGTGAGGCAAATGATGTGGATAATCCTCAAGGAATTGATTGTCAGACCTTCTGCAATCCCTGCGCTCTGCCCCCGGAGGGAGGAACGTGTTGTTTAGTAGATGAAAACGGTGAGATTAACGAGCTTACCTCGGTACCTCCGGGAGGTTCTTGCGAAGCTGTAGGAGGCGGATGTTACGATTGTAGAGCCGCCGGAGGCACGTGCCCTCTCGTCGGAGATACGTCAAGCTGCGCGAGTTGCGGCGAGTCGCCGGACTGCACGGATATCTGCAATGAAGGCAGCGAAACGTACGATCCGTTCGCCTGCGGCGAGTGTTTGGATGAGAAGGAGAAGATTGATGGCGACATGGAGTCCGGCGCGTGCGACTGCGATCCGGAAGAGATGGGAATGGTGGACGGCGTCGGGTGCGGACCGGACGGCACGTGGGTAGGTCCGCTCATCTGTCTCGACGGCCTCTGTCAGGGGCCCCCGCAGAGCGGAGACAACACCACGGCGACCTCGGGTGACAACTCCGGCAACGCGAACGGCCCGCCGGGAGGGCCGGGGTGGGGAGGGGACGATGACGGAGGCAATACGACCGGAACCAACGCGGGAAACTCATCAGGCGGCTCTTCCGGATCCACCGGCAGCAGCAGCGGAGGACCTCCGACGGGCTCCAGTTCTTCCAGTTCCTCGGAGCCCGCATGCGGCGAAGCCACGGACGGTTCATGCGTGGGAAGCTGTTCCGGTTCCGCCGATCCTCCTCCCTGGGCTGCGGGTCCGTACAGTTGCACGGATGTCGGCGGCGGATGCGCGTGTATCGCGCCGCTCAAGTCGTGTGCCGGGTATCCGCAGAACGACGGGTCGATCCTGTGCATTGGTACGTGCGGGGAAGGCGGTTCCTGCGACTCAAACGGAACGGGTGGATGTGCCTGCAGCGAAGGCCCCGGCGGATCGACGGGCAGCAGCTCCGGATCGTCCTCGGGAGGGAGTAGCTCCGGCTCTTCGGGATCTTCCGGCAGCAGTTCCGGGTCCTCTTCCGGATCTTCCAGCGGAGGTTCAAGTGCTTCATCCATCGCGCACGCGTCGTCCTCCGGTTCCTCGGGGAGCGGCAATACCGGATCCTCGGGAGGAAATGCGTCGGGCTCCTCCGGTGGCAATAGCTCCGGCTCCTCTTCCGGTTCTTCCAGCGGAAGCTCTTCGGGTTCATCAAGCGGAAGCAGTTCCGGCTCCTCTTCCGGCAGCAGTTCCGGTTCATCATCAGGGAGCTCCTCCGGAAGCTCGTCGGGATCGTCTTCCGGTTCGTCATCAGGCTCTTCCAGCGGTAGCTCCTCCGGTTCCTCAAGTGGCAGTTCGTCAGGCTCGTCTTCCGGGAGCTCCTCAGGATCGTCCTCCGGCTCCTCTTCGGGGAGCAGCTCCGGTTCCTCCAGCGGGAGCTCATCGGGCTCGTCTTCGGGCAGTTCTTCCGGTTCTTCTTCGGGAACTTCGTCGGGTTCCTCCGGCGGTAGCTCCTCCGGCTCTTCAGGAGGAAGTAGCTCGGGTTCTTCCGGCACGGGAAGCTCGGGCAGTTCTTCGGGCGTGCCCGGGACGACGGGTTCCTCTTCCGGATTTCCCTCCTCAAGTTCCTCAGGAGGACCCGGCACGCCCTTCTGCGGGGACGGCGTCATCAACCAGTTCTTCGAACAATGCGATGAAGGAAACAGGAATGCAGATATTCCGGGCACCTGTCGCACCAACTGCCAGTTCCCGCGTTGCGGTGACGCCATCCGCGATCCCACGGAACAGTGCGACGACGGCAACCGGGTGAACGGCGATATCTGCAGCAACGCCTGCACCTTGAATGTCGGCAGCCTTCCGTTCTGCGGCGACGGACTTATTCAACCGCCTGAGCAGTGTGACGACGGGAATCTTGCGTCCGGGGACGGATGCTCCGCGACGTGCCTGCGTGAAGTCGTATCGCTCTGCGGCAACGGCCGCATCGATCCGAATGAGGAGTGTGATGACGGCAATGCCCGCGACTTCGACGGATGTTCGTCGCTCTGTCTGCTGGAAGTCGGAAGATGCGGAGACGGCATCGTGCAGTCGGCACTCGGTGAGACGTGCGATGACGGCAACACGGTTGGGTTTGACGGTTGCTCGGCTTCCTGCACAACGGAAGCCCCCGGCACCTGCGGCGACGGCATTCTCCATCCGCAGCTGGGCGAACAGTGCGATAATGGTGATCGTAATGCGTCCTCGCCCTCCGCGTGCCGCGACAACTGCCTGCTGCCGTACTGTGGCGACGGCATCGCCGACTTCAACGAGGAATGCGACGACGGCAACCGTTTATCGGGTGACGGCTGTTCCTCCCTGTGTGAAGCGGAAAGGGGAGCGGCGGACGGCAGCGACAGTGCGGGGGACACCGGGAGTGCAGGTGACGGAGCGATTTCCGGCGACTATTCCGGGCTGCCGGGCAATCTGACGGCCGGCGGCGGAAGTTCCGCAGGCGGCTCGCCGCGGCCTCCCGTCACGACGTCCACGGGGCCGACATTCGTCATCTTCCTTGTGTCGGCGCTCGCGGCCGGGTACGGACTGGTACGAAAGCGGCTCCTTCAGCGGAAGAATTCGTAAGGGCAGCGTTTTTCACGAGCGCTTCCGGTTGACAAGCAGACTAGACAGGGCGGACAATCGGGCTCCTTACGGGATTTTCCACCTTTTTTCTATGACGACTCACGCGCGCAGAAAGCAATGGAGCGGCGGCATGGCGATTTTCTACGTCGCTGCGGTTCTCCTCACGAATCTCTCTGCAGGCATCGCTCTCTTCGTTTCTTCTTCTCCTGCGCGCGCTGCCGATGCCCCGCTCTGTAACGGGCTGACCGCTACGATCTACGTCGAAAGCGGCTTCATCGTGGGCGGACCGGATGACGGTGATCCCTACGCGGGATCGCTCGACGGAACGAACGGCGCGGACGTGATCGTCGGTACTTCCGGCGGTGATACCATTAAGGGAGGCAACGGCGACGATACCATCTGCGGTGGCGACGGCAATGATACCCTGGAGGGAGGGAACGGCACCGACACGATCTTCGGCGAAGGCGGAGCGGATATCATCAAGGGCCAGAACAACGACGACGTCATTCGCGGCGGTGCGGGTAACGACGATATCGACGGGGGAGGCGGCGAGGACTTTCTCTGCGGAGACGACGGCAACGATACGCTGGTAGGCGGTTCCGGCGACGACACCATCTGCGGCGGCAGCGGCGACGACACCATCGAGGGGAACAGCGGCAGTGACGACATTGATGGCGGCGATGGATTCGACACGGTCGACGGCGGCACCGGTACCAATAGCTGTGTGAACACGGAGGACGAGACCGACTGTGACGACAGCGATCCCGTGCCTCTCTGTGAAGCGCACTCCTCCAGCTCTTCCAGTTCGACGTCGAGCAGTTCTTCAAGCTCCCCCGAATCAAGTTCATCCTCATCCGAATCTTCTAGTTCCTCTTCCACTTCATCCTCTTCTTCCGACTCTTCCTCCAGCAGTGACTCTTCCGGTTCGGGGAGCAGCGTGTCATCTTCATCGTCTTCGAGCAGCGATTCTTCCGGCTCGGGCAGCAGCGTCTCATCGAGCTCTTCTTCCGGTTCCTCCGTAAGCAGCGACTCTTCCAGTTCATCCAGCTCTTCGGATAACGGGATCATTCCCGAATGCGAAGGTCAGATGGCAACCGTCTACGTGAACAGCGCCAACGTCATCGTGGGAGGGCCACAAAACGGAAGTACGTACGCAGGGACGCTGCTCGGCACCATCGGCCCCGATGTGATCGTGGGCACCGACGGCAACGATGTGATTCGCGGATTTGCCGGAGACGATCTTATCTGCGCCGGCCTCGGCGACGACACCGTTGAGGGTGACTTCGGCAACGACAGAATCTTCGCCGGCTTCGGTGACGACACGGTCAACGCCGGACCCGGCGATGACGAAGTGTCCGGTTTCGCAGGGGACGACGTGTTGGACGGCGGACTCGGTGATGACTTACTGCTTGGCGGACTCGGGAATGACCGCATCGATGGATTCCTCGGCAACGACAGAATCTTCGGCGGAGAAGGCAACGACGTCCTCCATGGAGGTGCAGGAGAGGACTTCATCGACGGAGGCTTCGACAATGACCTCATCTTCGGAGGCCTGCAGAACGATGAATTGGAAGGAGGATTCGGCAACGACCTCCTCGTCGGCGGATTCGGCAACGACACGCTCCGCGGCGGCTTTGAAGATGATGTTCTCTGGGGAGGCTCCGGGGACGACATGTTGTACGGAGACGTCGGCAACGACGTGCTCATCGGCGGCCTCGGCAACGATACGATCGAAGGATTCCTGGGAAACGACACCATCTACGGAGGCGACGGCAACGACATCATCGATGGCGGCTTGCAGGATGACAAGATCTCCGGCGGTGGGGGCAACGATACCATCGACGCCGGTGCGGGGAATGACCATGTCTCCGGCGGTGCGGGAAACGACATCATTCTCGGCGGCCTCGGTGACGACAAGGTGTGTGGCGACGGCGGCAACGACGATATTCAGGGGAACGGGGGGCAAGACACTCTTTGCGGAAATGACGGTGACGATGTGCTGAACGGAGGCGTCGGAGCAGACCAAATCGACGGTGGCGACGGAACAGATTCGCTCACGGGAGGTTCCTCCGGTGACGTCTGCGTGAACGGTGAAACCGTCTCTTCCTGCGAGGATACGGCTACTCCCGTCGCGGCATGTGCGGCGGAAGGCCTCGACTTCGGCGATGCACCAGATTCGTACGGAACGCTCCTGTCATCCGGCGGTGCACGGCATCAGATCGTCCAGGGCTTCTTCTTGGGCTCCGGCATTGATGAGGACGCCGACGGCATGCCCTCTGCAGATGCACTCGGAGATGATGACGACGCGACTGATGACGAGGACGGCGTGACGTTCGATACCACACTCGTTCCCGGTTCCACGGGAAGCATCACGGTCGTCGCGTCGACCGCGGGATTCCTGGAAGCATGGATCGACTTCGATGCCAACGGCTCGTTTGATCCTCTCGAACAGATCTTCTTCGGTCAGTCTCTCTCTGCCGGAACGAACGTACTTTCCGTCCCTGTGCCCGCTTCGGCTTCCCTCGGCGACACCTACGCGCGCTTCCGCCTGAGCTCAACGGGCGGTCTTGACGCCGACGGCTTCGCCTTCGACGGCGAAGTGGAGGACTACGTCGTGACCGTCGGAGCCGGATCTTCCTCCTCGTCTTCATCTTCCTCTTCCAGCTCGTCGAGCAGTTCTTCCTCTTCCTCAAGCGGAGGAGGTTCCTCCAGCTCTTCCAGCTCTTCGCCTTCCGATAACGGCGGAGGAGGGAATCTGAACGGAGTGCCGACCGGCGGCAACGGACCGTCCAACCGATCCAGCAAGCACCGCGGCAATCAGACGAACGTGCTTTCGGCGGCGCTCCGCTACATCTTCGCATCGCTGACGACGGGCGGCATACCCGACAGGGGCCGCAGCGGCATCGCACCGGGCGCGTTTGGAGGAGGCGCGGTGAACAGCTCCTTCACGCAATCAGTCACGGCTCCGCCGGCATTCGGAGGAGGTGAGACGGTCGAGCTGACACCAACGGAACGCGCGGTCATCTGCAGAGCCAAGAACCTGGTGTTCCAGGAGGGCGATCGCAGAGAAACGATGATTTCCACCTGGATCGCTTCGTTCGTCGCGTCGCTCCTCGGTCGTGACGTTGACGACATGCAACAGGCGCTGCTGTCCGCGGATTGTGAACTCTACCGTTTCACGCAGTAAGAAAGATGATTAACGCCTCGCGTACTGTGCGAGGAACCTGATGGGGTGGAGCACTTGCTGCTCCGCCTCATTCGGTGAGGGAACGGCATCGAAACGATGCGGTACGTGTGTTCCGCCTGCTTCGCCTCTGTCGATCTGCAGGTGCAGATGAGGTGCCGTCGTGCTGCCCGTCATACCGACGTTGCCGATGTACATGCCGGGCGTGACGCTCTCTCCCTCTTCCACAGCGACGGAATCGAAGTGGCCGTACACGGAGTACACGGTCGAGCCGTCGGGAAGGCGATGTTCAATGATGACGGTCAGACCGAGGTGCTCGCGTCTGCCGACGGATGCAACTCTTCCTCCGGCAATCGCTCCTACGGGCGTGCCGCGTGCCAACTTCAGATCGATACCCGCATGCGTGCCGGTGAACTCACCGGCATCGATGTCGTAGGCGCCGAAGAAGCGCGTCGAGTAGTAGAGCTTCGCAGTGATGAGCGGGAAGTTCTCCGGTCGCAACGGTTTTGTCAGCTCGCTCATCGGCCGCGTCAGTACCGAGAGATCGTAGCGGGGGATGGAGACGAAATCCTCGTCGCGCATGTCCTTGTACGATCTTTCCCATTCCGCGGGCGTGCGCATGGCACCCCAGTTCGGCACCTGCGCCACGGGATGCAGGGTGAAGCCGAATGCAGGAAACTCCTCTCCGCTGTCTTGAGGAGGAAGAGTCTCTTCCGTTGGAGTGCTCGGGGATAAGAGAGGAGAAGACGAGGAAGAGGAAGGTGAGGATGAGGAGAAAGAGGAAGATGACGAGGACGAGACGACAGGAGCAGCTTCGTGCTCGGGCATCGGCATCGTTTCCGGAGCGGTGGGCTTCGGTGTTTCTGCAGAAGGAATACTGTGAGCGGACGCCTCGCGTCGCTCCACCTCACGTGATGTATCTGCGGCGTCGGTCCGCACCCGTTGCGCCGATTCGTCCGTTACAGGGAGCGGCCTCTCGAGAGAGATCGTCATGTCCCGAGGGACAACGGAGTGGGGGAGTTCCCTCGACATGAGCGTCGCTTGCCGTCCTTCCTCGCTGCGTCGTGCCTGAAACTGCTGCACGCCCGCGGAGAGCAGGAGGATCATGCCGACCGTGCAGGCGGCGGTGGCACATGCATGCATGTGCTGCGCTCTCCATGCCCGCAGGCATTCATGAATGGATTGCTTCATGTGTGTTGGCGTGTTTGTTTTTGAGATGCCGCCGTTCGCGGCCAATACACTATTATATCACACTATGGCTATTATGAGAAGATAAGCGGCCTGCGCTCACACATGCGAAAGAGTGCGCTTCCTACCGTTCACAAACGGCTATTTTGACGCTTGTCGTGTATCCTTCGATCCATGAAGAAGATGCTCGCCGTACTCGTCCTCGTGCTCCTTCTGGGAGGGTATGTCTTCATGATGGCGACGATCGTGCCGCCCATGCTAGAAGCACGCTCCTGGGGAGCACTGACCATCCTTGCGCTCGCGCACTTGATTCCCGTTGTCTGTCTTCTGGGATCGAAACGAATGTGGCGGGAGATGTACGAGTGGGTGTAGCAACGCACACTTCTTCTGTCACTTGTTTCGCGTCATTCGATTCGCAGAAAACAGAGAATCGTGGTTTACCATGAGTGAGCGACGAACGAAGTGAGGAGCGAATCGAATGGTACCCCGGACCCCGCTTCGCCTTCGGCTACGCCGGGTTCCGTCATAGATATTTGCATTCTGGCACCTCGCTTCTTGGTGATTTCATTCTGGTACCCCGGACAGGAATCGAACCTGTGACCTGAAGCTTAGAAGGCTTCCGCTCTATCCAACTGAGCTACCGGGGCATGGGCATGCGCGGCACGAGCGTACCCTGTTTTCCGGTTTCGTGGTATACTGCCAAAGATGGAGACACCGCAGCATACGGAACAGAAAGGCCCGCAGGACCGTGACGTGCGGGAGAACAAGGATATCGCCGCCGTCAGTTACCTCTGGTTCCTGTCGATCGTCATCTACCTTGCGAGGAAAGATTCGCCCTTCGTCCAGTACCACGCCAAGCAGGGCATGGTCCTCTTCCTCATCAGCATTCCCCTCTGGTTCATTCCGGTCATCGGGCACTTGCTGGAGTTCCTGGTGCTCGCCGGCATGGTGATGGGCTTTCTGAATGCGTTCCAGGGTCAGTGGGCCGACGTACCGTTTATCGGCGGCATCGCGAAGGGAGAGACGACGCCTCTGCAGGCGCTGCGTGCGTTCTGGGAGGCATGCAAGAAACTGTTCCGTGGTGCCGTGAAGGAGGCGAAGAAGAAGCCGGAAGAGTCCTCCGCCGCGACCAAGTCACGGTCACAGGAGCAGGCTTCACAGCAGGAGAAAGACGTTCCTCCACCGCCCGCTTCGTCACCCTCGTCTCCACCTTCTTCTCCTCCCTCTTCCCATGAGTAAGACCAAAAAGACGAAGAAAAAATTCTCCCGCGTCCTCCTGAAAATTTCCGGCGAAGCCTTCGCGGGAAAGGATGGGTTCGGTTTCGACTACGCCAAACTCTACGACATTGCCCGGCAGATCCGCGAAGTGTCGCTCAAGAAAATCCAGATCGTCGTCGTGGTGGGTGCCGGAAACATCTGGCGGTACCGCGATACCACCGAGAGCGGCATCGAGCGCACGGCGAGCGATGCCATGGGCATGCTTGCGACCATCATGAATTCCGTGGCCGTGCAGTCCGCGCTGGAGAAGATGGGAACCTTTACGCGCGTGTGTTCGGCGATCGACGTACCGCAACTCGCGGAGCCTTATCTGCGCCGCAGAGTCGAACGTCATCTGGAAAAGGGCAGGGTGGTGATCTGCGCGGGGGGAACGGGCAACCCTTTCTTCACGACCGATTCCGCCGCCGCGCTCCGCGCGCTCGAACTGCAGTGCGACGTCATTCTGAAGGCCTCGAACGTGGACGGCATCTACGACAGCGATCCCCGCAAAAATCCGCGCGCGAAGAAGTACGAGACGGTCGGGTTTCAGGAGGCGATCGAGAAGGATCTGCGCGTCATGGACCAGGCGGCGTTCAGCCTCTGCCGCGAGCAGCATCTTCCGATTGTCGTCTTCGAGGTTCATAAGAAAGGAGCCATCGTCGCCGCGGCGACCGGCAAGAAGATCGGCACGATCGTGAAAGGCTCGTGACGCGTGCTATACTCGTGTCATGCATTCCTCCCTCACGCTCTTCCAATCCCAGGCCAAGAAGTCTCTTGACCATCTGCACGCCGAATTTTCGAAGCTCCAGACGGGGCGCGCAAATTCCTCGCTCGTCGAACATCTGCAAATCGACTGTTACGGCCAGAAGAGCGACCTTCGCTCCGTCGCGAGCATTTCGGTGCAGGACGCGTCGACCATCGTCATTCAGCCGTGGGACCGGTCGATTTTGGGGGACATCGAGAAATCTCTCCAAAAAGTCGATCTGGGCGCCAGCCCCGTCAATGACGGAACGGTCGTTCGCATCAGCCTGCCTCCTATGACGCAGGAGCGCCGCGAGAAGCTGGTGAAAATCGTGAATCAGCTGGAGGAGGACGCGAAGATTTCCCTCCGCCAGCATCGTCATGAAGCACAATCCGTGATCAAGGAAGAAGCCGATGAGGATGAGCGGGAACGGGGACTCAAGGATCTGCAGAAACTCACCGACGAGTTCAACGCGAAAATCGAGGAATCGGCTTCCCAGAAGACCGCCGATGTCATGAAAGTCTAGGGTGTGTACACTGTGGCCATGACGACTCCGCGCATCGCCATCCTCTCGTTCCCCGGAACCAATTGCGAGGTCGAGTCGGTGCGGGCCATCCGTCGCGCGGGCATGACTCCCGTGGCGCGGAAGTGGAATGATCCCCGCGACACATTCGAGGACATCGACGGGTACTTCCTGCCCGGAGGATTCAGTTACGAGGACCGCGGACGATCGGGCATGATCGCCGCGCGTGATCCCGTGCTCTCTTTTTTGGCGGAGGAAGCGCAGAGGGGAAAGCCCGTCATCGGCAATTGCAACGGCGCGCAGATTCTGATCGAGAGCGGTCTTCTGCCGCTCGGTGACGGCCTGCGAATGAGCATTGCGCGCAATGCGCTTCCTTCCGATAACGGCTGGACGGCACAAGGATTCCTCAACGAGTGGATTCACATCGCGCCGGCGTGCGACCGCAATCGCTGCGTCACCTCGAACTGGAGCGGGGTGATGGCCATGCCGATGGCGCACGGTGAAGGGCGCTTCACCACGAATGATCCGGAGCTTCTGGCATTGCTCCAGGCCAATGACCAGATTGCCTTCCGCTACTGCGATCCGGAGGGAAACGTGTCGGACCGCCCCGACGTGACGCCGAACGGCTCGCTGTTTGCCATCGCCGGACTCTGCAACCCGGCGGGCAACGTCGTCGCGCTCATGCCGCATCCGGAACGCACCGTCCTCGGCGATCCGTACTTCCATTCCATGCGCGAGTGGATCGTCGGGAAGAAGTCCTGGTCGGGAAGTGTTCGTACCGCGGATGCGCCGGCCGCTCCCGCTCCCATGCCCGTACGCCGTTCCCGTGACGGGGAAATCTTCATCGCCGCACTCATTACGGATAATGAAGAGCGCACCGTGGAGCAGGCGCTGCGACGGCTTTTGCCTTCTGCCGGCTTGAAACAGTACCGCTACATCCTTCCCGGGGATGCCGACACGGCCGCCGCGCTGCATTCCGTATCCGTCTTCAATCCGAAGAAGGAAATCGCTTTCGTGCGAAGCGGGAAGACGTTCCGCGTCTGGGATGCCGCTGCGAAGGCTCTTGGGGAAGAGCGAGAGCAGGTACTCTCGGGCGTGACGTTTCTGCGTCGGGAGAGCCCGGACACCGGAGAGACGCTCTTCGGCACGGGGAGCCAAACGGGTATCTGTTACGACTGCAGGAACGTCGATGAGAACGCGCTGGGCGCGAGGGAAGTTCTGGAGATCCTGTGCAATCCACACGCCGGCACGCTCGAGAGGATTGCAGCATCATGAAGCCGAGAATCGCCGTCATTGCTCATAATATCCGCTCGCTGTGGAACGTGGGTTCGCTGTTTCGGTGCTGCGACGCGTTCGCCGTCGAACATCTCTACCTGACCGGTTACACCCCGCTGCCGCCGCGTGCGGAAATTACGAAGACGGCACTCGGTGCGGAAGCGTGGGTTCCCTGGTCGCATGCGGATGATGCGCTGGAAACGGCGCGCATGCTCAGGGCGGAAGGATGGACGATTGCAGCATTGGAACGCACGGACGGGAGCATTCCTCTCGGCGACTACGACGTGCCGGATGCCGTGTGCCTGATTCTGGGTCACGAAGTGCGTGGTGTGCCGCAAGAGACGCTTGAGGATGCGGATGTCGTGGTGCACATTCCCATGCATGGCAGGAAGGAATCCCTCAACGTGTCGACTGCCGCCGGTATCGCGCTTCATATTCTCCGTGAATCGTGATCGCATTGCGATGTCGGTGAAAGCTGATACAATCCGCGCGTATGGCTGATGATGCGCAGCAACCAGCGGGAGGAGCACAGCCTCCGCGGCCGGGCGAGTCCGTGCCGCAGGAGGGACTCGACCCTTCGCAGGTTTTCTCGGCTCCGCCCCCACCCCCTCAGCAGGGCGGTGGTGGACAGGGCGATGATGACGGCTCCGCGCCGCCTCGCGACAGCGGTCCTCCGCCTCCGCCCCCCGGCACGCAGGCGACGGCTGACATGGGGTATGACGAAGAAGATCTGAAGGTTCTTGCGGAGATCGGCGACTACCGCTTCGGTTCCATCACCGCAACGCTCTCCAATGAGAACATTGCGGTACCCGCGCATCCGCAGACCACGTTTGACGAGCAGGAATTCTTGAATCATCTGCGCGGTTCCATCTCGCTGACCCGGGACGAGAAGTGGAGAATTATTCAGGCGGTGCCGAAGCTCAGTCAGTTCCAGATCGACGAACTGCAGAAAATTTTGACCGAGGAGAAGAAGAAGTTTTCGGAGCTGTCACCGAAGCACCTGAAGCAACTGAAGAATCTCGAGAACATGCATGCCGAAGACTGGAAAGATCTGCAATCCGTTGCGGTGCAGGGAAAGGCGAAAGAACAGGAGCAGGCCCAGGCCGACGAAATTCGCAAGCAACTCGGTCTGTAACGCGTCCGAGGTCGTTGGAAGTATCAGAATCCCTTTTGCAGTGCCCAGAACAGGGTGATGCCGAGAGCGGCAAAGACGAGGCCTTTGAGAATGCCTCCGCGTAAGAGGCGATGGACGGAGGAGAGCAGCAGAAAGAGGAACGTCGCGAGGAGGAAATTGAAGACGAGCGGAGAGAGCAGCAGTCCCTCCACGATCGGTACCGGAAACGGCACGTCGCGCACGCGTACGTAGTAACCGAGCACGATAACGAGTCCGTACCACGCAAGCAGCCACCCCGCGTACAGGCGGATCGTCGATACGAGCGGGGCATACTGACGGGAGGCAACGGTGACGGACGGCGCTTTCTTCTGCGGAAGCGCACGCGGAGCGAATACAGTATCTTTGGAATTTTTCTGCGCCGTGTGGGCTTGTGCAGGCTGAGGAGGGTCTTGCTTCTTTTCGGTCGTCGACTTCCGTTCCGGCGCCGCGTCAGCGGGAGCCTTCGTCTCTGCGACGGGTGGGGGAACAGGCGGAGGTGCCGCGGGTGCCGGTGGTGGAAGAGTCGCCGGCTTCGCCGGCGAGGCGACGGGAGCCGTGCCTGGGGCGGATTTCGACTGTGACGGGGGCGGGGGAGCCGAGGGGGAACGTCGCACGGGACGCGAAGGAACGAGTGAACGCAGCCACCTGGTCAATCTGGTAAACAGTCCCGGGCCGGCCGGGCGCTTCGGTTTGGCAGGTGCGGGAGCCTTCTTCGCGGCAACGGCGGGCGACGGAGGCGGAGTGGGCGTCGGGGCAGGCGACGAAGGAGGAGGAGGCGTGGAAGGCTTTGCCACGGGAGGAGCACTGCGCGGGATTTCTTGTGTGGGGGGGTGAGAAGTCGGAGGTACCGGAGACTTTGCAAAACGCGGAGGCTGTTTGGCCGGAGCGGGAGGAGGGGAAGGCGCAGGACGAGGCACGGGCGAAGGAGCCGCCATATCTTCCACTTCAAGCGGCTTCATGTTCAGTTGCGCCAGCGCATCAAGCGCACCTTCCTTGTTGGATGCGTCGATGGTTCCTTTGACTTCCTTTCCCGCTTCATTGAGAGCGCGGTAGTGAAACAGGGGCATGCGGAGGGGGAGGGGACACGGCTATTCCTCCGCAGGGGAGAATTGCTCAATATGCGAGAGGAGGTACTCGATTGCAGGTCGCAGACGCGCGTCTCCGACGATCTCGAAGTGCCTGTTCTCGCTCCAGTTCAATCTTCCTCTCACGAGTGAACCGTCCTGAACGATTTGACCGCTCTGTTCCGTCGAGCCCGACAGAAGATTGAGGGAGAGAGGCCCGTCGCCGAGATTCTCGATGGCCGCGAGGTCGAACTCCACGTGCCAGAGGAAGGAAGTCGTCGTGCCGAAGGACTTGTAGAACCAATTCCTGTGGACGGGAATGCAGAAGCCGATGTGACTCGTGCAGTACTCCTGCGTCCACTGAGCATCATCGTCATACGTTTGCTCCGCCATGGCTTCGATCTGTTCGTCGGAAGACGAGGAGGGGGCGCTTGAGGCGGAAGATGAGGAAGCAGCCGGAGGACTCTGCGGCGACGATGCCGAGGAGACGGCAGAGGAGCTCGTGATCGCGGAGGAAGAAGATGAAGACGAAGACGAAGGAGAAGGAGAAGAATCGGTAACGCAGATACCGCTGCAGTCGGCTCCGCCTTGAGTCGGATCGCAATCATCGGACGGATCATCGATACAGATCATTCCTTCATCGCACGGGATGCCCGCGATACCTCCGCACATGGGTGCCGAAGACGCGGAGGAACTGGAAGAGTCGTCTTCCAGCAGCGTCACGACTCCGACGGTCATGATGGTGCCCCCCGCTTCGACGGTGGGCTGCGACGAGCCGCGCACTTCCACGCGCTTGTCGAGGTAGGCATCAAGATCAAGGCCCGGGTCGCCGGACGTAAGCAGGATGAAATCTCCGTTATCGAGCGTCAGACGGTGTGTGCCTTGCTGATAGATCGTGATGCCGAGTTCATCGATCGTTCCTTCATACGTCACGTTCCTGGTTGCGGGAGAGGACGAAGTCAGTGACGAAGACGAAGAGGAGGCATCTCCTCCGTTGTCGGACGGCGACTCATCGGTGCCGCCGAAGCAGCCCGCGAGGACGAGGCACAAACACAAGAGAAAAGAAAGGCGGGTGAGCATAAGAGAAGCGTGCGAAAAGAGTGCACCCACTATACGCTCCTTCTGAAAAAAGATACAGGGAAACGCCCTTCCAAACGTAGGAAGACTTTAACGAATTTCTTTTGTCAACCACCAGGTCTTCCTGCGGCCGGCCGTCGGCGGCCCCTTCTTCTTTCTCTTTCTCAGGAAGTTATAGAGCAGGTGGACGTTTCCGATGCTCAAGAGCGCGATGAGGAGCAGCGCAAGCGGAGGGAAGTTCGTCGGATTCGGAGCGGAACCGCGCAGGGAAGCATCGGCGACGAAGACCTGGACGACGGGGAGCACGATATCTTCCGTCAGATTGATGTCGGAGGACAGAGCGGACGGCGGCTCGATCACGATTTCACGGATTTCCACGGTGTCGTCCGGCAGGTGAATTTCCAATCTGTGCTTGCCGGCCTCCACTTCATGGAACGTTGCGATACCGTCCGTGCTCGTCAGCGTCACTTTCGGAACGGAGAAGAGGACGACGGGCGTGTTGCCATACGGAACTCCCTGGGGATTGAAGATGCCCATGTGGAGCGCGGCGATGGTCGTTTCGTTCTCGCTCTTGCGCAGCTTGGTTTTGTACTCCACCGGTACGGACGGAGCCTGCGGAGCCGCGCCGCGCAGTTCGCTTTCCCTGTTGATCAGACCCGCGAGGTAGCTTCTCGTTTCTTCACCGCCCGCGCGGAGGAAGTCCGAGAGCGCATTGACGCTGTTTCTACTTGCGATGGACGCGATGGATGCTTTCCTGCCCATGGCGTATACCGAACGCTCCACGGGGCGCACGATCGAGGAACGCAGTACCGCAGCAACGCGCGCCCTGCTTTGGGCGATGCGCTCACGCTGGTCACGTTGCCTGTTCGTCTCCCGCACCACCATGCCCGTAACGGTATTCATTCCGCGCACTGCGAACCGCTGTACGTCGTCGCTTGCGTTCTCGAGAAGGCCGCCTCCCACCGATGCGATGGCGTTACCGGTGCGCGTCAAGCCTCGATCGATGCCCGCGAGCGCGCCGCTGATGCCGTTTGCGATGCCGTTACCCGTTGCGCGCACCGCGGCAAGGGTGCGGTCTGCGGCGATCTTCATGACGGCCGACATGCCTTCCGATGCAAGTCTGTTCGCGCGGCTATCCGGCAGTGCGACGCTGTCGCGGACGCTGAGAAGTGCTCGCGACTGCCGTGCGACTTCCACAGAGATCCTGCGGATGTTATCGGCGAAGCTTGGGGAGATCCCCGGCGAGAATCCGTCATCACTTTCCGTTTCGCCTTCTCCGCGTCCTGCTTCTCTGAGCAGTCTGCGCTCCTCAATGAGGGCAAGGAGGGATTCTTCAAGGGAGTCCTGCGTGCTTCCGTCCCTGCGGGCGATTTCCTCGGCGCGTTCGATGTGCCGCTGCCGTATTTCGCGGGCAAGTTCGCGCCGTGCGATTTCATCAAGTTCCTCCTGCGACAGGGTGATGCCCTCGCTCTCTTCGGGCGATTCGATGATGTCATCGTCACCCTCCTCGACGATGCGGGGTCTGAGGACGACGATGCCTCCTCCGCCTCCGCCTCCCTGCGATCCCGCGGAACCGCTGCCTTCAGAAGGAGTATCCCCGCCTTCCGATTCGTCGTCTGTCGATTCCGCGACGAATCCGAAGTTTTCCGTCCTGCTTTGCCCGCCTGTCTCAAAGGAGAAGCTGCGGCTGTTCGTGGTGGTTGTTTCGTATCCGATGGGAGGGTTCACCACAAGCAGGTAGCTTCCGGAGCTGACAGGCAGTCCGTCGAACAGGTACGTACCTCCGGAGTTGCTGCGCGTCCTGCGTGCAACTGCTCCGCCCGTGCCGCTGGTACCGGTGATATTGATGGTGACGCCGGAGAACACCGTGGTTTCGCCCGCGTCGATCAGTCCGTCTTCATCGGTGTCGCCGAAGACCGTTCCCGAGAGAGAGGATTCTCCCTGCATGGTGATGGCAACGGCGGTTGAGAGCGTACTGACGTTCTCCGCCTGATCCGTTGTTTTTGCGGTCAGCACGTACGTACCGTTCAGCAGGTATTCGGTTACGATCGTCCAGTTGCCGCTCGGTGCGACGGTACCTGTTCCAAGCATCACGCTGCCGGAGAACAGGTTCACGCGTGAGCCTTGTTCGGCGATTCCTGCGCTTCCGGTCACGGACAGTGTCGGATCGAAGACCGTAGTGCCGTTCGTCGGACTCGTGATCGTCGGCGCATTCGGCTGCACCGTATCGATCGTCACGAGAACCGCAGTCGAGGCGGAGCTCTGGTTATTCGCTCTGTCCGTGATCCTCGCCGTCAGGCTGTACCTGCCGTCATCCTGATCATCAATCGTAAGGCTCCACGTTCCGTTGCCGAGGACGGTACCGGTTCCTATGACCGTCGCGCCCGAGAACACGTTCACGGTTGATCCTGATTCAGAGGCGGCGGACGTACCCGTGATCGTCGGGGTGGAATCAGTCGTGAAGGTGTTGTTGGCGGGACTCGTGATCGTCGGCGCATTCGGCTGCACCGTATCGATCGTCACGAGAACCGCAGTCGAGGCGGAGCTCTGGTTATTCGCTCTATCCGTGATCCTCGCCGTCAGGCTGTACCTGCCGTCATCCTGATCATCAATCGTCAGGCTCCACGTTCCGTTGCTGAGGACGGTACCGGTTCCGATCATGACGGCACCCGAGAACACGTTCACGGTTGATCCCGATTCCGAGGCAGAGGATGTGCCCGTCACCGTCGGTGTGGCATCACTCGTGAAGGAGTTATTTGCAGGACTTGTGATATTCGGAGCCGCAGGGTTCTCCGTATCGATCGTCACGAGAACCGCAGTGGAAGCAGAACTCTGGTTACCGGCACGATCCGTGATCCTCGCCGTGAGCACGGTGCGACCTTCATCGAGTTCATCAGTTGCAAGGCTCCAGCTTCCGTCACTCGTCACGGTTCCCGTACCGATCATGAGGGCTCCGGAGAAGACGTTCACCGTGGAGTTGAATTCAGAAGCGGCAGAGGTGCCCGTGACAACCGGTGTCGAGTCATTCGTAAACGAGTTGTTCAGAGGGCTTGTGATGGTCGGAGCACTTGGCGTTTCCGTATCAATGGTCACGAGGACCGCTGCGGAATGCCCGCCTTCCAACGAGGAAACCGATGTGATGGTCGCGGTCAGGCTGTACCGTCCGTCATCGAGAGGACCGATGTCGATCGTCCAGGAGCCGTCGCTCACCACCGTGCCCGTTCCAAGCACCGTGGCGCCGGAGTACACGGTGGCCGTCGATCCCGAGGCAGATACATCGGATGTACCCGTCACGGTCGGCGTACTGTCGCTGAGGAAACTGCCGTTTGCAGGACTCGTGATCGTCGGCGCATCCGGCACGCTCGTGCTGATCGTCACCGTGACGCCCGTCGAGAGATCGCCGGTATTGTCCGCGCGATCGGTCAGGCGTGCAGTGAAGACGTAGGTTGCTTCCGCCAGTTCTTCAGTCGTCACGCTCCAGCTGCCGTCACTTGTCACCGTGCCGGTTCCGATCATCGTGCTTCCCGAGAAGACGTTCACGGTCGAACCGGATTCGGAGGAGGCGGAGGTGCCTGTTACCGCCAGCGTCGTGTCATTCGTGGCAGAGCCGTTCACCGGACTTGTGATCGTCGGAGCCGCAGGATTCTCCGTATCAATCGTCACCAGAACCGCCGTGGAAGCGGAGCTTTGGTTGCCCGCCCTGTCCGTCACTCTGGACGTGAGAGAGACCGAGCCGTCATCAAGCGTATCGGTGGTGATACTCCAGCTGCCGTCAGCCGTCACCGTTCCCGTTCCGACGACCGATTCATCGGCCAGCACATTCACGGTTGATCCCGATTCAGAGGCGGCGGACGTTCCCGTCACCGTCGGCGTGGAATCACTCGTGAAGGTGTTGTTGGCAGGACTCGTGATCGTCGGCGCCGCAGGGTTCTGGGTATCGATCGTGATCAGAACCGCCGTCGAGACAGAACTCTGGTTGCCCGCTCTGTCAGTCACTGTGGCCGTGAGAGAGACGGAACCGTCCTCAAGATCATCGACGATGATGCTCCATGTTCCGTTGCTGAGGACCGTACCGGTTCCGACAACCGTTGCATCAGCCAACACATTCACCGTGGAGCCTGATTCGGAAGCAGAAGAGGTTCCCGTCACGGTCGGCGTACTGTCGCTGAGGAAGCTGCCGTTCGTCGGACTCGTGATCGTCGGAGCCGCAGGGTTCTCTGTATCGACCGTCACCGTGGTCGTCGTTGACAGGGCGCCGTGATTCTCGGCTCTGTCCGTCACGCGTACTCTGAATCCGTATGTCTGATCATCAAGCGTACTTGTCGTCAGGCTCCAGCTTCCGTCACTCAGGACGATGCCGGTGCCGAGCAACGTGATACCCGAGAGCACGCTGACCGTACCGCCGGATTCCGTTGCATCCGCCGTACCCGTGAGCGTCACCGTATCGTCGCTTGTGTATGTTCCGTCAGCAGGAGTCACAACCGCAGGAGCATTCGGCTGCACCGTATCGATCGTCACCAGAACCGCAGTCGAGGCGGAGCTCTGATTGTCGGCTCTGTCCGTCACTTTGGCGGTAAGGGAGTAGCGACCGTCATCACGATCATCAATCGTCAGGCTCCACGTTCCGTTGCTGAGGACGGTACCGGTTCCGATCATGACGGCACCCGAGAACACATTCACGGTTGATCCCGATTCCGAGGCTGCGGACGTTCCGGTCACCGTCGGCGTGGCATCACTCGTGAAGGAGTTATTTGCAGGACTTGTGATACTCGGAGCCGCAGGGTTCTCCGTATCGATCGTCACGAGAACCGCAGTGGAAGCAGAACTCTGGTTACCGGCACGATCCGTGATTCTCGCCGTGAGCACGGTGCGGCCGTCATCAAGTTCATCCGTTTCCAGGTTCCAGCTGCCGTCACTCGTCACGCTTCCCGTGCCGATCATCGTGCTTCCTGAGAACACGTTCACGGTTGATCCCGATTCCGAGGCAGAGGATGTGCCCGTCACCGTCGGCGTGGCATCACTCGTGAAGGAGTTATTCGTCGGACTCGTGATGGTCGGAGCATTCGGTTGCGTGGTGTCAATCGTGATGAGAACGGCCGTGGAGTGCCCGCCTTCCAATGAGGACAGCGACGTAATGGTCGCGGTCAATCTGTAGCGCCCGTCATTGAGAGGACCGATGTCGATCGTCCAGGAGCCGTCGCTCACCACCGTGCCCGTTCCAAGCACCGTGGCGCCGGAGTACACGGTGGCCGTCGATCCCGAGGCAGATACATCGGATGTACCCGTCACGGTCGGCGTACTGTCGCTGAGGAAACTGCCGTTTGCAGGACTCGTGATCGTCGGCGCATCCGGCACGCTCGTGCTGATCGTCACCGTGACGCCCGTCGAGAGATCGCCGGTATTGTCCGCGCGATCGGTCAGGCGTGCAGTGAAGACGTAGGTTGCTTCCGCCAGTTCTTCAGTCGTCACGCTCCAGCTGCCGTCACTTGTCACCGTGCCGGTTCCGATCATCGTGCTTCCCGAGAAGACGTTCACGGTCGAACCGGATTCGGAGGCAGCGGACGTACCCGTGACAAGCGGCGTTTGATCGCTTGTGAAGGAGTCGTTCAGAGGACTCGTGATCGTTGGCGCAGCCGGATTTTCGGTATCGATCGTGATGGTGACTGCAGTAGAAGCCGCGCTCTGATTGCTCGCTCTGTCAGTCACAATGGCCGTGAGGGAGACGGAGCCGTCTTCAAGATCATCGACGGTGATGCTCCATGTTCCGTTACTGAGGACCGTACCGGTTCCGACGACCGTTGCATCAGCCAAAACGTTCACGGTTGATCCCGATTCCGAGGCTGCGGACGTTCCGGTCACCGTCGGCGTGGAATCACTCGTGAAGGTGTTGTTTGCAGGACTCGTGATCGTCGGCGCTGCCGGATTTTCTGTATCAATCGTCACGAGGACAGCTGTGGAAGCTGAGCCCTGATTGTCCGCACGATCCGTGATCCTTGCGGTCAGACTGTACCTGCCGTCATCACGATCATCAATCGTCAGGCTCCACGTTCCGTTGCTGAGGACGGTACCGGTTCCGATCATGACGGCACCCGAGAACACGTTCACGGTTGATCCCGATTCCGAGGCTGCGGACGTTCCGGTAACCGTCGGCGTGGAATCACTCGTGAAGGAGTTGTTGGCAGGACTCGTGATCGTCGGAGCTGCAGGGTTTGCCGTGTCGACCGTGATGAGGACGGCGGTGGAAGCTGAGCCCTGATTGTCCGCACGATCCGTGATCCTCGCGGTCAGACTGTATCGTCCATCATCCTGCTCATCGATTGTCACGCTCCAGCTGCCGTCACTTGCTACCGTTCCCGTACCGATCATGACAGCACCCGAGAACACGTTCACGGTTGATCCCGATTCAGAGGCAGCGGATGTACCCGTGACCGTCGGTGTACTGTCGCTGAGGAAGCTGCCGTTCGTCGGACTCGTGATGGTCGGCGCTGCCGGATTTGCCGTGTCGACCGTGATGAGGACGGCGGTGGAAGCAGAGCTCTGATTGTCGGCTCTGTCCGTTACTCTGGCCGTGAGGGAGTAGCGACCGTCATCACGATCATCAATCGTCAGGCTCCACGTTCCGTTGCTGAGGACGGTACCGGTTCCGATGACCGTCGCTCCGGAGAACACATTCACGGTTGATCCCGATTCGGAAGCCGAAGAGGTTCCCGTCACCGTCGGCGTGGAATCACTCGTGAAGGTGTTGTTTGCGGGACTCGTGATGGTGGGCGCATTCGGGACGGCCGTATCGATTGTCACGATAATGCTGTTTGACGGATCACTTTCCGAGAAGTTCTGCTCGGTTGCATGCAGCGTGTAGGTGGCGTCATCCAGTGCATTTGTGTTCAGTGACCACGTTTCGCCGGAGACAACCGTCGTCGTGCCGACGACCGTTGCACCGGAGTAGATTCTGATCGTGGCGCCGACCGTCGTGCCCGTTCCCGAGAGGAGGGGAGTGGAGGTACCCGTGAAGGAACCGCTTGCCGGCGTGAGGATCGTGGGAGCGACGCTGTCGCCAAAATCCCAATTCACGTTGTTCCCCGCATTCACGCAACCGCTCGCAACGAGA
>CAYWPP010000014.1:0-1096 GCA_964460475.1 uncultured Candidatus Peribacteria bacterium
TCAATTGCCAAGGATGTCTTCCTGTTTCACGGAAAAACGGCTAGCCTGCGCCCATGCCGGAACTGGAAGCCGTCATCGGTCTGGAAGTGCACGCGCAGATGAATACGCGCACGAAGATGTTCTGCGCCTGCGGCAACGACGCCTTCGGCAAACCGCCGAATACTCTCGTCTGCCCGATTTGCATGGGGCACCCCGGCACGCTCCCGGTACCGAACGCGGAAGCGGTGAAGAAAGCCGCAACGGCGGCGCTCGCGCTCGGCTGCACCATTGCGCTGCGTAACCACTTCAGCAGGAAGAACTACTTCTATCCTGATCTTCCGGCGGGGTACCAGATCTCGCAGTACGACTTCCCTCTCGCGGAACGCGGTTCGATGTCGTTCACCGCGGACGGCGCACCGGTCACTTGCGGCATCACGCGGCTGCACATGGAGAACGACGCCGGCAAACTCATGCACAGAGGCGCGCGATCACTCTGCGATTTCAACCGTGCCGGAACGCCGCTCATGGAAATCGTCACGGAACCGGATCTCCGTTCGGCCGCTCATGCCGTCGCCTTCGCGCAGGAGCTGCGCAGGATTCTCATCGCCGTCAACGCGAGCGAAGCCGACATGTTCAAGGGCATGATGCGCTTCGACGCGTCGATCTCGCTGCGCCCGAAGGGCGAGAAGAAGTTGTATCCGCGCACGGAAATCAAGAACCTGAATTCCTTCAAGTCTCTCGAAAAGGCGCTGATGCACGAGGAGAAGAAACTCCGGAAGCTCTGGGAACAGGGAAAGCCGCCCGAGGGCGAAACAACGGTCGGATGGATCGACGACGAGGAGAAGACCGTCCTGCTGCGCGACAAGGAATCCGCCGCCGACTACCGCTACTTCCCGGAGCCCGACATTCCCCCGCTCGCGTTTGACGAAGCGACGATCGCGGAACTGCGCGCATCGATCCCCGCGCTGCCGCAGACGATGCGGGCAGCATACGTTGATCGCGGACTGAGCGAAGCCGACGCACAGCTGCTCATCGATGATCCCGAGTTGCGACGTCTCTTCGACGCCGTCGCCTCGGAAGCGAAAGACCCGAAGCGCGCGTCGTCCCTCGTGCTCAC
>CAYWPP010000014.1:1196-22107 GCA_964460475.1 uncultured Candidatus Peribacteria bacterium
CTCAAGAAGATCGCCTGATCCTACGCCGAAGCGCGCTCGATGTAGCTGTAGGTTTCCGTATTCACTTTGATCTTGTCTCCCTCCTGCAGGAAGAGCGGCACGTTGATCGTCGCTCCGCTCTCGAGCTTCGCGGGCTTGGTGCCGCCGGTCGCGGTATCGCCCTTCACGCCCGGCATCGTCTCGGTGATCGTCAGTATGACCGCCACGGGGAGCTTGATGCCGATGGGAGTGCTTTCGAAGAGAAGCGCATCCACCTCCATGCCGTCCGTGAGGAAATCCGTTACCTCGCCGAGCGAGTCGTCCGTGAGTTCGAACTGATCGTACGTTTCCAGATCCATGAACGTGCGCTTGCCGTCCGAGCCGTAGAGGTACTGCACATGACGGTAGCCGACGTCGGCGGGATCGATCTTCTCGCTTCCCTGAAAGTTGCGCGAAATCACGGCGCCCGTCTTGAGATTCTTGAGCTTCGTCTGCATGTTCGCCTTCGACTGGCTCTTGCGTCCGAATTGAGACGACAGGATGAGGAACGGCTCGCCGTCCACGACGATCGCCCTGCCGGGCTTTAAATCGGTAATCGTATACATCGCCCGCGCAGTGTGGAGAATGCCGCGCTTCGGGTCAAGCGCAAGCTCGCCGACTACTGATCGAGCTCCTCACGCAGTTCGACCATTTCGCTGCGCACGTAGCGTGCGAGTCCGTTTTCGGGAAGCGCTTGATAGAGACGGCGCAGGATGCTTCCCCGATGCGGGTGATCCTCGATCTGGCGCATCTCGTAGAGCAGTTGGTTGTAACGGCTGCGCGACATCTTGAAGACGAAGATGCGCTCGGTCATGCCCTGGACGATGTTAGTGAGCTCTTCTTCCGAGGCGATGATGTCGGACGTGCCTTCCGGCGGAAGGTAGTCGTCGATCTCCTGCGCGATGGCATCGAGCAGTTCCTGATTCTCCTCTCCCATTTCCTGCCGCTGGAGAGAAGCGATGGACGCGGACGCGGTAACGAGGAGCGCCGTCGCCTCCTTTTTCAGGAGCGGGTGCAGTTCGCTCTCCTCCGCAAGAAGCTGCGAGAGATACGGCGTGACTTCCTCCAGCAGGTGCTGCGCCTGCTTCACGCTGCCGGTTCCGGAGAAGTTCCGGTTGAACGAGGAGAGCTTGTCGACGAGCACGTACCCTTCCAGGTCCTTCGGCTTCAGTTGCGTATCGGGCACCGCGGACACCACGGAGTAGACGGCCTCTTTCAGAGCGTAGCGCTGATCATCCGGCGTCACGGCGGCAAGCGATGCGCTCGCCTCCTCCACCTGTTTGCGCACGAGGAACTTCACGAGGTTGTCGCCCGTGCCGGATGCGAGTGACAGGAGCGTCTCACGGTACTCAAGGAGCGCGCCGGATGCCTGCTTCACGGCTCCTTCCCCGAAGAGCGCGAGCGCCTCGCTGAGGCGGGTGTCGGCCTGGCGAATCCGCTTCTGCGTACGCGCGTCGTCGCCGACCGTCATGAGGACGTCGACCTGTTCGGCGAGCCGCTTGGCGGGATAGAAGATGGAGGTCGGCAGGATGCCGGCCATCTCCTCGCGACGCTGCTTCTGCATGACCGCGATCTCCGCGCGGTGGAACGCGTCGCGGTTCAGGTTCTGGGTCACCCATTCGTCCTCAAAAGCGACCGGGGAAAGCGATTGCGCGGCGAGCGTACCGAGGGAGAGATTCGCACGCTCCCCGGAAACGAGGAACAGCTCTTCGGCGCCGCGCTCCACGATCGCCCTGCGATCGAAGACGGACACGGCGGCATGAGGCGTATCCGTGAACGAGACGCTTCCCTCCTGCACCAGAATCTGCTCACCGGATGGAAGTTCGACGGAGAGCGGAGACGCCGTGGGCGCCAGGAACCCGACGACCCACAGGTTCCCGCGCACGAAGCTTGCGGTGACGAGTGAAGACGGATCGGGCCTGTCGGTGAGATCATGCAGACGAATCGTCGTGTGAGGCGCCAGACGCAACACTCCGTCGTCATGCAGAATGATCGTCGCCTCGCCTTCGCCCGTCTGCACGAGCACCGGCCCCGTGAGCACCGTCTCTTCCTCCACGGGAACCGAGAAACCGGCAACCGTCATGGTGACGTCTCCGTACGTCGGCAGGAGCGTGACGTTGCTGCTCGCCTGCGTGACGGGCGTCAGAAGCAGGAACGGCATGAGTCGGATCAGAAAGGCGAACGCGGCGAACGCGGCGGTCCATTTGAGCATCTGATCGAACGCGGAGGAACGAACAGGAACCAGACGCGGCAACAGTCGTGCGCGCATCCGTGCGGACGCAGCTGCCGTGGGAGATGCGATGTCCTTGAGCAGCGGAAAGAGGGAGCGTGCGGGTTTCCCGATGCGCGAGAGCACGCGGTGCCTCAGGCCGCTCGCCGCATCATGGGAGAGCGACGTCTCTTCCGTAAGCCGTATCAGCCTCGGAGCGGCCATGCGGGCTTCCATTCGCCGCCGGATACGGTCGCGTTCCTCACCGGAGGGATGAGTTGTGCGGCTGAGCCTCTTAAGGAAGGAGTCGAAGGCCATAAAGTCTCTAACTGTAGAAACGGATGGGTTGCGCTTCCGTTACGGATGATCCTGCAATGAAGGAGGGAGGGAATCTTGCAGCTTTTTCAGCGCCCGGAAGCGGAGAATGCGGACACTGCCCTCGCTCACGCGCATGGCTTTGGCAACTTCGCGGGTACTGAGCTCGCTCACGTAGCTTAAGAGCAGCGTCTCGCGGTATCGCTTGGGGAGGGCATTCATGGCCTTGCGCACGATCTTCATGACGAGCGCGTGGTTGGCTTTGTGGTCGGGCTTGCTCCAGCTCGTCTCATCAACGATCGTTTCGGGGATTTCGTCAAATCCACGCTGCGAACGGTACGCGTCAATGACCACGTGCCGCGCGATACGGAAGAGCCAGGCGGAGAAGGGCACGTTCTTCCGCGGTTGATAGGTGTGCAGCTTCTCCCATGCCTTCACGAAGATGTCCGCGACGAGATCCTCGGCAAGTTCCTTGGGAAAGCGGAAGACGACGTAGCGATAGACGGGCGTCAGAAACTCGTCGTAGATCTTACCGAACGCATCGGTATCTCCGTCCTGGGCCTGTGCGACAAGCGAGGCGAGTTTTTCCTGCGGCAGCGGAGAAGCAGACATGAGAAATGAGATCGCAGTATAGAGGAAACTACGTCGAAAGGAGAGGAAAGGTAACAAGAACGGGAGAACATTGCGGCAGACGCCCGTGACCCTACTCCCACTCGATCGTGCCCGGAGGTTTGCTCGTCAGGTCGTAGAAGACGGCATCAATGCCCGGAAGCGCCGCGATGCGCGCGGTCATGGATCGTAGAACCTCCGCGGGAAGCAGCGGTACGTGCGCGGTCATGGCATCCGTGGATGCGACGGGCCGCAGAACGATCGATTGATTCCCCTCTTTACATCCGACGGGAAGCAGCACGACCGGGAACTGCCAGATGTCCTCGTACAGATCCGCGCCGCGCATTTCCTCATCCACGATGGCGTCGGCCTCGCGAAGCAGATCCGCCCGCTCTCCGGTGAGCGTGAGCGGTGAGAACGCGAACGTTCGCGGCGACGTCTGCGTCAGGCACAGCAGCACGCGGTTGAAATCGGGGTGCGTATTCGGAACGGATCTGGCCATCCGCAGGAGTTCCTCATCGAATGTGAACGGATCGCTTCTGAAGGCCACGAGTGCGTGGCGGTACGTGCGATTGTCTCCCTGCACGCCGACGGACCGCACGGGGAGGACGGAACAGTCCTTCGGAACGTCGCCCGAAAAGTCATCCGCTTTCTCCGCGCACAGAATCCGCACGCCGAGGCCGGGGCCGGGAAAGGGATGACGCCACACCAGATCATGCGGCAGCCCGAGCTTCTCGCCGAGCAGTCGCACTTCGTCTTTGTAGAGTTCTTTCAGCGGTTCGATGACGAGGCCCTTGTCGATCATCTCTTGAATCGCTTCCACGCGGTTGTGGTGCGTTTTGATTTTGTCCGCATGCGTGGTGCCGCCGGTTTCGATCGTATCCGGATAAATGGTCCCCTGCCCGAGCATCCATCCGTCTTCCATCCGAAGATTCATGGATTCGCTGACGCGTTTTTGGACGGCGAGAAAGGTGTCTCCGATGATGGCGCGCTTCGCCTCCGGTTCCGTGACGCCCGCAAGGTTTTGCAGGAATTCTTCGGATGCATCTTCGATATGGAGATTCGTGATGCCGAGTTTCGCGAATGCGTCTTCGATCAATTTGACTTCGTTCTTGCGCATGAGCCCGGTGTCCACGAGGAGTCCCTGCACGCGATCGGCACCGAGCACATGGTTGAGCAGCGTGAAGGCGACGGTGGAATCCACGCCTCCGGAGACGAGCATGAACACTTTCCTGTCCGCCACGTCTTCCCGCAGTTGATTGCCGATGTGAGCCGCAAAATCATCCACGGACCATGGCGCGGTTTCACACAGATCCACGAAGTTCTTCAGCATCTCCATGCCTTGCACGCTGTGCGTGACCTCCGGATGGAACTGGAACGCGAAGAGTTTCCGATGCGTGTCCGCGAACGCCGCGTTGGCACAATCCTCCGAACTGGCGATGCGCGTGAATCCCTCGGGAAGCTTCACGGCTTCGTCTCCGTGACTCATCCACACGACGGTTTTCTCTCCGATGTTCCGGAGCGGCGTTTCGTCGGCCTGTTCGATTGCAAGCTCCGCTTGTCCGTACTCTTTCGTTTTTCCGGCTTTCACTTCTCCGCCGAGCGTTTGCGTCATCCAGTGAAGACCGTAACAGAGTCCGAGGACGGGAACGCCGAGATCGAAGATCGCAGGATCCGCCTGCGGACTTCCTTCATCATAGACACTCTGCGGACCGCCCGAGAGGATGATTCCTGCGGCTTTCTCCAGTTCGCGCGCAGGCGTTTCCGGAGGGAGAATTTCCGAATAGGCACCGAGACGTCGCACGCGATTGCCGATCAAGTGCGTGTACTGGCTGCCAAAGTCCAAAATGACGATGCTGCCCGGATGGAGCATGGGGACAGCTTACCCGATTGCCTCGCGCCGGAAAGAGGGAAGCAGCATCGCGAGCAGAATCCAGAGCGAGAACGACACGGCGGCATCCTCGAAACTGTGGAGGAAGAGCCCCGCGATCACCACCCCGCAAAATCCCAACAGGACGGTCGTCCGCGCATCGGAGGACGGTGAGCGCGCCAGACGGTGCGCGACAAGGAAGAGCAATGCGAGGAACGCGATCATGCCGATCCATCCGAGCTCGACGCCGATTTGCAGGTACCAGTTCTCCGGCAGGAACGGACAGGTACATGTATCGGAAGGCTGCACCTGCACGTCGCCGAGGAACACGCAGAGATCCGATCTGTCCGACGCCCACGATGCATCGTCGTCTTCCGCGAGGAAGACGCATGCGTCACTGACGCGGTTGCTCGCGGGCCCTGCCGCGCCGAGGCCTGCCCCGAAGGGTTCTGCGATCATGCGGCGCACGGCTTCGAGAGGACGGGAAAGATGATCCGTGCTGGACGCAGCGCGCAGCAGGACGGACGGAAAGAAGAAAGCGACGACGAGCGACGACAGGAGGAGAAACGACAGTCCCGCCACCGCCTCGCGTCTCTTCCTGTGGATGAGAAGCGAGAGCAGAGCGATGACCGTCGCGGCGATCCACGCGGAACGTGAGAATGTGAGAATGACGGCAACCGCGAGGAGCGTCAGGAGAAGTCGCGACATGAGGGAGGGTTTCCTAATCCATCGGGAGAGTGCTGCGGCCCACGGCAGCAGGAGCCATAGTCCCAGCTGATTCGGCCCGCTCATCACGCTCTGCATGCGCCGGAGTACCGTGCCGCCGATCTGATGAAACGCGGGCAACGGCCCATCGGGAAGGTAGAGGGAATGGAGATCGTTATAACCGAGGGAGGCGAAGAACGGAATCGGCAGCAGAAGTGCAAGAAGGCCGTAGACGGCAATGACCGCGGCGGCGCAGAGAATCAGGCGCAGAGCCTTCTCCGGAAGGTGCGAAGACCACGGCACGCGTCGCAAGACGAGAAACGCGCAGAGCGGTACGAACACGTACTTGAAGCCGTACGCATAGAGGAGCGGATCACCGTGTCCCGCGATCGAGACGACGACCGAAAGCAACAGCAGGAAGAGGAGAAGACCGTCGATGGGATCGATCGAAAAAGCTGCACGAGACATGCGAAATGTGCCGAGGATTTCCAGAGCAGCCGTCAGACAGATCACGATCAGGAGTGCTTCCTTCCAGAGCGCGAGCAGCGGCAGCGGCGCATGGCCCGGCCCGACGAGCATCTTCGTACCGACCGTGACGAGAAATGCGTGAAACGGCAGAAGCGTCAGTAAGGCCAGAGTCAAGGATTCGCGGAGGCGCTGGAGAAACATACGAACAGTGTGAATTATGAATCAAGAATTATGAATTATGATGCACGAAAATGTCCATAATTCATACTTCATACTTCATAATTCATGCCTCACATTCCAAGTCTTTCTTCTTCACTTCGCGCCACTTCGCCGAGGGAGAGAACCTGCTCGACGGCGTCGATACACGCGGCACTCACCTTTTCGCCATAGAGCTTCGGTGCGGCGCGCATTTCCTTATTCTCCCACGCGAACAGAATCGCCTGCTTGAGGAACGCGGCGTCGACGGGCGGCGCGATGATGTTGCCTCCCGCGATGACGGATTCACTGCGGTCCGATCCGAAACGAAGCGTCACGCACGGGACGCCCATCACGTTCATCTCTTCCTGCATCGATCCCGAATCCGTCGCGCAGACCGCGGCCTTGCCCATCGCGGCAATGACGTCGGTGTACAGCGGCCAGACGGGCGAATAGACGAAGTTCTCTTTCTTTGCGAGTGCCTCGATGTCATCGCGCAGGCCGAAGCGATCGATCGCCGCCTCCGTCTGAAAGAGCGAGATGAGCAGGACTTTTTTCCCGTCCTCGACGAGGGATATCATCGCATCGATGATCGCGCGGAAACGCTTCTCGGAGAGGCAGTTTTCGCGGCGGTGAATGCAGAAACGCACGAAGTTTCCGTCTTTCAGCAGCGGATACGTTTCGAAGATCGTCGAAGTAGCGGCGCGATCCATGGCCTCGCGCGTCGCGTCCGCCACGGTGTTGCCGACGACGAAGATGCGGTCCTCCGGAAATCCTTCGCCCGTCAAAAATTCCCGATCCAGTTCCACGGGAGCCAGATGCACCCCCGTGGCCGCTTCCGCGGCGCGCGTGTTGAACTGCTCGGGATACGGCTCCAGGCTGCCGCGCTTCCAGTTCTTCCGATCCATGAGGAACGTTCGCCAGTCGGGAAGAGCATCCGCATCGAGTCGTGACGCATCAAAGCCGAACGCTTCGTAGTCCGGCGTCAGCGTTCTGATGCCCGCTTCGACGTGCACCGAGGGAAAGGCATGGCAGAATCCCGCGTTACTCGCCGCCATCGCGGTGGTGGTGTCTCCGTGCACGTAGGGAATGACGACCTTGCCGAGCTTCTTCATCTCCCCGATCACGAATCCCAGTCGCGCGATGATCTGACTGATGACCTCGTAGGATTCTCCGCGCACGTTCAAGTTGAAGTCCGGTTCGACGCCGAATTCCTTCAACATGCCGCCGCTCAGGTTCTCGTCGTAGTGCTGACCCGTGTGGCCGAGGATGACGTTGTGGGATCTGGCCTTCAGCTCATGGTAGAGCGGAATCTGCTTGATGATGTCCGGCTTCGTCGCAATGAGAATCAGGTGTACGTGCCGGAACGCGAAAGATTCGAGTTCCTTGTAAAAATCCGGCGTGCGGTAGGTGATCTCCTTCATACGTTGCCGCTCTGCACGGTTTTCTCTGTCAGCGACGCGCCTTTCGTCACGATGCCGGGCACCTCGATCACCCGACGGTTCGCGATTGTCTCGCCCGTGAATTCGTAGACGTGGGGAACGCAGAGACCGATTTCCTTCGAGGCGGTTTCCTCATCCGAGAGACCGTCGAGCAGACGCAACATCGGGCGCAGGCTATTGCCGTGCGCGGCGACCAGCACATTCTTGCCCTCGTACACATGCGGAAGAATGTACTGTCGGACGAAGGGCGTCACCCGGCGTACGCAATCCTCAATACTCTCGCCGTTCGGCGGACGCGTCGAAAAACTTCGTCGCCAGAGTTGGACCTGTTCTTCGCCGTGCTTCTGCACCGTTTCGGCCTTGTTGAGTCCCTGCAGATCGCCGTAGTGGCGCTCGTTGAGGGCGGAATCGCGCTCCACGGGAACGCTCGTTTGTCCGAGCGTTTCGAGGACGACGGTGAGCGTGTCCTGCGCACGGATGAGGCGGGACGTGAACGCGAGATCGAACGAGTAGTCGCGGAGCGTGTTGCCCGAGGCAGCCGCATCTTTTTTTCCCTGCTCCGTCAGCGGTACGTCGGTCCAGCCCGTGAAGCGGTTTTCCAGGTTCCACTGCGATTGCCCGTGGCGGAGAAGGACAAGAACGCTCATCGAACGCATGGTAACACATCTGGCAATACACCCCGGAAATCGTGTATACTGAAACGAATGGACATGGAGAAACTCACGCACCGGAGCTTTCGCACCAACGTGCTCGTGGCACTGGTGCTGTCCGGCGTCATCGTGACGTGCGCGGCTCTGCTCGGACGCGGACTCAGCAGGATACAGGGAGCGCTCGTAACCGAAACGCCGACGGAGCTGACGGTGGCGCGATTGCTGGAACCGTACGAACTGTTCCCGATGGAGATTTACGAACTGCCGAAGAGGAGCGACAACGAGTACCGCTATTCGATCACCATGAAGGGAGGCGACGTGTACTTCGTGCGCGTCTCTCCGGAGGGCCCGCCCTGGACGCTCGTGGCAAAACCGGAACTACTCCGGTCGTCCCGGTGACGGACTTCTTGTAAAGAGAACCTGTAGGGGAAAGACGATGACGGCGACGATGATCCTCTTGAAGCGGGAAGGTTGCCGCAGAAGGCGCCAGAGCCATTCGAGTCCGCTGTTTCGGAGAAACGCAGGTGCCCTTGTGACCGATCCCGAGAGAAAGTCGAAGGCGCCGCCGACGCCCATGGCGATCCGCACGTTCGGCATCTTCGCGAGAGTACGGGCGATCCACAGTTCCTGCGCGGGCGCACCGAACGCGACGAAGAGCATCGTGGAACCGGAACGCGCGATGCGCGCCACGATAGCGTCCTCCTCCGCTTCGGCGGGTGAGCCGGCAAACGTTCCTCCGATATCGAGCGAGGGATGTTGCCGCTTGAGTTCCCGTGCGGCTTCCTCCGCAATGCCCGGTGCGGCACCGAGCAGGAACACGCGTCCGCAGTGCGGGTGCAGGCAGAGCGCGTGCATCACGTCCGTTCCCGTCACGCGTTCGGGAAGCGGCGTTCCTTGTCTGCGCGCGGCCCAGAGGAGACCCGTTCCGTCCGCGAGGTTCAGAGCAGAGGTCGCAAGCACGCGGCGGAACGCTACATTCTTTTGAGCAGCGACGATCATTTCGGGATTCGGCGTGCACACGCGGTACTGACCCGGGGAGGAGTGGAGCGCGAGGATGCGCGTCACGGCCTGTTGCAGGGTGAGCGCATCGACGGGAATGCCCAGGATGTCGACGCGGTCGGATTGTCCTCTCATGGGAGAAAGCATACCGAAGACGGACGAAACGCGGAGGGTCGGTTGCGACCGGGGGGAAATGCGCTCACACTGAACGACGATGAAGGAGAAGCATTTGCTCCTGGTCGGATCGCTCGTCGCATTCGCGGCGGGGGTTTCCGTGACGTTCGTACTCCTGGAACCCCGGGCCGACAACTTGCAGGGATCGTTGCTCCCGCAAAACGAGGAGCCCCCGGCACCGCAATCATGCGCCGAGCATGACGAGTGTCCCGCCGGACAGGTATGCAGGCTCGGCACGTGCGCGGCCGCGGAACGACGTTTCTGCAGCCAGACTTTCATGCTTGCCGAATCGGTGGAAGGACGCTTCATCCGGTACACGCTCTGCGAAAACCGCTGCGTACGCAGCGGGGACTCGGCTTCCTGCGAGTGAGACCACGATGGCCCGACGTGCTTCCGTGCACTAGAATGCGTGCATGCACTTGAAGGAAGCTATCGACGACTTCCTGACGCACTGCGAGGTCGGCAAGTACCAGAGCAGGAAGACCATCGAAAACTACAACCATTATTTGAGAAGATTCGCATCGTTCGTGGCGAAGGACATCGACGTTGCGAGGATCGATGCCGCGACGGTGAAGCGGTTTCGCCTCCACCTTCATAAGCTGGAGGACCCGCGGACGGCAACGCCGCTCGACATCAAGACGCAGCAGTATCATCTGATCGCGCTGCGCGCGCTTCTGAAGCACCTTGCGAAGAACGACGTGCCGTCGCTCGCGCCGGAGAAGATCGAACTGCCGAAGGTACCGCAGCGGCAGGTGGAAGCATTATCCCGCGAGGAGCTTGACGATCTCTTCAACGCCGTCGACGCGACGAAGAGAAACGGCCTTCGTGATCTCGCCATCCTGCATCTACTCTACTCGACCGGACTGCGCGTGAGCGAACTCTCCGGACTCAACCGCGAACAGGTCAATCTGCAGAAGCGCGAATTCCAGGTACGGGGAAAAGGCCGCAAGCTGCGCATCGTCTTCCTCTCCGCCGAAGCGGCGGATCACGTGGCGCGCTACCTGGACGCGCGCGATGACAACTGGAAACCGCTCTTCCTCAGTAATTCGAACAGATCGAAAGCGGAGATCGGCGACGGGGAGAATCGCAGGCTGCAACCGCAGTCGATCGAACGCATCGTGCGGCAGGCCGCGCTGCGTGCGGGCATCGTGAAGAAGGTGACGCCGCATGTGCTGCGGCACACGTTCGCGACGGAGTTACTGCGAAACGGGGCCGACATCCGGTCGGTGCAGGAAATGCTCGGTCATGCGAGCATCACGACGACGCAGATTTACACGCATCTGACGAACAGGCGCCTCAAGGAAATTCACGAGAGACATCATCGCTGAATCACGATCGTTTTCCGCCGTGATGTCTCCCCGCTCCGAAGCGTAATCCGGTCACGCGTCACGCCGAATTCCCGCGACAGGAAACGAATGAGTTCCACGTTCGCCTTGCCGTCTTCCGGAGCCGCGGCAATATCAATCTTCATCGTGCCGTCCTCAAGGAATCCTTTGGCTGCTGTCTTCCCCGCATTCGGACGAACGTTCACGGAGAACGTGACTTCACCTTCTTCCTGTAACTGAGACTTCAATGCATCGAGCATGATGTGTCGGGCGGACAACGAAAGAAGATCACCGTAGGTTGCGATGCCTCCACTCCTCTATCTTCCGATGATTCCCGGAAAGCAGCACGTCCGGAACTTTCATCCCGCGAAACTCCTCGGGCTTCGTGTAGTGCGGATACTCCTTCTTCCCCTGAAGGGACGCCGAAAAACTTTCCTCCTGCGCGGATTTTTCATGACCGAGGACGCCGGGAATGTGACGCGCAACGGCATCGATGAGCACCATCGCGGGAAGTTCTCCGCCCGTGAGCACGTAATCACCGATGCTGATTTCCTCATCGATCCATCCGTCAATCACGCGTTGGTCTATTCCCTCATAGTGACCGCAGAGCAGGAGAAGCGATTCATGCACGGCGAGTTGCTCCACTTTCTTCTGCGTCAGCCGCTCCCCCGCGGGCGACAAGTAGATGCGATGCGGCTTCCGGTTCTCACTGACTTGTTCGATGGCGCTCACGACAGGCTCGCACATCATCACCATCCCCGCGCCTCCGCCGTAGGGCGTATCGTCCACCTGCTTATGCGCACCTTTTCCATAGGCGCGAAGATCATGGAGCTGCAGATCGAGCAGACCCTGGGCACGAGCGCGCTTCACCATGCTCTCGGTAAGCGGCCCCGTGAACATGGAGGGAAAGAGCGTCAGAACGTCGATACGCATGACGCTATGTTGACACATGGAACGGAAATACTACAGTAGCTTTATGGGAACCGATGCCGAGCACAGGAAGAACAGACCGGAAAACGAAAGACAGGAAACAATCGAACCGGTGATACCTCCCGCGATTGAAGCGGAAATCGAGGCGGCAACGGTCGCATTCGGAAGCAGGCTGCGCCTTTGCTCGATAGCACATGCAAGACTGCACGGTGGAAAGGAGGTCTCACAGGAAGACCTGAAGGCCGCAAAGCGGGAAGCCGCGTACTTCTTGAACATGTAAGGAAGGCGGCATGCTGTGATCGCGGGGAAACTGGGCTATCGTAGAACATGATGCCGGACGCGCGCGTTCATATTCTGCTGCCCACGTACGAACCCGACGCGGAACATCTCCGCGCCGCGCTGCACGCGGTGCTTCGGCAAACCTTCACGGACTGGATACTCACGATCAACGACGACGCGTCGAAGACGGACGTCCGCGCGATGATCGGCGACCTGCTCACGGACCCCCGCATCGGCTTCCGGAAGAACGAGAGGAACCTGGGCATCGGCGGAAACTGGAACGAGTGCGTGAAGTTCATCGACGCACCCTTGGTGCAGTTCCTGTTCCAGGATGATCTGTGGGAACCGCAGTATCTGGAACGAATGACAAAGATGCTGGAGAGCGATCCGAATATCGGACTCGTCGCCGCGCATCACCGGTATGCGTTTGAAGGGCAGGTCGACAAAACGCCCTACGAGAACGTCGTAACCGCACGCGCACTCCACATGAGAGAAGGAAAAATGGAGGGCATGCCGTTTCTCCTGCGATGGATCGAGCTCGGTCTCCATCCCAATCTCATCGGCGAACCGTCGTTCGTCATGATGCGCGCGGAGGTGATGAACCGCGTCGGCAGATTCGACACGTCGATGGTGCAGCTGCTTGATGAAGAGTATTGGGTACGCGCGCTGCTCACCTGTGATCTTGCGTATGTACCGGAGCCCCTCGGAAGTTTCCGGGTGCATGGAGGCGGCGCGAGTGCACGGCACGCGACGGCATCGCGAGGGATGTTCGACCGATTGAGAGTGCTGCACACCATGAAGAAGATGGTTCCGCGGGAGCATCGCGGCCGGGTGCGGGAAGGGCTGAACCGTGCGTGTCACGGTTTCGTGGAAACGTTCGTCGCGCGACGTTCCTCTCTAGAGCGGAAGGGAAACGGCATGCTGCGTGCGCTTGCCGGATTCGCCCTGCGTCATCCGTTCCTGCTCGTGGACTGTTTCTTCCGCTGGTTGCGGAATCGGGGGCGATTTGCCACGCGCGCGGAAGAGCGGGTACGCTTTGGCGGATGAAGCTCAAGAAATTTTTCGCACAAGCGGTGGAGTACGGCATCGATGCCGATCCGCGCGGACGCAAGGCGGTGGAGAAAACGCTGGAGAAAACCGCGGAAAGAGCGAAGAAGCTCGACGGCAGGGAGAAGGAATTTTTCGATGACGAACGCACGTGGAATCCGTACAGCGACTGCCGCATCATCAACGGAGACGGCGAGGAGGAAGTCACGCACCTCATGGTCGGCATCGACATCGAGACGCCCGAAGTGCTGCTCGCGGACAGGCTGCGCGAGAAAGGAAAGAAGATCGACGCGCTCTTCATTCACCATCCGGAGCGCCGCGCGCTTGCGGATCTGGAGAAGGTGATGGACCTGCAGATCGACATCATGGCGCAGACGGGCGTGCCGGTGAATCACGCGGAGGCGATGCTGCGGCCGCGCACGGAACGCATCTGGCGATCGATTCACTCCGATAACCTCTTCCGCACGGAGCGCGCGGCGGAGCTGCTCGGCATTCCAGCGTTCTGCTGTCACACCGTTACCGACAACCTCGTGTGGGGCTTCATGGAGAAGAACATCAGTAAGAAGGAATTCGACACGCTCGGCGACGTGTTGAATGCCATCACCGACATTCCGGAGTACAAACAATACGCGAAGAAAGGAAATCCGCCGATCCTGGCCGCGGGGTCGAGAGGAAGCCGCCCCGGGAAAATTTTTGCGACGGAATTCACGGGCGGCACGAACGGGCCCGAGGAATTTATCGAGGCGCAATCACGCGCGGGAGTGGGAACGATCCTCTCCATGCACGCACCGGAGAAGGTCGTGGAGGAGGCGAAGAAGCATCACGTGAACATCGTGCAGTGCAGCCACATGGCAAGCGACTCGCTCGGCATCAACCTGCTGCTCGATAAGATGGAGAAGCACGAGAAGAAGCTCTCCGTGCTTGAAGTATCGGGATTCGTGAGGGTCAAACGAAAGTGAAGTTCCACGGTCTTCAAGGCCGTGGTATCCGAAAGGTTCGCTGAGAGAACGATGCGAAACCCGGCGTAGCCGTCTTTCCCTGTACAAGCGCGCATACATCCCGATCCGAAGATCGGAGCTTCTTGCGAAGTCGGGTAGGGAAGAATTCAAAACGCTCCGGAAAGTCTTTGGCGCCGCGGCGGAACGTGCCGTACACTGCGGTGCTATGCAGGGAGCGTGGAAGCAAACCTTCGGCCGCACGATCGTCTTCGTCCTCCTCTACGCGCTGATCGGCTCCGCGCGATCCATCGAAATGAATCCGTTCATCCCGGGAGCGGTCATCGCCATTTATATGGTAGTGCCGGTGATCGCAGGTATTCTGTTCGGAGCTCGGGTCGGGCTTCTCGTAGGACTCTTCGGCACCGCGGCAAACGCGGGCATCTACCAGCTCTACGATCCCGACCGCGCGGTGTTCGAGGCACTTGCCGTACTCCCGCACGGCATCATGGGCATGATGGCGGGATGGCTGCGCGGCAGGCTTCCGACACCGCTCATCGCACCGACGATCGTAATCGGACACGGCCTGAACATCGTCGTGTTCCTCGCAGCGGGGAAAATGGAGGCAGATGCGTTGCGCGACGGACAGTTCTGGCTGGGTCTTGGTTACGAATCATTGATCGGCATCATCACGATCATCATCATGGTCACGGTGTATCGCCTCGGCTTCCCGGAACCCCGCGTGTGAGATGGCACTGACGACGAACACTTCCGTCTGGCGAATCCTCGGGGTGATCGCGGTGATCCTCACGATTCTCGTTGCGCTCGCGTTCTTCTTCACGCGCATCTCGCTCATGCTCGTGCTCGGTCTCTGCGTGATTCTCATTACGGAAAAGTTGGCAACGGACTTCCGTCGTTCGGCCTCGCGCTACCGGCTGTCACGGTGGCAAAAGCACGTGTACGGCGTGATTCTGACGACGTTCTGGGCCGTGACGATCACGCTGCTCATCTTCAACTCGGGGAAAGAGCTCACGGCGGCGTTCCAAGAAGTCCGCACAGACACCGCCTCCCTGACGCGGCTCTACAACAGCAAGATCGGACCCTTCACGCCGCGAATTCTCGGCTACCGCACCGTCGATGCCGATACCGTTGACGGCATACGTGACCTCGTCGCACCGACCGTGACGAAGATCATCTCCGAGATGGCGCTCTTCTTTGCAGAGGGCATCCTCGTCATTCCGCTCATGCTGTACGTGTACTTCAGGAGACGAAAAACGATCGCGGAGAAGATCCGTTCCATGGTGCCCGAGCCGTACCGAGACGCGTTCGTGCGGGCGAGCAGGACGACCGGCACCGAACTGCACGAATTCTTCGCCGCCCGCGTGCTGGAAGGAGCGGTCGTCGGAGGCCTCACGTGCCTCGGCTTCTACATTGCGGGGCTGCAGGGCTGGCTGATTCTGGGCATTCTCGCGGGACTTCTCAATATCGTGCCCTACTTCGGTCCGCTCCTCTCCGCTCTGCCGCCGCTCTTTCTGGCACTCTCGCTCGACTCAACTGCCGCGGCGCTCTACGTGCTCCTGACCATCGTCATCACCCAGGCCATCGATGAACTCTACTTAAAACCCTTCCTGCTCCCGTCGCGCGTGGAAGTCGACACGCTCTTGAGTATCATTCTCATTCTGATAGGCACGCAACTCTTCGGCATTCTCGGCACGATTTTCGCTCTCCCCGTGTACCTCGTCTACCGGGTGACGCTGCGGGAGTCGTACGCGGAACTCACGCGGCTCTACGACGGGAACGAACGCAAGGAAAAGTGAGCGCTTAGAGACTTGATTTTTTCTTGACATAAAACTACCATCCGCGCGATTTGCCAAAATGACAAGTATGAGCACCACTTCCAGCGCTACTACTAGCGGAAAAACCCCATTCGCAGCCATCAAGGATGCCGAGGAATCGGCAGCCAAGCGCATCGCCGAAGAGAAGGCGACGCTCGATGAAGAGTTTGAAAACGCGCGCGAGCGCAATCAACGCTACGAGGAAGACAAACGAAATGAGAAAGCGCAGCAAGCCCGCGAGGAGTTGAAACAGGCGAAAGACGAGATGGGGAGCATCCTCGCGAAGCACGACGCCGCATCCGCACAGGAGTGCGCGGCATTGGAATCACGCGCAAAAAGCAAGCGCGCGGACGCCCTGGCAGTTCTGAAGAAGGCCTTCTTCTCCCTTTCCTCCTGATGGCGGTCGTTCCGATGCAGAAAGTGGCCGTCCTCGGATACGCTCCCCTGAAGGAGCAGATACTCTCGCTCTTGCAGGATGAAGGAGTCATGGAAATCATTCAGACGGAGAAAGCGCGGGAGAACGACGATACGGAGTTCGCGTTCCAAAAGGGCGAAATCGCCTTCGTGGTCGATTTTCTCCTGCCGTATGCCTCCAAGCAGACCCTGCAGGCGCTGTCCGGAACCTACGACCGCAAGCAGATCGAACGAACGGCGCTGGAAACGGACTTCGGCTCCATCATCACGCGCGTGAAGGAAATCGAGAACGAGCAGCAGTCGCTGAAGCAATGCAAGAACGATTGTCTGCAGCGGGAAGAGGCGCTTCTCCCGTGGAAATACTTCGCGTACGAAGCGGCGCGGCCTCAAAGCCGGTACACGGAAGTGCGCACGGGGTTCGTTCCCGCCGAGAACGTCGATGTGCTCAAGCGCACGCTGCAGGAAAGCTGCCCGCGCACGGAACTGATGGTTCTTCCCTCGGACGACGTGAAGCTGGCCAGCGTCGTCGCGCACGTATGGAAGGAAGATGAAACGCGTTTCGAGCAGACGGCGACCGCGGCAGGATGGTCCGAAGCGGACATTCCTATGAAAGAGGGGAAGAGCGTCGAGACACAGGTGCGGGAAGCGCAAACTTCCCTGAAGGAGATCGCACAGCGTGAACATCTGCTCGAAAAAGAGCTGAGAACGTTCGCCAAGGAGTTGCCCGCGTTCACGATGCTGCAGACGTACATGCACTGGATCGAGGAGAAGCGCACGGCCCGCGACGCGCTGCTGCAATCGCGCGATACGATCACGCTGCTCGGATGGATCCCGCGCGCGTCCTTCGCCCTGCTGGAAACGAAACTGCAGAACCTTTCGAAGGCGACGGCGTTGTTCCGCGCGAAGCCGGAGGAGGGCGAGGAGGCTCCGGTCTTGCTGCGCAACAAGCTGTTTATCGCCCCCTTCGAGAGCGTCACGAACCTCTACGGTTTGCCGCAGTCGTCGGAGATGGATCCGACGTCCGCTCTGTCGCCGTTCTTCATCCTGTTCTTTGCCCTCTGTCTCACCGACGCAGGATACGGTCTCGTACTCGCGCTGGTCTTCGGTACGGTGATCTTCAAGAAAAAATTCAGCATCGCGCAGCAGCCGCTCCTCTGGCTGCTGTTCATGAGCGGGATTGCAACCGTGTTCGTCAGCATTCCCTTCGGCGGATGGTTCGGCCTCACGCCTTCCCAGGTCCCGAACTGGCTCACGTATGAAACGGCAAGCGGCGAACGGTTGTTCCTGGGGCAGTTATGGAACCTGTCGTCGGAACAGGGCATCGCGTTCTTCCAGAATCTTTCGATTGCGCTCGGCCTGACGCATCTTTCGTTCGGCATGTTCCTGGCGGGCTGGCACAAGTGGGTGCATGGACAAAAGGCGGCGGCGCTGTGGACCGACTTCACTTCCCACCTGATCATCGCCGCCGGATTGTTCGCCGCATTCGCCCCCAAGAACATGTCGCAGATTGCGACGTACGTGCTCCTCGTGTCGGCCGTATTGCTCGTCTGGGGCAAGGGATACGGAAGTCCGTGGTACCTGCGACCGATCGCCGGCGTTCTCGGCGTGGTGAACTTCGCCATCGGTATGCTCAGCAACACGCTGAGTTACCTCCGTCTGCTCGCCTTGGGTCTGGTGACAGGTGCCATTGCCCTCGCGGTGAATCAGGTCGCGCTCGAAATGGGAAAACTCTTTCCCATCTGGCTTGCCGTTCCGCTCGTCGTTCTCATTTTCCTCGGCGGCCACCTGGTCAGCATCGCACTCAACACGCTCGGCAGCTTCATCCACTCCGGACGTCTGCAATTCATCGAATTCTTCAGCCAATTCTTCGAGGGAGGAGGCCGTGCCTTCTCTCCTTTTTCCCGTACCACTTCCCACTAATCGTATGTCGTTTTACTCCCTTCCCTCTCTTTCTATGAAGCGCGTCGGCATCTTCGCTCTCGCAGCCTCCGTTCTCCTTCCAGCCGTTGCATTCGCGCAGGAAGGTACTCCCGCAGTCGCGGAACAAATTGCTTCCCCCCAACAGTGGGGCATCGTGTGGGCCTTCACGGGCGCCGCGCTCGCCACGTTCCTCGCGTGTCTCGGCTCCATTCTGGGCGTGAGCATGGTCGGTCAGGCCGGCGCGGGTTTGCTCACGGAAAAGCCGGCTCTCGCGGGCAAAGTGATCACCCTTGAGGTTCTTCCGGGATCGCAGGGTCTCTACGGCATGGTCATTTCCCTGCTCTTCATCTTCAACTACGGATCAGTGATCTCCGGAGAAACGGCCATCACGACCACGCAGGGCCTCGCGCTCTTCGCGGCATTCCTGCCTGTGGCGATTACCTGCCTCACGTCCTCGCCGTATCAGGCGAAGGTCTGTGCCGCCGGCATGCACATGCTGGCGAAGGATGACAAGCTCGCGGGCCGCGTCATTACGATGGCCGCTCTCGTCGAGACCTACGCGCTCCTCGGCTTCCTGATTTCGTTCTTCATGCTCAACAACTTCCGGGCGTCCATCATCGGATAGTTTCGAGCATCTCCTGCTTTCTTCATTCTCTCCCCATGGCACTCGCCGACATTCTTGCCGCCATCGAACAGGATACAGCCGACACGTTGTCGCAGCTGCGTAAGAACCATCAACAGCGCATGCTGGAAATGAAGCGCGAAACCGAAGCGCGGCTCGAGGAAGCCGGTCGTGCCGTCGCCAAGCAGAAGGAGCAGAAGCTGCGCCAGATGAAAGCGAAGGCGAACAGCCACGGACTGTTGCGAAAAAAGCACGCCGTCGTCCGGAAGCAGCAGGATCTCATCGCGGCGACCTATGACGGGCTGCTGGCGGAATTGGAAGCGGCGAAGGGCGACGAGGTACGCTTGTTCCTCGAGCGCTGTATCGCGTCGCTGGAAAACCGCGCCGGCACCGTACGCCCGGCAAAAGCGCACGCAGCGCTCCTCACCGAACTTGTCGCAAAGAAACCATACCTCTCCGTGGGCGAAACGATTGATTCCCGCGGAGGTTTCCGGTTCGAAGCGGAGAATGCCGAGCGCGATTTCACGTTCGAATCGCTCGTTGAACACGCCTTGAAGCCCCGTACGGAACTTGAAGTTGCACGCCTGCTTTTCTCATGACGTTTGTCCCCTCCCTCATCGGCCAGCACTTCGCCTTCGGTCACGGACGACTGTCGGTGCTGATGGGTACGCTGATGAAGCAGACGGACCTCGATCGTTTCCTGGGGGCCGCCGACGCTCCGACCGCCAAGGGCATGCTCGATGACGTGCACTTCATCGACCTCGCGCCGGAGGCGGAATCCACCGACACGATCATCGGAAAGGCCCTTGCGAAAGCGCACGAAGCGAGCCTCAATCTCGCTCCGGGCGCGAAGAGGGATCTTCTTACCCTGCCCTGGCTAGCCTACGACGTCGCGCTGCTCTCTTTTCTGCTGAAGGAACGCAAGGGATTCGTATCGGACGCGGTCGCACGGCCGTCCATGGACGGCATCACCGCCTATCCCGTGACGGAACTGGAGCTAGCGGCGAACGGCGCCTCCGCCCCCTCTCTTCCCGAAGAACTGCGGAAAACGATTGCCGGCATTCTGCGTGACGAGGTCTCGCCGAAGGAGATCGACGTGCGCCTTGCGAAAAGCGAAGCGGCGGTAAAACTGCGCATCGCGCGCAAGCACGGTAGCGCTCTCATCGTGCGGTTTATCAGACATTCGATAGACCTTACGAATGTGCGCTCCTTTCTGCGCCTGGAGGATCAGACGGCATTTGGTGACGAGTACATTGAAGGAGGATTCATGCCCCTCGCTTCCTTCACGGGAGACAGGGTCGATTTCGCAAACGCCCTTCTGACCTCACGGTACGATTTCGCGATGAAGAGCAGATCGACAGGCATCGAAGCGGGTGAGTGGGTGGAATTGGAGCAGGCAATCGCACACGTGCGCCAGCACGATCTTCGCGAGATGTGGAACAACGTCCTCGGCGCCGAGCCCGTCTTCGCGTACGTGGTGACCGTCATTGACCAGCTGAAACTCCTGCGCGCGGTGATGATCGGCAAGTACGGAAACATTCCGCCTCAGGAAATGAAGCGCGTGCTTCCTCCTCTCCTTACCGCCGTCCACTACGGATCATGACGTACCGCATTGCCATCGTCGGCCAGAGGGACGCCGTGCGGGGCTTCGCACTCCTCGGCGTCGACGTCGTTCCCGCCGAATCGGCCGCACAGGCTTTTGAAACGGTGATGAATCTGAAGAGAGAAATGACGCGGGACGCGCAGGGAAAGGAGCAGAATTCCTATGCCATCATCTTCGTCACCGAGGACTTCGCACAGCGGTTCACGCAGGAGGAAACGAAGAAACTCGCCAAGGGAGCTCTCCCGGCCGTGATTCCTCTCCCCTCTCACGAAGGGTCGACCGGTTTCGGTATGCAGCGCCTGCGCGGCATCGTCGAGCAGGCGGTCGGTTCCGATATTCTCCAGTAA
>CAYWPP010000015.1:0-21582 GCA_964460475.1 uncultured Candidatus Peribacteria bacterium
GCTCCGAAGCCGTATGTGCCTCCGCAAAGTCCGTATGCCGGATGATCGCATCCCGTGGAACCAGCTTTTTTGCCTCACTGATCGGCATACCTGTTTTCACGCCGAGTGCTTTGGCCGGATAGCTGGCGGCGATCACGCATCCGCCGCCCATGCCCGCGGCGATCAGTGGTTTTCCTCGTAGCGAAGGATTCGAGCGGACAAGCACCGATGCGAAGAAAGCATCTGCATCAATGTGCGCAAACATCGTCGTGAGGCTTAATACTTCCTCAATACACCCCTCACGACTCCCGCCACTTGCAGCTCATCGAGAGCGTACATGTCGGGATACTCCGCATTCTCGGCCTGCAAGTAGTACTTTCCCTTTGCTTTCTTCAGGCGTTTCAACGTGAATTCACCGTCGAGTATGCCCACGACGATCTGGTTCACTTTCGGTTCCTTGCCACGCTCCACGATGACCAGATCGCCCTCGTGAATCCCGGCGTCGATCATGCTGTCGCCCTTCACGCGTAACAGGAACGTGGAGGAACGATCGCGCACCAAGTACTCCTCAATGCTGATCTGCTCTTCCGCCTGTTCCTCCGCGGCGCTTGCGAACCCCGCGGCGATCGGCCCGAAGAGCGGCAGTGCCATGACCATGGGCGCCTCATCCGCCTGCGGTTGTGCGATGATTTTGATGCGTCCCCGCGGGTCTTTCTCGATCTGCTTCTCGCGCACCAGCGAGTTCACGACCTTCGCCACCGCGTTCTTGCTGCGCACCCCGAAGGCGACCGCGAGATCGGCGAGGGAAGGCGAGTAGCCGCGCTTGTTCTGAAACTCGACGATGTAGTTGAGCACGGTGCGCTGGTGGGGCGTGAGCGACATAAATGAAGAAGGGGAAATGACCGTCCACCATGGTAGGTGGACGAACGTGCACTGTCAAGAAGATCCGTTTTTTCTTTCTTCTTTCTTATTTTTATGTCTTCACGTTCTTTCCTCATGCCTCCTCAATCACATCCAGTTCCTTCTTCTTGCTGAGTTCCATGTAGGTGATCGTCCAAACGGTTTGCTTGAACACCTGCAGATAGGCGAAGAAGTAGCTCACCACGAAGAGCAGCAGTATGCCCACGATGCCGGCAATGGCGTAACTCAGGGTTTTCGTCAGGAACGACGTCAGGAGGAGGGCGATGCCGACGATGATCGCGGGGAGGAGCAGGATGACGACCGCGTTGATGAGGACGCGCAGGAAAATGACGAGCAGCAGTACGAGGAGAAACATGATGTGCGTCAGGTTCGAGAGAATCATCTTGAAGCTCTTGCCGATGGCGTCAAATACCCCAAGCTTGCGGATGACCACGCCTTCCTCCGCGAAACTTGCGAAGAACGTGAACAGCAGCGAGATCAGAAAGAGCACGCAGAGGAGCGGCAACATGAGCATCCGCGCCCCCGGCGCCGCGTAGCGGATGATGAACGAGGCCGCGGTGAACGTGACGGTAGCGCTGCTCAACAGGAAGAGCCCGTGAATCTCCAGCATGGGGAAGAAGTTGTAGAGCGCCAGAATGGCGCCTCCTTTCGCCTCCTCCTTGCGGTAGGATTTTGCCGCGAGTCCGATGATGGCACCCGTCGCGAGCGTAGGGAAGAAGAGTTGCAGCAGCAGGAGCAGCACGAGGAACGCCGTCAGTGCAATGAACACCCACAGCGGCAGCGAACGGAAGAGCAGAATCTCCACCGACCACCATCCGACGATCTGTTCGCGAAAGAGGAAGAAGTACAAGTAGTAGCCCTGATAGAGGAGCAGTTCGACGTTGCGCAGCGTCTCGAAGAACGCCGACGCGTACCCCCACGCGCGCAGGCTGCGTTCCTTTACGGTGATCGCCCAGGATTCCGCGATGATTTCACGCGGGGTCAGCATGGTTACTCGGCGAGATCCTGCAGGGGAACGTACCGATAGTCGTTTCCGAGCACGATGATGATCTGCGGATCTTCTTCCAGCGGCACGGAGAACGACGGGCCTTCGCCCGCGATGCCGAGGAGGTCGCGCAGCAGTCCGGCCTCTTCGTCGCGCGGCTCTTCTTCCGATCCTTCCGGCGGGGTCTTGTACGCGATGAACGATGCGTCCGGCCGTTCGCCTTCGTAGTTATCGATATCCACCACATTGAAGCCGTAGCGGTAGAGTTCGCCGCCGAGGAGGCGGGCGGCTCCTTCCGGCGCACCCGCGTTCAGCACGGAGATCCGCGGGGCGTCGGTCAGCAGATCCCGTTGGGCCCACAGAATGCGCGTAAGCGCTCGCAGCTGCTTCCAGGTGACGGGGAATTCGGGGATCGAGACGGGAAGCAGAACGGACGCTCCCTCGAACTGGTCGCGCGGCGGTGCATAGAGGAAGCCTCCCGGTTCGACGAGGCCGCCGTAGAGACCGTTGCTGGCGTTGAGCTGCATCGTGAAGATGCGGGACCGGTCGAGATCGTCGGCAAGATCGGCGAGCGTGATGATTTCCCCCATGGAGAGCGTGGTCTCCACGTTCTTCGAGAGAATGCCGTAGAGTTCGGTGATCTTGCCGATGTCGCGGTGCAGATTGATCGAACGCGCCTTCTCCGCCGCCGCGACGATGATCTGCTGCTGGCGGGCGGAACGCGAGAAGTCGCTGGTGCTATGGCGGCTGCGCGCGTACTTCAGCGCGGTGGCTCCGTCGAGCGTCTGCGGGCCGGCGTCGATCGAGAACGTTTCGTACGTGTAGTTCGGGCCGGGATACTCGGTATCCACGATGGCTTCCTCCACGTTCACCTCGATGCCGCCGATGGCGTCGATCGCCTGCTCGAATGCGATGAAATTGACCCGGACGACGTGATGCAGAGAGACGTCGATCGCGGACCCCACTTCCTTGCCAAACTCACGCAGGGCCTCCATGGAGGCTTCCTCTCGATTCATTCCCTGAGCCAGCAAGTACCCCTTGTAGTCGCGGTAGAGGCTGTTGATTCTTCCCGCTCCCATCTGTTCCGTTTGGAGGAAGTAGAGGTCGCGCGGCAGGGAGAGCATCGCCGATCCGCGTTCTGCCGTGGGATCGATGCTCAGGACGATGACCGTATCGAGTAGATCCCTGCCGTCATGCGACTCGTCGCCGCTCCCGACGAGCAGGATATTGGTGAATCCGTTTTCGTCGGTTGCAAGGTCCTTTCCTGCGACCGACACGATGTTGCGCAGTGACAGGTTCATGGAGAAGAGGGCGTTCGCGATGACCGCCAGGAGTGCCGCGGCAAGCAGGATCGCCATGAGGACCGCAAACGCGCGCTTCAGGAGCGTCAGACGCCTCTCGTGCCGCTGCTCCTTCTTCTGACGTTCCTTCCAGGAAGCGTAGAATCCGAGAAACGGCTTCAGCACAACCGTTCCCGCAACCGCCCACTTCTTCCATTTCAGAAGTCCGGGCTTCTTCTCTTTTCCGATCTGTCTCACCTGAAAGGACATCGGGAAGATTGTAGGGGAAGAGGGTCAACGACGCGAATGAATGCGTCAGTCATGCACGATCATGATGTCTGCGGGATCTTTGCGTTCTTTCTCCTGCGGCTTTTCTTTGTCCCGCGGCTTTTCTTTGTCCCGCGGCTTGCCGACCATGATGCCGCCGATGATGACTTCCTGCTCCGGCAGGTTCAGAATTTCATGAGCTTCCCCGTGGTGCAGCGAGACCCAGCAGGTGCCGAGGCCGTGCGCCGTGGCCGCGAGGAGGAAGTTCTCGATTGCCGAGACGCAGGAGTATTCCAGTTCTTTGGGATTCCAAATGATGTCTTTTTTCGAGGGTTGAGCCGTCTTGTCGCACGTCACCACGAGAAACGCAGCGGCGCCGGGGACGAAATTGCCGTAGCAGCTTGCCTGCGACAGTTTGATCTTGAGCGAGGGATTCGCGATCACGTGAAAGCGCCAGGGTTGCGTGTTCTCGACGCTGGGGGACAGGCAGGCGGTCTTCAGGAGCATGGCGATGGTGGCGGTGTCGACGGATTCGTCCGAAAACGCCCGGATGCTGCGACGGGTTTTGAGGAGTGTCGTCAGATCGTCGAGTGTCATCAAGGAGAGGGGGACGGGATGCCTTCCGATTCTAGGCTCACAGAGCGGGCCAGCCAAGTGTCAGTGAGAGTACCGCGAAGAGCAGCGGTTGATGCAGCAGATAGATCGCAAGCGCGTGGCGACCGGGCAAGAGGAGGAAGGCGCGCGCTCCGTGCGGATCGTACGTGGCGGGGAACCGTGCGAGGACGAACGGGGCAAGCGCGATGCCCAGGAGCATGACGCCCGACCAGGGCAGGAGCGGATAGTAATCGAGGGAGGAAAATGAGGGCGCCTTTAGCCCGAACGGAAGGAGAAACTCATGTGTGACGGAGAGATGTGCGAAGAAGATGCCGATCACGATCATGATCGTACCCGTCACGCCCGTGAGAATCGAAGAGCGCCGCACGAAGAACGGCGTGCACAGCATCGTCACGCCGATGAGGTGCAGAATACCGAAGCGAATCCACGCGTCCGGCACGAGGATCCGCGTCACGAGAGACACGAGCAGCGCCGATACGAGAACGATTCCCGCGCGCCTTCCCGCCCGTTTCCACGAGGGGTTCCTCGTTCCCGCGATCCATGCACTCATGCCGGAGACCAGCAGGAACGTGGATGCCACGGCCGGAATGAAGATTCTCCAGAGCAGGGCGTCTGTCACATCAAATCCGAATCCCCAGAAGTACGAGAGGTCGAAGAGCAGGTGATAGCTCACCATGAGAAGGACTGCCGCCGCCCTGAGCGCATCGGGAAGAATGAGGCGTCGCATTCTCTCAGCATAGCGTACCGACGGACCGGTGCCAGCGACGCTTCCTACGTGCCGCAACGCCCGCCCTCGCAGGCTTCTCTCTCCGTTGCCGGGCAGTGCGTGGGAGCGGCGAACGCCGCCGTTCCTCTCGTGAAAAGCAGGACAAGCGTGTAACTCACCGTCATGCCGAGAATGAAGAGCAGCATGCCGGTCCAGACGTGGTGTTCCCGAGAGCGCATCACTGTCTCCAGTGTACCATTTCGGGGCAGAAATTTCAATTTCTTCGCTTGCACAAGCCAAAAAAAGAGAGGCATATGCCTCTCTTTTCCGATCCGTGAACGGATGATGACTCTTACTTGAGCGTCACCTTCGCGCCGGCCGCCTCGAGCTTCTTCTTCATCTCTTCGGCTTCTTCCTTCTTCACGTTCTCTTTGAGAACCTTCGGTGCACCGTCGACGAGAGCCTTCGCTTCGCCGAGACCCATCTGCGTGATCTCGCGGACGGCCTTGATGACCGCGATCTTCTGTGCGCCGGCATCCGAGAGCTCGACGTTGAACGCGCTCTTCTCTTCGGCGGCTTCGCCTCCGCCTGCGGCGGGAGCGCCCGCTGCTGCAACGGCGACGGGAGCGGCGGCGGAAATGCCGTACTCCTGTTCCATGAATTTCACGACGTTATTGAGCTGAATCACGTTCAGCTTCTCCAGTGCGTCGATCACTGCTTTCTCCTCCTTGGAGAGTTCGATGGTGGCTGTATCTGCCATGGGTAGGGTAGGGAAATAGGGAAGTAGAGGATGAGAGATGAGGGATTAGGGGCTAGGGATTAGGGATTAGGGGCTAGGGATTAGGGATTAGGGGCTAGGGATTGGCGGGAGCATCGGAAGACTTCTCCTCTGAGGGCGCATCGGATGCCTGGGGAGTTTCCGGTGCCGGAGCAGGCTCTTCCTTCTTCTCGCTCGATGCTTCAGAAGCGGCAGGTGCTTCCTCCTTCGCTGCGGGCGGTTCCGCTGCAGGAGACACGCCGCCCTTCTCGGCAAGCTGGCTCATGGCGCGCGCAAAGCCCGAGAGCGGGGAACTTGCCATGGATGCGAACGACGTGAGCGGCGAACGCAGCATCATGGCGAACGTTGCAAGCAGCACCTCGCGGGACGGCAGACTTGCGAAGGTCGTCGCTTCGGCCGCGGAGAGGAGTTTTCCCTCAAAGACACCGCCGATCAGCTTCACCTGCTCATGGCCTTTTGCGTACGCGTAGGCGACGCTGGCGCCGGAACTGGGATCTTCGTAGCTGAAGATGCAGGCGACGGGACCGTCGAGGTCCTTCTCTCCCGGCTCGGGAAGGTTCAGCTCCTTCATGGCCATGCGAATGAGCGTCTTCTTTCCGACTTTCATTTCGGCGTTCTTCTCCCTCAATTTGGCGCGCAATTCCCCGACATCGGAGACCGAGAGCCCGATGTAGTGAGCGAACATGACCGACTGCGCCTGCTGCATCTTCTCTTTGAGCGCGGCGAGTTGCTCCTCTTTCTGTGAACGCGTGAGTGCCATGGTGGCGGAAGGAAAAAGAGTGGAAAGGAACCGGACGATACAAGAAAATCGCTGGTTCCCGTCCGGGAGACCAGCGAGGAGCACGACACGATCCACCAAGCCGGGGCCGGGTGTGCGATGCTGTACTCCTCGGGAGGGCTTACGTTCGGCCTGGGGCCTAGTGCCTCCGGTCTTCGGACAGGTCGGAAGTATACGCGCCGAAAGCGCATTGTCAAGGTTTTTCACGTCGGAGATCCCGCTTCGTGATACAATGGCCCTTCCCGCTTCCCGCAGTGATGTCATGACGATTCCCCAAGCCGTTCCGTCCGTTTCGACACCCGATTCGCTGCTTGCCGAGATTCGCGAGAAGCTGCCCGATGCCGATCACGAGCGGATTGCGCGCGCGTATACTCAGGCACGCGTTCTCTATGCGGACTCGCAGCACGCCTTCATGGGCATGTCCGTGTTCGACCAGGTGACGGGTATCGCGCGCGAAGCTCTCTCCTTCTTCGTCGATGAAGACGCGGTTATCGCGTGCCTGCTGCAACACGTGCTGCGCTACACGTCCGTGACACCGCAGGAATTGGAAGAAGAATTCGGACCGGCCGTGCGCGAGATCGTGAGCGGCCTCCACTTGCTCTCGCACGTCCGCACCGATGACCGCCGCCGGTCGGTGGAAGATTTGCGGCTGATGATCGTCTCCGTCTCGAGCGACGTGAGGGTCGTCCTGCTGACGCTCGTGCGCAGGTGTTTCGCGTTGCGACATCTCGCGCATGTCGATCATCGTGAGAAGATGCGCCTCTGCCGCGAGACACTGCAGCTCTTCGCACCCGTCGCCGCAAGGCTCGGTATCTACGCGCTGAAGAACGAGATGGAGCGCCTGGCTTTTCCGGTCGTCTATCCGGTCGAACACGAGAATATTTCGCGTCAAATCGAGACATTGCACCGCGCACATGAAGGATTTCTCGATCACACCGTGCAGGCATTGTCGTCATTCCTCGAAAAAGAGGGCATCGCTGCGCACGTAGAAGGCAGAGAGAAGCTCCTCTACAGTATTTTCCTGAAGCAGCGCAACAAGAGCGTCACCGACATCGACGAGATTCACGATTTCTACGCCGTACGCGTGCTGGTGCATGCCGAGGCCGATTGCTACCAGGCTCTGGGCCTGCTACACCGTTTCGCAACGCCTCTCTCGCACCGATTTAAAGATTACATTTCATTCCCGAAACCGAACGGCTACCAGAGTCTGCATACGTGTCTGCTGCGCCTGCCCGATTCTCCCCCCGACATGAAGGTGGAAATTCAGATCCGCACGTTTGATATGCATCGGGACGCGGAGTACGGTATCGCGGCCCACTGGCGCTACAAAGAGGGATCGGTGAGCGGTTTCATGAACAAGGCGCAACTGATGAGCGCGCTCAAGCGCCAGCAGCTCCATGCGCCGCCCGAGGAAGCCGGCGACCATGTCACGGACGAATCAACCCGCGTGTTCACGGATCACATTTACACGCTGACGCCGCGCGGCGACATCATCGAGCTTCCGGAAAACGCGACGCCCCTCGATTTTGCATTCGCCATTCACACGGACATCGGTATCGCGTTCAAGGCGGCGAAGGTGAACGGCATGATCACGTCGCTCTCGCACAAACTGGAGAACGGAGACGTCGTGGAGATCACGACGCACAAGCAGCCGCATCCGTCCCCGCACTGGCTGGAGGAAGTGCGCACCTCGCAGGCCCGGAATAAGCTGAAAGCGTACTTCGCTTCCCACGAACGGGATCTCTTCATCGTGAGGGGAAGGGAGCTTCTGAACATGGAGCTTGCTTCCCACGGCTTCGCGCCCCTTGATCCCGATCTGACGCTGCTTAAAACGTTCGACGGCGCTCCGCTCTCGGTGCGGGAACGGGAGGATCATCTGGTGAAGGTCGGACAGGGTTCCGTGAAGGCGGCGTCGCTGCTCCGGCATCTCGATTTGCCCGTGCGCATCGCGCCGAAACTGCAGGAGCGAAAGCAGCGCGCCAGCAGGCGCGAGCACATCGTGCGTATCGAAGGGGGAGTGAGAATGCCCCTCCGCTTCGCGAAGTGCTGCTCGGCAGACGGCTCCCCGTCGCGTCCGCCGATCGTCGGGTTCATCACGCGCACGGGCGAAGTGTCGGTCCACCGAAAAGCCTGCGGCATGCTTCGCAACGCCAATCCCGAACGGATGATCGGTGTAGAGTGGACGAAGTAAAAATAAGAAATAAAAAATAAGAAATAAAAAAATAAAAAACGTTTCTTCTTTCTTATTTCTTATTTTTTTTATTATTCTCCCAGATATTTTCGCAGAAGTGCACGGATCTTCGCGTCCCATTCCAACCTTCTTCGCTCGGGCGATCCTTCCGCAAACATGGCTTCCACCTCCGCTTTTCGCTCCGCAGGAGCGTGATCGACGGCGTGACGCTTCGCTTCCTCGACGTCCTCGGCGGATGCTTCGATCTTCTCCTTCTCCATGAGCGCGCGCATGCCCCACTGCACCGCGAGCCTTCTCTTTGCCTGTTCCTCCACTTCCCCGCGCAGATCCTGCTCGGATTTCTTCGCCGAGCGGATCCAGTCCTCGATCGTCAGTCCCTGTTTCGAGAGGCGTGAGGAGAATTCCTGCAACACGACCTGGGCTTCCTCCGTGATCAGCTCCGGCGCGAATTCGGTTTTCACGGCCTTCGCGACCGCCTCGAAGAACGCATTCTCGCGGCGTTCTCCCTCCATCTGTTCCTCCTGCGCGATGAGGCTCTTCCTGATTTCTTCCCTGAATTCTTCGGGGGTCTTCTCGGCGCCGATTTTCTCCTTAATAAACGCGGCCGTGAGAGTGGGTTTCGTCACTTCCCGAATCTCCTTCGCGGTGACGAAGAAGGTCGCCGGCTTTCCGCGCAGATGTTCGGCATGGTACTTCTCGGGAAACGTGAGCGTTACCTGCTTGGCGTCGCCTTTCTTCATGCCGATGACGCCTTCCTCGAAGCCGGGGATGAGCGTCTTCGAACCGATTTCGATCTCGTAATCGGTGAAGCGCGTGTTCTCTATTTCTTTCTTCGTCTCGTCTTCCGCGTAAAAATCCGCGACGACGATGTCGCCTTCTTTCGCCGCGCGGTCGACCGGCTTCTTCACGACGTGCTCCTTCAGGAACTGGGCGATGACGCGATCGACGTCCTTGTCATCCACTTTGTGATCCGTCTTTGCGAAGGATTTCTTGTCCAGCGTGCCGATCTTCACCTGCGGTTCCCCGACGATGGTGACGCGTACCGTGAGAGGGGACACCGCCGTGATATCGATGCGCGGCTGGAGAATCGGTTTGACGTCGTCTCTGCCCTGCAGGTCGCGCAGCAACGCGGGCGCGAGAATACGCACGGTCATGTCGATGCGTTCGCTGTCGGTGACGTGCTCGCGCAAAATGTCCTCGGGCACGGCGCCGGGACGAAACCCCTTCACATTCTTCTTCGCGCCGAGCATGGTCATGGCTTCCTTTTCCGCACTCTCCTTCTTTTCCGCAGGCACGACCGTTTCGAACGTCGTGCGTTCGCCGGGCAGGCGCTTCACGGTCCACTCGAAGGCGCCGCTTCCGTTTTGCTCGGGCGTCATGCCTTCTTTCTCCAGTAGACGAGCAGAGGAGTCGCGACGAACATCGACGAGTACGTGCCGATGACGATGCCGATGATGAGCGCGAGGACGAACCAGCGGATACTCTCGCTGCCCAGGAAGTACAGCGTGAAGAGCATGATGAGCGTCGAAATGCCGGTGTAGAAGGTGCGGGTCATGCTCTGCAGGACCGCCTTGTTGGCGAGGATCTCGAACGATTCGCCGCGCTCATGCGAGCCGAGGTTGTCGCGGATCCTGTCGAAGATGACGATGGTGTCGTTCACCGAATACCCGAGAATCGTGAGCAAGGCCGTCACGAAGAGCGTATCGACTTCGAAGCTGGTGACGTGGCTCAGCACGGTGAAGATGCCGGTCGTGATGATGATGTCGTGCAGCAGCGTAACGACCGCGGCGACGCCGAATTTCCACGCGTTGTACTTGCGCGGAATTTTGCGAAACGCCCAGGCGATGTAGAGGATGATGCCGAGCGATGCTACGAACAGCGCGGCGACGGCACGGGACCGCAGAGACGCGCCGACCGTGGGACCGATGGTCGTGTACTGCTCCTCATCGAACGCGCCGAGTTCCGTCTGCAAGTGTTCGAGCAGGAGCGCGTGCGTTTCGGGTTCCAGGGTGACGGTGCGGATGAGGAACGTTCCGCCCTGCGTCGCGTTGACGGTATGACTGAGATCGCTGCCGAACGACTGCATGGCGGATTCCACGCCGTCGCGCGTGATGCCTTCGCCGCGGATTTCCATGCGCGTTCCTCCCGTGAATTCGATGGAGAGCTTCGGGCCGTACGCAACGATCAGCGCCAGGCTCGCGGCGGCAAGCAGCATGGAGAGAATGAAGACGGCTTTGGCGGGCTTCAGAATGTTCGTCATAGACGGGGCGGTAGCGTACAAGGGAATGGCGGTCGAATCCAGAGGCGCTTCGAAAAGCATCGGTCGTCGGGTTTCCCGCTCGTCACGGTGCAATTATTCCACGGCTGCCGCTTCCATATCATAGGAGAGCTCCAGCATGCCTTGGACGTACGCTGCGCTCCATCGGAGCCTCGTTATGTCTTGCAGCGCGCTCCACGGCCATTGCGAGGGGATGATGAGGAAAGGGAACAGCGCGTCGCGCGTCTGTCGCAGCCACGGCAGATCGACCGAACCGCTAGCGAGAACCTTCTCCCGCACGGACGAAGCGGGGAACGCGGTTTGATTCTCTTCCGTGGTCAGAATCAATCCATCGCCCTCCGTGAGGATCGTAAGGGTTCTCCCCTCCGGAAGAGGGCGGAAGAGGGCGGAGGATGTTTCGGTCGCGACGGGTTCTTCCGCGATGATTTCCGTGCGCCGCTGTCCGCTCAGAAGATCCGTCGTACGCACCGCACCGCCGCGCACCGCCTCTCTACGCAGTGCTTCGCGCAACTGCGTGCGCTCTTCTCCCTCCGGGACCGCGACCGAGAGCGACACGTTCAGTCTCCCGCCGCTGCCGCGTGAGACGAGCAGCGAAAGCGGATGGTCGGCGAGGAGCATGGCCTCGCGCGGCGCTTCTTCGTCGTCGAGAAGCCCCTGCAGGCGGGCCGTGACGATGCCGCGCATCCCTTCGGCCATTCCTTCATCCGCCGATCGCAACGCCTCATACACCGTCGTGAGCAACGCGCGCGGCGCGGAGGCGAATGCCGAGAGGAGCGTGCCCGATGCGGATGCGTCGTGCGCGAATCCCTCTTTCATCGGAGCGGGAGAGGGGAGGAAGACCGTGCCCTTTCCTGCCGTATCCCAGGAGAGCGCGGCATATGAAGCATGCATGAGCAGTCCGCGCAGCGATGCGCCGAGCGGTTCCTCCTCTTCCGGCAGTGAGGCGGTGGCGAGGAGCACGGTGTTCTCCCGCCGGTCTCCAACATGTTTCCACAGCGGCAGCGTGGAGAACGCGCGCGCTTCGGACGGTTCGTGCAGCAAGGCTTCGGTTGCCGCGTCGGAAGCGGATACCGTGACGCCGCCGCTTGCCGACGTCCGCTGCAGAATCCAGCCCGGATTGCTTCCGCTGCCCGTGTCCGCAAGTACCGCGAAGTCGAACGATCCTTCTTCCGTGACAGAGGGCAGTACATCCGGCGGAAGGTTCCAGACGATCTCCGCCTTCTCCGTCACCGACGCAAGCGATGCGGCATCCCGTACTCGCGCATAGAGAAGGACGCGTTCCAGCGGAAGCACGTCCGCAAGGGGGTCGTGACGGGAGAGCATCATGATGACCGCCATGGCGACTGCAATGGCAAGCGTCGCCCCGGCGACGGCCGAGCCGAGAATGAGGTGCGCTGTCTTCAGAGGGGGAAATTTCATGAATGCAAAGCATACCACGAGGAAGTTTCCCTTTTTCCAGGATGGCTTTCCTCTGCGGTTTTCTTGTGCAAGAAATGTATTCATAACAGGATTTCCCTCTTTTCTCCAGTCCAGAAACTTGCCGGGTTCCACCCCCGTGGATACAATGGCGTGATTTGCCTGAGACGAGATACACAAACACATCTCTCCTCACACAGACAGATCACACACACGAAGACAAACACACACGGCTCCGGAGCCACCCCTCAAAACCCCCCCGCTCACTCACACCACCGATCCAAGAATCCCAACACATGCAGAGAAGAGGGTGTCGATGCACCCTCCCCGTCGCCACTCTCTTCTTTGCTCTGCGATGACGCCCCGAGGAGCCGAGGAAGTTCCCCGGAGTGCATCCACCTTCTCCCCAGTGTTTTCCCAGAACTTCGTGCGTCTGCGTGACAAACCGGTCCGGGGACTTCGTTCGGTTACGAGGAGAAACAAGAAACCGGAGCAAGGCAAAGAAGTTGGGATTCCTCTCCCGCGTTTTCCTCCGTTATCAAGCTCGGCGATCTTCGTCACCAACGACACTCGTCGATAGCCCAGGAGGTCAAAACACACACAAAAAGACCGCTCGCCGGTCTTTTTGTTTTATGCAAGAAGTGACTCATTCCGCCGCTCTCCCCGCACGCAGACGTTGCAACTCCTCCCTCGCCGGACCGTACGTCGGGCTGATGCGCAGCGCTTCTTCCAGATGCCTCTCGGCTTCCGCCATCCTGCCCGTGCGGGCTTCGGTCATGGCGAGAAGCGTGAGTGCCTCGGGATCGTCCGGCCAGCGTGACTCGGCCGTGAGCGCCACCGCGTACGCATCCTCCTCCCTCCCGTTCATCGCGAGCGCGAGCTCCACGTACCGACGGAAGGCGGAAACATCCGCGCCGGGGGATTCCGTGAGCGCCAGATACTGATCGAGCGCGAGCGTGGTGTCTCCCAGTTCCAGCGCGTACCGTGCGAGGAGAAGGCGCGCTTCCTTCTGCGGTTCGAACCCGTTGACCACGGCGTACTGCAGGAACGTCACCGCATTCTGCGGATCGCCGAGCATGAAGTGCGCGCGGGCGAGGAAGTACTGGGTCTCCGGTTTTTCGGGGTCGATGTTGTAGGCCTGCTCCAGAGACGTCAGTGCGTCCGTGAATCTCTCCGAGATCAGCTCGCAGTATCCTCTCACGATCCACGCGTCGCGGTAATCGTTCGTCGACGTGATGACGTGAGTCAGAAGCGGCAGTGCCGTTTCGCACTCGCCCACCTGCGCGAGCGCGCGGGCGAGCAGCGTCGTCAGGTGGATGTCGCGTCCGTCCTCGAAGAGCGCGAATTCGTCGTAGGCACTCAGGAGAATTCTGGCGCTGGAACGGATGAGCGGATCGGCGCCCTGCGCCGCTGACTGCAGATGCTGCCGTGCTGTTTCATGTTCGCCTACGGCGATGGCCGCAAGCCCCAGTCCGTAGGAACCTTGCGCCGTTGCCGCGACGTCGGTGAAGATGGAACGGGCGCGTTGCACGTTGCCGCTGCGGAGTTCCAGGAGTCCGCGAAGAAGCACGACGTCGCCCGCGTTCGCGCCCTCCCGTTCCAGTCTGCCGATCGTCCGTCCCGCTGCGGAAAAATCACGCCGCTGCATTTCCACCTGTGCGAGCGTGCGCAGCGCCGGCACGCCTCCGCCGAGGCTGACGCTCTCCTCCAGCGCTTCCTGTGCTTTCGCCGCATCCCCCTGCGCCGCCAGCATTTCTCCCTGGCGAAGCAGGCGCAGTGCCTGAGTGTCTTCTTCCAGGGTGTTGCGCGGCGCAACGGGCACGGTGAGCGACTGAAGGAATGCCTGCCCCTTTTCCCGGAGTGTCAACGTGCCTTCCACGAGCGCGACCGACGTACGGATCTGCCACAGGAATACCGCGCCGAGAATGATCGTCAGCAGGATCGCAAGGATCGCCGGCAGCCAGTAGCGAGCGGGAACATTCATGGGGATCGTGCCTGCAGCACGGTACTGGAATTCGCGCTTCTTTTGAAGAGCCTCCGCGCGACGTGCGTCGGATTATTCCTCCTGCTCGCGTGCGACGACTAGTCGACGGTCGGACTTAGTTCGCCGTCGTCCTCGCTCTTCTTCGTCTTACGCTTCGTCTTCGGAGTATCCGCATCGGGCGTCACCGCCGCTTTCGCCGCGGCTTCGGCAAGATGCTTCGGAATGACCGCTTCGATGGCGCCCCACTTCGCCTCGCCCTTCACCGGCACGATGATCGTGACCTGGTCGCCGACTTCCGCGCGGTAGAACGTGACCGAGGCCAGGAGCACGCGGTACGTTTTGCCTCCGGAGAGCACCTTGTACTGACCGTCTTCCTGAATGAGGACGCCGACGATGGTCTTCCGTTCGATGGGGGAGATCTGTTTGTAGATAAACTTCCCGTCGTCGGTGATCGTCAGCTTCATGCCGTCGCCTTCCACCAGCTTGCTCTTCGAGGCATAGTTTGCCGGAATGGGATAGGTCTGCCCGTTGGCATCCACCATGTTCTGACCGTCGAAGACGCCTTCAATGACTTTTCCGGTCGCCGCCGCACCCCCGCTCATGACGTTGGCACGCAGACTGAGTCGCTCGCGCGACGGATCGGCGACGCCTGTCGCGTCGCGCAGCATGCTCTGCGCCGTTTTCAGCGAAGCCATGGCGCTGTCGATCAATTCCTGAGCCGCGAGAAGATTGTCATCTGACATGGGTGTTTGGGGTGTGCTTACAGAGAAGAGGTTTCCACCGGGAGTTCGTGCGTTTCGAGAAGCGACGAGAGCTCCGTGTCGGTAAGGAGTCCCGTTTGGGCGCCCACGGCGCCGACGACACTCGCACTATTCAGTGTACCTGCCCGGAGCGCATTTGGCAACGTGTCGCCGAACAGAAGCGTTCTCGTCATTGCCGTGCCGAAGGCGTCTCCCGCCCCCGTCGTGTCGACGACCGTGACGTTCCGCCTCGCGGGACAGTGCAAGAACGAAGATCCCTGTGCGGCGTACGCGCCGTTCTTTCCGTCCGTCACACACACGGTCTTCACGCCCGTCTGCAGGAGCGCGCGCATCGCTTCCTTCATCTCCGCCGCTCCCGTGAAGAGGAGCGCCTCTTCCTTATTCAGGAGAAGGAGATCGGTGCAGGCGAGGAGCTTGGCCTTGTCCGGATCCTGCATGCCGGAGCGCAGTTGGCATCCGCCGGGGTTCCAGGTGAGGTGCGTTCCGTCGCGGGCGCTCAGCACTCTGATGATGTCGTTCTCGATTTCGCACGCGCCTTCGCTCAGTCTGTTCAGGTAGACCGCGTCGACGTCGTTGATGGCATCGAGATCGAACGTGACGTCGTCGAGACGTTCATTCGTACCGGGGTGATGTAAGATCGTTCGTTCGCCTCCCGGCAGAAGCAGAATGACGGAAAATCCGGTGTTCTCATGTTCGATAATGGTCGCGCAGCGCGTATCGACCCGTTCTTTCCGGAGTGTTTCGAGCATGCGCTGTCCCCATTGGTCGTCGCCGACGACCGCGCAGAATGTCGACGTGCAGCCGAGGCGCGCGAGACCGACCGACGTATTGGCGGCACCGCCGCCGCACGTTTCTTCCTCCTCATGGATCGGCAGCTTTTCCCCGACCGGCAGCAGGATGTTTCCGTCCTTCACCGCGGGATCGATGCGCACGAACACGTCATAGGCGGCTCCGCCTATCGAGAGTGTGCGCGGTGGGGGGCGCCGTTCTTCCGCCATGCTGTCACTGTCTGCCACGGTACTGCTGATCCATCGTCTGCAGGAACTGCGCCGTGAGTATACGCTGACGACGCTTCATCATGAAGAACATGCCGCCGCAGAAGATGAAGGCGACGAGTCCCCAGACCGCGAACGACGGCAGGCCGCTCTCCGTGTTGCGCGGAACGTTCCCCGGATTGAGGATCGGTGCGCCGCCGTGGAGCGGTTCGTCGTCGATGAACGGCACGGGGTCCTGAGCGCCGTGATGAAATCCCGATCCGTTCGGTGCGCCGCGCACGATGCCCGCAAGCTCGTCGATGCGCTGCCCCGTTACGGTGACGGGCGTGAGCCTCGCTTCATAGGTGACGTCATTCAGCAGATCCCGCAGCACGTACGTCCGCAGTTCGCCGCTGATGGTTCGCTTCTCGGTATATGTGCCCGCTTCCACTCCGTACTCCAGAATGTAGCTGTTGAGCGGCGTGCCTGCCGGAGGCTGCCACGTGAGTTGTAGACTCTCGTTTCCCGGCGTCGCCGTGAGGCGCATGCCGATGGGCGAGGCGGAGGCGGGAGCGCTTCGTTCGCTCTCGTTACCTTCGGCATCGAGCGCCGTGATGGCGATGAAGTACGTTCTTCCGGGTTCCAGTCCGTTCACGAGCGCCGAGGAAACGGGTTGTCCCGTTTCCAGTCCGTACGCGTAGTCGGTCGGTGAGGTTCCCACGTAAATCCTGTACTGAGCGATGTCTCCGTCCACCGGTTGCCACGCAACGAAGACCGCGTTTGCACGACCTTCCGCCGTGACGTTCTGCACCTGAGGAATGCCGCTGCCTTCCACGTCCCACTGCGCCATCATCGTTCCTTCATTATCCGCCGCGTCCGTCGCCGTCACTTTGACGGGGAGAGTGCCCGCCGCGGGGGCGGTGAACTCCACGCGGTACGTGCCGCTGCCGGCTTCGGTCAGAGTGACCGGGGTCGAGCCGATCGTTGCGGAAACGGTGCGAAGTCCGGGTTCCGTCCGCACGGTCATGACGGCTTTCTCTCCGGCGGTGCCGCGCGTGGGTTCGAAGGACACCGCGTCGATGACCGGTCCTTCGTTATCCAGAATGAGGGTATGAGCCGCGGATTCGTACCGTCCGTTATCGCTCACCACGAAGAGCGTGTGGTCGCGCTGCGTCGGGTTGAGCGGCACGGTGATCCGGAACACTCCTTCCGCGTCGCTGGCGCCCGTCACGTCCTGCGCTCCTCCCTTTACGCGGAGATTCACGAACGACGGCGCGCGTCCCTGCAGCAGGATCGACGTGTCGCCGATGAACGCCCGGTTCGGCGGATCGAGGATGACGATATCGCCGCCGGCCGAACCGCCGCTCGTTTCCACGGTGACCGTCGCCGAACCCGTGACCGCCGCGTTCGCGGCATCTCTGACGGTGATCGTCTGCTGGCCGGGCGTCCGGAACCGGAGGCCGAGTTGGATATTCTTCACGCCGAGTTCGTACTGCTGGAAGCGCGTCATGCCGCCGCTCGGCAGCACCGCGTTGCCGTCCGATGACGTGAGGAGAATGTCGCCCACGTAATCTTCCACCACGTTGCCCGCGGCATCGAGCGCCGTGACGATCATGGTGAGGTCGTTATTGGCACGGACGGTACCGCCGCCGCTGATGCGCACCTCGAACCGGTCGATTGCGCCGAACACACCGCCGCGTTCGCTGCCGGTGAGCGCCGCCGTGAACGGCGACGGTGCGAAGGAAGTCGTGCTCTGTCCGGCGTTCAGCGTCAGGCGCTGCGCGACGGGAAGAGTGCTGAGAATATCGTACGCGGTGAGGGTGAGCGGTCCCGGCTGATCGGTGGATACCGTCCAGGTCATTCTTCCATGCGTGTCCGTTTCCCTGCCGCGTGCCGTGACCGTGTCGCGATCACGCGCGCTGAAGAGCGCGACCGGGCGTCCCGCAAGGGGATTGCCGAACCTGTCGCGCAGCGCGAGCGTCACGGTGACGCCGTCGTCGCCGGGAAGCAGGGAGGGCGCGGAAGCGGTGAGTTCCGAGAAGCGAGCATCCGGCACATCGGGAAGAACCGTGAAGGACGTCGATCCTGCGGGACTGCGCACGGCGTAGCTCCCCGCAACCTGCGTGAAGGACCCTTGGACGGGCAGTCGGCCCTGGCCGCCCTGCGTGACGTTCATCGCAAGCTGCCTCTCGGTTCCGTCGGGTGAGAGGATGGTGATGTCGAGCAGTCCCGGGACGCATCCGCTCGCCGTGATCTCCGTACCGAGACCGGCGACGGTTTCCTGTGCGGAGAGCACGCAGGGCTGCTGTGCAATCGCAAGCTGCGGCACGAGTATCGCGCCCATCGTCAGTGAGGCAAAGAGTCTCTTCATAAATCCATTCATTGTAGCATTTTTTCCGCTTTTCCTCAATGCCGCAAAGCGCATGGGACTCTGTTTTCTCGTTCCGTCAATCCTTCGTTCATGCCTTGCGGGAACGCTCAATCTTTGCGCGCGACCGCACTGTGCTCTACCATATCGTGCATGCGTCGCTTCCCCCCTCTTGCGATCACGCTCGTCCTGCTCGGCGCATGCTCGGGAGGCGGAGGGGACGGAGTGGCTTGCGCGCAGCGCTACTGGGACGGATCGATCGGTACGTGCCTGCCCGCGGGGTGGGAAGTATTGTCGGGCGACACGCTCTCGCGACTTGGCGTGCCCGACGAAACCGTCGCCGCATTCCAGCTGACGGAGGCCCGCGACGGACAGTTCGATACCGTGACCGTGACGAGCGAACCGCTCGCGCAGGATCTGTCGTCACGCGAGTATGCCGAGGCGAACATCCTTGCGGTGTCCGTGCTGCCCGACTACGACCTTGATGACAAGAACGACCTCTCCATCGACGGCGAGGAGACGATCCTGCACATCTTCCAGGCGCGCCCCGTTCCCGAGAAGCCCATCCGCCGCTACTACCAGGTAAGCATGGTGAAGGAGCGCACGGGATACACGTTCACCGGATCGTTGCCGCTGAGCGTGCCGGGCACTGCGGAGCAAGCCGTGCAGGTCATCCTCCGGAATGCGACGCTCGAACCGCCGGCGGAGGAGGAGTGAGAAATTTTTGAAGAAGAGAGCGCGTTAACTTTCGCTTTTGCTGGCCTGCCAACCGTAGACAGGAGGTCTTTGCAGAATAGGCCCACCTTCGCTCCGCTGCGCGGAGGCTACGGCGGGCAACCTCCTGCGGAGGTTGGAGGTGCCGGCGGTCCGACTCCACTACGTTACGCCGAGACTCGCCTGGTTTTGTATCTCGGCGAAGCCGAACGAAGTGAGGCGGAGACGGATGGAGGTGCCGGCGGGAATTGCACCCGCGTATGGGGGTTTTGCAGACCCCTGCCTTACTGCTTGGCGACGGCACCGTGCGCCTGAGTGTACTGAAAACTCGTGTCGATCACTAGGGAGACGATGATGATTCCTCGGCGGCGCACGCTTCGAGGTGAGAGAAAAAACTTGCATACAAAATTTGATCGGAGTAGAGTACGAAGCTATGAACGTTGCAGCAACGCCATCATCGTTTCCCTCATCCGGAGAGATTCCTATTTCCGTTCTGGAAGCGCGTGAAGCACCGCATGACGCATCGTCTCGCCCGTCCGCAGAACTACAGGCATTCTGCCTCTCAGTCTATCATCAATTACACGACTTGTGTGGGAGAATGAATCTTCCTCTCGAGGGAAAAAAGGAAGCAGAGGAGGCGAAGGATATTCGTGAGAGAGCATCTCGTCTCGCCGCGGAATATTTCACAGAAGGGCGCACTACGCGGGAAGATGTGTTGCTGCTTGTAGAGCACGCGTTGGAACCCGTCCTGAAGAAAGACGCGCCTCGCGTCACGGAGACATTTGAGAGAGGATCAGGCATCTGAAAGAGAAACGCATCTTGCAAGACACGCGGGGTTCGCGTACCATTCGCAAAATCCCCATGGCGAAGAAGGCGTCCCCACCGGCTTCAACCAATCCGCAGGATTTCGTCATCGCGACGATGGGCAGTCACTCGGCGCTGCAGATTCTGAAAGGTGCGCGCGACGAGGGCATGCGGAACCTCGTCATCTGCAAGAAGGGGAATGAGCGTCCGTATAAAAGTTACGGCGTCGCCGACGAGATCCTGACTCTGAACGACTGGAGCGAGTGGAACGACGAGCTGGAACAGAAACTCATCGAGCGCAACGCGATTATCATTCCGCACGGCTCGTTCATCGCGTACCTCGGACATGAACGGGTGGGGAAGATGAAGGTCATGTACTACGGCACGAAGGAAATTCTGCAGTGGGAATCGAACCGCAAGATGGAGCGCGAGTGGCTGGAGAAGGCCGGCCTGCAACTGCCGCGCGTGTTCGAGAAGCCGGAGGACATCGATCGTCCCGTCATCGTGAAGTTCCACGGAGCGGGCGGGGGATTCGGCTACTTCATCGCGAAGACGCCCGAGCAGTTCTACGAAGTGAAGAACCGAAAGTATCCGGAGGAGAACGACTACGCCATTCAGGAGTACATCGTCGGCGTGCCGATCTACGCGCACTACTTCCAGTCGCCGATCACGAAGGAGCTCGAGATCATGAGCTTCGATAAGCGGTACGAATCGAACGCCGATTCCATCGGACGCATCCGCGCCGAGGACCAGCTGGCCGCGAACATTCACACCAGCTACACGATCGTCGGCAACATTCCCGTGGTGATCCGCGAATCGCTCCTGCCGCACTTCTTCAACATGGGCGACCGCGTGGTGGAAACGAGCAAGAGCCTCTGCGACAAGGGTCTCTTCGGTCCGTTCTGCCTGGAGACCATCGTCACCCGCAAGTTGCAGGTGTTCGTGTTCGAAATCAGCGCCCGCATCGTGGCGGGTACGAATCCGTTCGTCGAAGGTTCCCCCTACTCCTCTCTCCGGTACGCGGAGCCGATGAGCACCGGCCGTCGCATCGCTCGCGACATCAAACAAGCCATCGAGCAGCGAAGGCTGGAAGAAATTCTTGGGTGATGCTTTGGCCGGCAAGCCGGCAGCACACCGCACGCAACATCAAACAAGCCATCGAGCAACGAAGGCTGGAAGAAATTCTTGGGTGATGCTTTGGCCGGCAAGCCGGCAGCACACCGCACGCAACATCAAACAAGCCATCGAGCAACGAAGGCTGGAAGAAATTCTTGGGTGATGCTTTGGCCGGCAAGCCGGCAACGCACCGCACGCGACATCAAAGAGGCCATCGAGCAACGAAGACTGGAAGAAATCCTCGGGTGATGCTTTGGCCGGCAAGCCGGCAACGCACCGCACGCGACATCAAGCAGGCGATCGCGGCGGATCGCCTGGCGGACAGTCTCTTTGGAGAACGTGTCGGCTCTATTGGCCGATCATCGCGGCGAGCACCTTGTTCTGTGCCTGCGTTGCGACGCTCACGAAGAGAGCGCCGAGCGCCAGATACAGCGTCGCGAGAAGATGCACGCGCTGCTGAGGATGTGACTGTGCCATACCGGCAGAAGGGGGAAAGGAATATGTGTGTGACGTAAGTATGATACCACAAAAATGTTCTTTCATCAATGACGTGGCACACGGGCTGCAAAAGCCGTACACTGCCTGTCATAGATTCTTCCGCGCTCCTCACCGGCTACGATCTCTCCCGCCTGACGGTGGGCTCGCTCGGCGGCCACAGCGCGCTCGA
>CAYWPP010000016.1:0-17232 GCA_964460475.1 uncultured Candidatus Peribacteria bacterium
TCTGGTAGAGGTCGATGCCCGTCATGGAGGAGCCCGATCCCAGGGTGACCGTCACGGCTTTCTCCGTCTCTCCGTCGAGGAAGAGGGTGACGAGGGTGCCGCCGGTGAGGGTGACTCCCGAGAGGGTGAACTGTCCTCCTGCGTCCGTAAGTGCCGTATCGACGACTGCGCCGCCGTTCACACTGAGAGAGACGGATTTGCCGGCTCCCATCAGCGTCGTGCCGGCATCGGTGAAGACCCGGCCCGTGATGGACTTCGGAATATTCCAGTTGAGGTTGTTTCCGCTGTCCACGCAGCCCGTCGTGCAGTTAAGTGTCACGCCGCCGGATGCGTCATTGTCCTTGACATCGAGGTACTCAAAGTCCTGGGTACCGCTTGCAAGAAGCGTGAGCTTCGCGCGCACGCCGTTACTTGTCGAGCGCAGGCTGAGCAGCTCGCCTTCCGTTCCATGGAGCGTCAGTGCTCCGGAAACGGTCTGTGTTTTTCCTGCCCCGAGCGTGAGCGTGGAGGCGGAAGTCACGTTCTTCGTCAGGTTCGCAAAGGTCGTGGAGCCGGAGAGCGTTTGATTGCCTCCTGAGAGCACCACGTCGCCCCCGCTTCCCGGAGTGAAGGTGTTACTGTTCGTGAAGTTTCCCGTGACGGTCAACGTGTTTCCTGCGAGCGTGTAATTCGCGCGGTTCGTCACGTTGCCGCTCACCGTCAAGTCGGCACCCGCTCCGTGGAGGAGCGTGCCGTTCTCAACCGTGACGCCGAGGACGGTTCCCGAGTCTTCCAGCGTCATGCCGGAGGCGGGCTTCTCTACCAAGATGCGTTCGATAGTTTCCCCGGTAAGGAAGAGACTTCCGCCCTCGGATCCCGTGAAAGAGATCGTGCCGGTACCGGCAGTCCACGGCAGCGTGTTCTCGCTGCTGAATGCCACGTCTTGAAGTGCAAGACCTTCGGCAATTTCGAAGTTCGGATTAGTGTTCGAGTTGTCGACATCCGTCAGGCCGTCTCCGAGTGATCCGAAGATGATGCTGCCCTGAGAAACGATGGTGCCGGTGCCGAATTCGATTGTTTCGGCGCCGCCATCGGAAAGGTCGACGACAATGATCGTCTGGTACACGCCGCCGTTCATGCGGTTACCCGCGCCGACGTGATCACCCGTGATGAGCACGTTTACGCCGATTTCGCCGTCGTTTCTGCTGATACCGGAGTCCGAGAGCATCAGAATGTTCGCATCTCCCGTCGGTTCCAGGATTTTCGCTCCGTTTTCCAGAATGATGTCGGACGTTCCGAAGGCGAGCAAGATTCCTTCTTCATCATCCTCGCTTGCAAGTCCGGGGAGGATCAAGCGTGCATTCTCCTTTACTCTCAAGGTTCCCTGTGCGGAGAAGCGTTCCGCGATCTGCGCGCTCGACGTTGTTTGTTCGATCGTCAGATTGTAGAAAGCCGGAGTTGCGGTTGAACTGGTGAGAGTGACGCCCGTTCCGGACAGAACGACCGTCGATGCTCCGACCATGATTGATGTGACGTCTGCATGATCCCAGTTGCCTTCCACCGTCCACGTTCCGTTTCCCAGAGAGAGAGTCGTATTATCCGCGGTGAAGTTTCCGCCGACCGCAATGTTTTTATTGTTACCGAAGAAAGAATACGTGCCGGAAGGAAGCGTCAGATCTCCGTTCACCGAGAAATCGTCAATCAGAGTGAAGAGCACCGAATTGCCGAGTGCGAACGTGACGTCTTCGAAGGACGAGCCTTGACTTGTGATGCCCTCCAGTCCACCCGTCACGTTATCGAACGTGACAAGTCCCGAAGAGGTGAAGGATCCCGATGCGCCTGTCGTCCAGGAACCGGAAAGTGTGACGGGATTCGCCTCCATGGAGAAGGTGCCGCCGATGGTGATGTCTCCTGCAGCCGCCACGGTGCCGCCGGGACGGAAGGTATCGCCCGTCCACACGTGCAGCGTTTTGTCGCTCTTCATCGAGAGCGTTCCGCCGGCAACGGTGAAGATATCCGAAATATCGGTGTGTGAAGAGGCAGATGCCCCGGCCACCGCAAGGTGCGCGTTCGTGAGTGCAACGGAGCCCGAATCGCTTCGTGCAATCAGGGTGTTTTGGTAGAGATTCACTCCCGTCATGTCGTTGCCGGAACCGAGCGTGACGACGACACCCTTCTCGGTTTCCCCGTTGAGGAAGAGCGTGATGATCGTGCCGCCCGTGATCGTGAGGCCGGTGAGGGAGAAATCACCGTTCGCGTCCGTATCATCCGTCGCGGCGATCGCTCCGCCGTTCAGTGCGACTGCGACGGTTCGTCCCGCCCCCATGGCGGTGCTCCCTGCGTCCGTAAAGGCGCGACCGGCAACGGACACGTCGACGGAGTCCGATGCAATCTGCCACTGACGGGGTTCCGTGTAGGAGAGCTCGTCGAAGCGGCGTTCATCTTCCACTTCCGCCTGTGCCTGCACGTCGGGAAGGAGGAAGGCAAGAAGACGCATCAGCAGCGATTGCTGCTCTGTCTCCACGGGCTCTTCGGCAGGCGAAGAGGAGGACGTAGAGGTGGATGTCGATGTTTCGGAGTTGGTAGAGGAGGAGGAAGAAACAGAAGAATCAGAAGAAGCAGAGGATGCAGAAGAGGAAGAGGAGGGGACCGATGTGGACGTTTGGGAGGAAGATGAAGATGACGAGGAAGCAGAAGAATCAGAAGATGAAGAAGATGCAGAGGAAGTGGAGGAGGAAGAACTTGAAGAAGATTGTTCCACGGTGGTCGAACCCGTTGCCGTAGAGCCGCTTCCTGTTTCTACCGGACCGATCGGTGCGGAAGAGGACGAAGAGGTCGTGCTTCCGCTTGCCGTCACACTGCCGCTTCCCGTTGAGGGGGCAATGTCTTCTTCCTCTATCGATTCCTCTGTTTCTTCTGCTTCCTCTGTTTCTTCTGCTTCCTCCGTATCTTCTTCTTGCAGTTCAGCATCTGCGGAATCCACGCTTTCTTCTTCCACAGGAATCTCCTCATCCGTCAGCTCAGGAAGTTCCGACGGAGCTTCGACGGGATCGAGAAGCGGGTACTTGATCGTTCCGTACGCCTCAAGCGGACCCGTCAGGTAGAACTCCGGGCTGATGTCCGGTGCGTCATAGGTATAGCGGAGCACGTAGGTTTCACCCGCTTCCCACAAGCGATCTCCCCACGTAATGGTCGTGCGCCCCGTTTCCTCGTTCGGTGTCACGCTCTGTGCGACGGGCAACGTGCTCACGATATCGAGAACCGTGGGAACCTGTTCCGTCACCGATCCGATGAACGTGTGGGACGGCGTGACGGAAATCTTCATTTCATAGTCCGCAAGCGGATAAATACGCGTCGCGGAACTGCGGTGGACGTCCAGAATTCTGGTGTCCACGACGCTGATTTTCTGTTGCATCGTGCGGATGCCGTTTCCGGTCTCCGCAGTCATCGAGAATTCGTAGGTTCCGACGTCGGTAAATTGGTACTGTGAGGAGTAATCGGGAATGTACGTCACCGCTTTGTCTTTACAGTCGGGATTGATCTTTACGAGACCGTTGTCGGTCGAGAGCGTGCTGACCGATCCGTCGGGTTTCGTAACGGCGAGCACCACTGATGCATCGCACAAGGTGCGACCCGCATCATCGAGCACTCCCATGTGCAGGTGTGCGGTTTCGTTCGGAAGGTAATTGCTCCTGTCGGGGTTGAATGCAAGCACTCCCCACGTGAAGTCCTGTTCAAAGAGGAGCATGTCACCGGTGTCGCCCGTGAACATCAGGCGGAAGTACCGCTGCATTCTTCGGGAAATACCGCGCGTTTCATCAAGCTCGGCTTTGATGCGGTACTTTCCCGGCTTGAAGTGCGCGGGAGGATCGATGGTCACCAGGTATCCTTCGCGCTCCTCCGTGATTTCCACGTCTTTGACTTTGATTTCCTCTCCGCTCGGATCAATGAGCGTCAGGTGAATGCGTACCTTGAGCTCCTCGGAAGAGGCGATCTGCGCAGACTTTCCCACTTCGAAGGTGGGATGCGTGTGTTCGGGGACCGCAAGCAGGGTGTTGCCCGTCAGCACGCCTTCCGGTTTCGGAAGGGCGGACGATGCGGATGTCCCCGCCGACGTCTGTGCCGACGAAGAAGAGCTTTGCGTCACGGTCTGGCCCGTTCCGGAGGAAGCGGCAGTGTCCGGTGCGGTGACCAGCGTGCCCGTGAATGTCGGGGTCAGCGCGCCGGTATTCGTTTTGACTCCGCCGGTGGATGTCTTCGGGGCAACCGTCGCTCCGGTTGAGGATGACGAGGTGGAAGCGGAAGACGCCGACGACGCCGACGATGAGGAGGATGTCGATGTCGATGACGATGAAGATGACGTGACCGAAGATGACGAAGATGAGGAGGAGGTCGTTGCGGACGAAGAGGATGACGTCGACGAGGAGGATGCCGAGGACGGAGACGTCGATGACGACGCACTCGAATCAGACGACGAACTTTCCGTCGTCGAGCCGCTTGAAAATTCCTGCGCAAAGACCGTGGCGGGAGACTGTCCGATAAGCAGCGCGACGAACACCAGTGAAGCGACTGCGCGCTTCGCCGTCATGGTGACGGGCAGCCGATGTTTGTGATGGAATTGTGTGTGTTTCACGTGGTCTCGTTGCGCGAAAAAATATCAAGATATTGTAGCAGAAAACGGATTTTCGTTCCAGACTCACGGCCTCCTCCAAGAGCAGGGGGAGAGCGGCATCATGGGAAGAAATCCATTTCTTTGTTTTTCTAAAGCCAAAAAATAAAGAAAAATATTTTCCTTTTTTGACAAGTATATTCGGGAGAGTGGCAATCGATTCGTTGTCGCGTACACTGGCGTGCATGTATGCGCCGGATGCAACCATTCTTGCGAAGTATGCGGATCTTCTCGTGAAATTCGCGCTCAATTCCGGACGCGGCGTGAAGAAGGGCGACGTCGTACAGGTCAATCTTCCCGATGTTTCAAAGCCCCTGTACGTCGAACTCATGAGGGCGATCTTGGAGTGCGGCGGACATCCCAAAATGCAGCTCCTTGCGACGGACGTACAGAAGCAGTTTTTCGATCATGCTTCCGACGATCAGTTGGCGTTTTTTCCGGAAGCGTACAAACGCGCTGAAGCGGATCTCATCGATCATCAAATTTCCATCATCGCCGAATCCGATCCTCGCGAATTGTCTTCGGTCGAACCGGACCGTGTCTTCCGCGCGCTCGATGCCCGCAGGAAGTTCCGCGACTGGCTCTTCGAAAAGGAGAATCAAGGAAAATTCACGTGGACGCTCGGCCTGTACGGAACGGATGCCATGGCGCGAGAAGCTGGCATGAGTACGGAGGAGTACTGGAACGAAATCATTCACGCCTGCTATCTGGATACTCCGGACCCCGTCGCGGAATGGAGGAAGATACAGAAAGAGCAGGAGAGACTGAAGAAAGTCCTGAATGCGATGCAGATTCAGAAGCTCCATGTGGAAGCCGAGCGCATCGATCTGTGGATCGGCGTAGGGGCAGACAGGCAGTGGCTGGGGGGCAGCGGCAGGAATATTCCGAGTTACGAGCTCTTCGTCTCGCCGGATTGGCGGGGGACGGAAGGGACGATTTTCTTCAATCAGCCGCTCTATCGCTACGGCAATATCTTGCGAAACATCACGCTTCGCTTTGAGAAAGGCATCGTCGTCGAAGCGAAAGCCGAAGAAGGGCAAGCCGTCCTGGAGTCGATGATCAGGCGCGAAAACGCCGACAAAGTCGGGGAGTTTTCCCTTACGGACAAGCGGTTCTCGCGCATTACGAAATTCATGGCGAACACTCTGTATGACGAGAATGTCGGCGGTGAATTCGGCAATACGCACGTCGCGCTCGGCACCGCGTACAAAGAAAGCTTCACGGGTGATCTTGCGAACACGACGAAAGAAGAATTCGCGCGGCGCGGGTTCAACGAATCGCCGGAACATACCGATATTATTTCCACCGAAGATCGTACGGTGACCGCCTTCTGCGGAGACGGTACCGAAAAAGTCATCTTCCGCGACGGCATCTTCACCATCTGAGAAGCAGGCCGCTGTGCAGGAATGCGTTGTACACGGGCATCTCTTCCGCGTTGTCTACGCCCGCAGGAGGAGAAATGCGGATGCCGTAAGCAGCACGAGCGCGATGATCTGCAGGAGAGGTACGAACGGCGTGAGGAATCCCAGACCGATCACCGCTCCGAACAGAGGAAGGGATCCTGCCGCGCACACGGGGCAGAGCAAAGCCGCCGCACCGAGCGCCGTGGCGGCACCCGAGGCCCTGCGCGTTCCGCGGGGGCAGGAGCCGGCATGACGCTTCCATGCGTAGAGGCCAGCATTGAAGCCGAGCAGCAGCGTGATCAGCACGCTCATCACAAGTTCCTGCGCGGTAAACGGGATTCGTGCGGGCCCGTGTAACCCAATCGGGTTCAGAAAGCCGAGTTGCCACGCAAAAAACGCCCCGACGATCAGCATCGCACCGAGGCAGAAGATCCAGAAGCGTCCGGAGAAAAGGAAGCGGAATGACATGAGCGAAGAAGAGGGGCGGCAGAGCCGCCCCATACGTTCCTATTGCAGGGAATCAATCGCGGCCTTGAAGCTGTCGATCGGCTGTGCTCCCGGAATGGAGCGGCTCTCACCGGTCGTCACGTTGAGGACAATGTTTCCGGGCGTGCCGCGTACACCGGCTTTCGTGCCGCTCTGCAGCTGCGCACTTACTTTGGCCGCGTACTTGCCGCTGTCGATGCAGCTCTCAAATTCCTCGGCATCGATGCCGATCGTTTCGGCATAGCCCGCATACTGCGCACGCTGTGCGCCTTGCTCAAACACGAGATCGATAAACTGCCAGAAGGCGTCATTGCCACCCTGTTCTCCGGCGCATTCGGACGCTTCCGCGGCCTTCTGGGCATTCGGGTGAATGGAGTTCAAAGGGAAGTGGCGGTACACCCACATGATGTCGTCGCCGTACTCTTCAAGCAGCTGAGAGTAGGTGGGGTGGACGCGGGCGCAGAAGGGGCATTCCAAATCGGACCACTCGATCAACGCGATGTCCGCATCGGGATTCCCGCGAATATAATCGGAAGACGGATCGATGGGATCGACCTCGCCGGTCGCTTCGGCGGCAGGCGGAGGTGCAGTCGGTACATTCGTGGGAGTCGGCTGAGCGTCATTCTGGGGCGCTCCGAACGCGAAGCCCGACATACCCATGATGTTCGCGGCGGCGAATCCTGCGATCACGCCGATCAGAACCATGGAAACGCCGAACCAGGGGCCTTGGGAGGAAGAAGTGGAATGCGAAGCTGGCATACCGAAAACGGAGAAAAGAAGTAGAACGGTCGACAGTATAAGCGAAAGATTCCGACAGCGACAGCGCGAGATTTTCGCAGCATCAAGCCTCGCTTCCTTTTAGTCCGTCAAGGTCGCAGACAACGCGCACGGGTTCAACCGCATGCGAGGGGATCGAGCCGGAGCGGTAATGGTCGATGGACGTAAAGGTCTCCTCGAACATGCGGCGCATGCTCTCGTCCGCGAAGAACGCAATGTGCGGCGTCACCAGCACCTGAGGCAGGCTGATCAACTCTCTGTTTTCCTCAAAGTTCTTCTCGTGCTCCAGCACGTCGAGGAGCACGTGGGAAAATTTTCCTTTCTTCACGGCGTGCACGAGCGCATTCGTGTCGATGAGCGATCCGCGAGCGGTGTTGATCAGCACGGCTCCGTCCTTCATCCGTGCCATCGTGTCGGCGTTCAGCATGTGCCCGGTGGCGTCGTTTGCGGGAAGATGGAGCGTCAGAACGTCGCTCCCCGAGAGAAGCGCATCGAAATCGACGTACGCCACTCCCAGCCGCTCTTCCAGCTCCAGCGTTCGGCACTTGTCGAAGGCGAGAATGCGCATGCCGAACCCGTGTGCGATTTTGCACACCCGCCTGCCGATTTTGCCCGTTCCCGCGACGCCGATCGTCTTGCCCTTCAGCGACATGCCCCGCAGGCCGTGGTAGTCGAAATTGCCCGATTCCACGCGCGCATCGGCTTCCGCAATGTGGCGCGTCGCAGACAGGAGAAGAGCGAACACGTGCTCCGCAATGACGTGCGATCCGTAGTCGGGCACGTTGCAGACCGTGATGTTCCGCTTACGGCACTCGGCAAGATCGATGTGGTCGTATCCCACGGAACGCGTGCAGAGGAGCTTCAGGTTGGGAAGCGCGTCCAGTTCCCGCTTACCAAACTTGGAATAGATGAAGCACGAAATCACTTCCGCGTCGCGCACCGCTTCGGCCACGCCTTCCTGCTGCATGTTGTCACCGGTCAGAAACGCGTCCGGAAAACTTTCGCGCACGCGCGCTCCGTCTTCCGCATCGACTTCGAGAAAGGCAAGAGTTGTCATCATTGGAGGGAGAAGTGATTAATCGGGAAACATTCTAGACGAACCGACCCATTCTTCGAGTGCAAGACAGCTCCGTTCGATGCCGTCCGCCTTGCGAAGCCGCGCGATCTGCGAGCGGGAGACCAGCGGAACGTGGCGCGCATCCGCAAGTGCCATCGGAATTTCCCACAGGTTTTCGGAGTTCGTTTCCCACTGAAGAGAGCTGAATCTCTCAAGGTGTACGGGAACGGAGTAGGAGCGCAACGTCTTCGCGCCGTCCTCCAGGTAGTACTCGTGAAAGTAGGAGAGAGCAAGTTCACGAAGCGTCCGGTACACAGGCTCGCGGTAGCGGAGCGTCACGTGGTTCGTCTTGCTGATCGCGCCGAAGAAGCCCGCTTCCTTGTAGAGCGCGACGACGTGATCGTGATCACGGTCTACGGAGGTCAGGTCCAGGAGGAGCGGCTCGCGCCCGGCGAGCTTCAGGCACAGTGCCGCGAGCATGGCGCCCTCGATGCAGTGGGCCTTCTTCTCGCGCAGCACCCTGAGCGGCGACATGCAGGTATCGCCGTTCTCCTCGAAGTTCATGGGAATGGCATTGAGGAAGTCCTGAATTTTTCGCGGACTGGAAAGCGAACGAAGCAGTCGCCGTTCCTGGGGGGAGAACTCGTGCACGGCTTTGAGTATAGCTCTTTGCTTCTCTTTGAACCGAGGACGTCTCATGGTACATTCTGCGCGCTCCACCGTGGCCCGGTAGCTCAGTGGTAGAGCGCCGCCCTGAAGAGGCGGGCGTCGTCAGTTCGATTCTGACCTGGGCCACCAAATTTGAATCTCTCACTTTAGGTCATCTTGCAAAAATTTGCTGTACAATTCGGTTATGGGTTTTAGCAAAAAGCCAGACAAAACTTTTTCTAACTCTTCCTTCAAGGACATTGTCGATAAACACTTAAATCATCCTGGACGTTACTCCAAGGAAGATTATGTCAAAGCGGAAAAAAATCTAGAGAGGATTAAGGAGAGAAATGCAAATGACATTCGCGAATCTGCAAAAGAGCTTGATAAGCATTTGATTTGGGCATCAGGAGGTGCATTAGTTTTGGCTTCTAATGTCTTGCTTTCAGATAAATTACCTCACTTACATTACTTATGGCTTTTAACAGTTGCATTTGTAACTTTCGGCATCTCACTTATTGGAGTTGTTATTTCTTATAAGACAATCCTTAAAAGTTTAATGGGTATTCCTAGGGCGCAACTTGCAAGTGATGCAATCTCGGAACACATGAGAGATGTAAAGGAGAATATGAGCAAAGAAGAAAGAATTATGATAAAAACTGCAATTGACTCCGCTTATGAGGAATTTAAGGTTCAGGTAATTAAGGGACAAAAAATGGAAAAATGGACTGGATTCTTTAATAGTGTGGCGTTCTGGTTTTTTATTTTTGGCATGGTATGCTTTCTGTCCTTTGGAGGATTAAACATTTTTTCTCTTTATCAAGAATCTATGGCAAACAAGGCAACCGATGGACAAGCATCCAACTCAGGAGAAGAGTTGCCAGCAAAGATAGAAAAGGCTGCACAAGTAGCTGGACAGACATTGAATGATATGGCACAGAATGTGAATACGATGATGTCTTCTTCTGAGGCAGTACAAAGCCTTTCCTCCTCCTCTAAAGGAGATGGCAATTCATCACCACAAAGTAAGTAAATTGAAGTCAGTTCACACGACACACCACTCTACCTCCAAAACTCCGACACGTCCGTGTCGCCGATCATCACGGAACTCTCCGCATCGGCTCCCATCCGTTCGAGCGCTTTTCTCAATCCGATTCTGTCCACGACGTCGCGGAACCGCTGTATCGCTCCGCGTGAACGGAAGTCCGTCATCGTCGTCAGCTGCTGCAGACGCTTCCCCTCGACCAGGAATCCTCCCTCTTTCGGCATGATCCTGTACGCGCCCATGCGCTCGGACAGTAGATGAGGCTTCAGGACGGCGATGTCCTCGCCGCCCGAGGAAGGCTTCTGAATTGCTCTCTTCTCGCGTTCTTCCAGCACAATCGGCAGAAGTTGCGAGAGGAGCGCGTCGACGCCGTGTGTCGTGGCGGAGGAAATGCTCGCGGCAACGTCGATGCCCGCTTCCTTCAGTTCGCTTGCCCAGAGCGCCGGGTCATCCTGAACGAGATCGATTTTGTTGAGCACCACGAGCTCGCGCTTCTGCGCCAGAGTGGGGGAGTACTTCTCCAGTTCTTTCCTGATGACGCGGTAGTCTTCGACGAGGTCCTTTCGATTCACATCGAGCAGATGGAGGAGAATACCGCAGCGCTCGATGTGTTTCAGGAACGCGTCTCCAAGCCCTTTCCCTTCGCTCGCTCCCTCAATCAGTCCCGGTATATCGCAGACGACGAATTGTCTGTCGTGGACGGTCACGACGCCCAGGTTCGGTACGAGCGTCGTGAATTCGTACTCGGCGATTTTCGGCTTGGCGGAGGAGATCACGGAGATGAGCGTGGATTTCCCGACGCTGGGAAACCCGATGATGCCGACGTCCGCGACCAGCTTCAGTTCCAGCTTCAGCTTCTTCCTCTCGCCCGGTTCGCCGAGTTCCGCGAAATCGGGCGCCTGTCTGACGGACGAGGTGAAGTGCGCGTTCCCGTATCCGCCCCGGCCTCCGCGCGCAGCGACGATCTGAGTACCGGCTTCGGTGAGGTCCGCGAGCACGTCGCCGCTCTCTTCGTTGATGACGACGGTGCCCGGGGGTACGCGCAGTACGAGATCTTCGGCGTTCTTTCCGTGCTTATTCTGTCCCATGCCAAAGCGGCCTTTCGGCGCCTCGAACTTCTTCTTCATCGCAAAATCACTGAGCGTGTCGGCATTCGGGTCCGCGAGGATGACGACGTTGCCTCCGCGTCCGCCGTCTCCGCCGTCGGGACCGCCTTTCGGCACGAATTTCTCGCGACGCCAACTGACGCATCCGCGACCGCCATGGCCGCCTGCGACTTCGATGCGGACTTCATCCAGAAACATGCGAGCAGGGTACAGCCGGGGAGGAGGGAAAAGAAGGGTCATACGATGTTTTGCAGGTGACTGTTGACGAATGCATATTGGCACTCTAGAATATCGAGTGCTAATTTGAATATTCCATCTTTTCCTCTCTCCTTATGAGCAAGATCATCGGTATCGACCTCGGCACCACCAACTCCTGCATGGCCGTCATCGAAGGCGGCGAACCGCAGGTGATCTCGAACAGCGAAGGTGCGAATACGACTCCCTCCGTCGTTGCGTTTAAGGAAAAGGAAGTTCTCGTCGGCATTGCCGCCAAGCGCCAGGCCGTGACGAATCCGAAGAACACGGTCTTCTCCGCCAAGCGCTTCGTCGGTCATCGCTTCGATGAAGTCGAGAAGGAAGCGGCGCAGATGCCCTTCGACGTGGTAAGAGGAAAGGAGGACAGAGCCATGATCAAGGCGAACGATGTGGAAATGCTCCCGCAGGAAATCAGCGCGAAGGTTCTGATGAAACTGAAGAAAGACGCGGAGGCGTTCCTCGGGCAAGCGGTCTCGAAAGCGGTCATCACCGTGCCCGCGTACTTCGATGACAGCCAGAGGCAAGCTACCAAGGAAGCGGGAGAGATCGCGGGTCTGGAGGTAGTACGCATCATCAACGAGCCGACGGCGGCATCGCTCGCGTACGGACTCGACAAGAAGAAAGAGGAGAAGATCATCGTCTACGACCTGGGAGGCGGAACCTTCGACGTGACGGTGCTGGAAATTTCGGGCGACGGCCACTTCGAGGTGCTGGCCACGAACGGCGACACGCACCTCGGCGGAGACGACTTCGACCAAGTGATCGTCGATTGGCTGCTCGCGGAGTTCAAGAAGGATCAGGGCATCGATCTGTCTACGGATAAGATCGCATTGCAACGTCTGAAGGAAGCCGCGGAGAAAGCGAAGATCGAAGTGAGTTCCTCAAGTGAGACGGACATTAATCTGCCGTTCATCACGGCCGATGCCACGGGCCCGAAGCACGTGAACCTCAAGCTGTCGCGCGCGAAGCTTGAATCGCTCGTCGCAGACCTTATTGCAAGAACGGTGAAGCCGTGCGAAGCGGCGCTGAAGGACGCCGGCGTGTCGAAGAGCGACATCGACGAAGTCGTGCTCGTCGGCGGTATGACCCGCATGCCGGCGGTGCAAGCGAAGGTGAAGGAACTCTTCGGGAAAGAGCCGCACAAGGGCGTGAACCCCGACGAAGTGGTGGCGATTGGCGCGGCGATTCAGGCCGGACAGATCGGCGGCGACATCGACCGCGACATCACCATCGTCGACGTGACGCCTCTCTCACTCGGCATCGAAACGCTCGGCGGCGTGGCAACGAAACTCATCGAGCGCAACACCCGTATTCCGACCAGCAGAAGCCAGGTCTTCTCCACGGCCGCCGATAACCAGCCGTCGGTCGAAGTTCATGTGGTGCAGGGCGAACGCGAAATGGCGGCGGACAACAAATCCCTCGGCCGCTTCATCCTGGACGGCATTCTTGCGGCTCCGCGCGGCGTGCCGCAGATCGAAGTGACATTCGATATCGATACGAACGGCATTCTGAATGTGAAGGCGAAGGACAAAGGCACGGGCAAGGAGCAGCACATCACGATCCAGGGTTCGACGGGCCTGTCGAAGGACGAAGTGGAGAAGATGCGCAAGGACGCCGAATTGCACGCAGAGGAAGATAAGAAGAAGCGCGAGGCCATCGACGTGCGCAATACCGCCGATTCGCTCGTCTTTAACCTCGAGAAGCAAATGCGCGAGCACGACGCGAAGATCCCAGACGATCTGAAGAAGAAGGTGAACGGAAAGATCAACGACGTGAAGGACCTGCTGAAGAAGGATGATGCGCAGCCGGATGCCATCAAGAAGGCGACCGATGAACTCGGGAAAGAAGCGCAGGAGATCGGCAAGATCGTCTACGAGGCCGAGCAGAAGAAGCAGGCGGACGGCGCGAAGAAGAAAGACGATGTCGTCGACGCCGACGTGAAGGAGAAGCCCGGTTCATAGATCACTTCATCCTCGTTCCCATGTACTTCGCGAGTTCCACGATCCTGTTCGCGTAACCCCATTCGTTGTCGTACCAGCCGAACACCTTTACGAGCGTCTTTCCGATGACCTGCGTGAGACCGGCATCGATGATGCAGCTGTGCGGATTTCCCACGAAGTCGCGCAGAACGAGCGGACGCTCCTCCACGTGCAGAATGCCCTTGAGCTTGCCCTCGGCCGCTTTCTTGAAGGCGTCGTTGACCTTCTCGGCCGTCGTCTCTTTCTCGCTCTCGATCGTTAAATCCGTAATGCTGCCGGCTTGGGTCGGTACGCGGATCGCAACGCCGTTCAGGATGCCGTTGAGTTCCGGAATCACGAGTCCGATCGCCTTCGCGGCGCCCGTGCTGGTCGGCACGACGTTCACCGCGGCGGCGCGGGCGCGTCGCAGATCCCTGTGCGGAAGATCGAGCAGGTTCTGGTCGTTCGTGTAACTGTGGATCGTCGTCATGAGTCCGGCGCGGATACCGCAGAAGTCATGCAGAACCTTCGCCATGGGCGCCAGGCAGTTTGTGGTGCAGGAGGCGTTGCTCACCACGTCCATGGAGGAGGGATCGTACGTTTCCTCGTTCACGCCCATGCAGATGGTGGCATCGGCCTTATCCTTGCACGGCGCGGAAATAATGACTTTCCTCGCTCCGGCTTTCAGATGCAGCGCCGCGTCCTCACGCTTCGTGAAGTGCCCCGTGCACTCCAGGACGAGATCGACGTTCAGTTCCTTATGAGGGAGGAGCGAGGGATCTTTCGTCGCCGTCAGACGCACGTTGCCATGCTTCGTGGAGAGGACGCCGTCCTTCAGGCATGATCCTCCGCAGTCGAAGTGGCCGTAGGTGGAATCGAACTCCAGAAGGTGGGCGAGCGTGTCGCCGTCGGTGAGGTCGTTGATGAGGACGACCGAGAGATCAGGGTGTTTCTCCTGGATGATGCGAAAGGCCTGTCTGCCGATGCGCCCGAATCCGTTGATTGCGATGTTCATGAAGAGGAGGGGAAAGGGGAGGGGAAACTCCCGCCGAGTGTCGCATGCGACGAATGTCGCATCAAGAGGCTTGCGTCCTTCCTTGACAGGAGGAAGGATAGGAGTCGAAACATCAACATTTCTATGGTATAATGAATGGATTTTCATGAACCTTTTGCGCACATCCGGCGGCATCCTCCTCTGCGTGGCGGTCCTTGCCTTGATCGCCGGCGGGAGACGGGGAATCGCCGCAAGTTCCTGGGCGCCGACGCTCATCGTGAATACGGAGGCTTTTCAAGTGATTGATGACGCGGACAGCGAGGCAGACGTCGTCATCAAGTTCGGCGATACGCTGGCAAAGACGCTGACCTATGAACGGACGGCGGGGAGATTCCGCTTCAATGACGATCTAAGCGTCGTCGGCAGCATTTCGGGTTCCTCGCTGACCATTGACGATCTCAGCACGTCGGGTGCCGTGCTGTTCAGTCGCGGTACCAATCCGTCCGTCGCGCAAACCGCTCGCGGTTCGTCCGGACAAGTGCTGCTGTCCCAAGGCGCCCATGCTCCCGTTTGGAAGGATACGACGACATCCATGGTGTGGTATCTCGGCGGAACCCAGTCCGTCGGCACACAGAAAGGAGCGATTGTCACGATGCCGTTCGGCTTCCTTCCGACCGATGTCGTTCTCCGCATTCACGGCGCTCCGACGGGTGCCGCACTCATCGTGGATATTAACGAGAACGGGTCGAGTATCTTTTCCACGCGGCCGCAGATCAACGACGGTGCAACCGAAGACGCAAGCGGTCACACGTTCAGCGACACCGATCTTGCCGCCGGGTCCGAAGTAACGGTGCACGTCGATCAGGTCGGCAGCACGTTCGCAGGATCCGGTCTCACGATTTTGCTGCAAGGCACAAGAAAATACTGAAGAGCATGAAGGAAGATCGCGGGGCACGTGGAGGCGGAGCGCCGTGATTTTTGCTAGCATGCACGCATGCGACCCCCGCGCATACCTGGGTTCCGGCACCGTGCGCCTCTCCTCGAGTACTGTTCCGTTCTGTTGCCGATCCTTGTTGCGGCGGGGATCATGACCATTCGCACGCCGCTCTTGTTTGCCGCGATCACGGACGGCATGGATGCCTTTGATCTTCTCGGCCAATACAACGATACCTTCAGCGGGGCAAGCATCAACTTCACGAAGTCGGGCAATAACAACGGACCGAACGAACTCGGGTTTGCCTTGGCGACGGCCAATGGCGCGACGCTTCTGGATAAGAATAATCATCGCCTGTTCATAAGCGACACCCTGAACAGTCGGGTGGTCGTGCATCAACTCGACACGAATGATGACTTCATCGACTACTTGCCGGATTACGTGCTCGGACAATCGGACTTCTTTACCGAAACAGCCGCAAGCACGCAGGCGGGCATGAATCGCCCGCAGGGTCTGGCATACGACGCCGTGAATGATCTTCTCTTCGTTGCAAGCTCTCTGCAGCATCGGGTGTTGGTGTTTGATCTTTCGAGCGGCATCACAAGCGGCATGAACGCCGCGAACGTCATCGGCCAATCGAACTTCACGACCGTTTCGGCAGCCACGAGTCAGTCGCGGATGCATACGCCGATCGACATTCTCTACGACAGCGGCGCACAAATACTCTACGTCGCGCAGGCCGGTAATCACCGCGTCACGACGTACGATCTGTCGAGCGGCATCACGAACGGCATGAATGCGGCAAACGTGCTGGGGCAGTCGAACTTCACGAACGGATCTCCCGCAAATACGAGAGCCGGCATGAATTCTCCCGAAGGTCTGGCGCTCGATAAGGCAACGAACACGCTCTTTGTTTCGCAGAGCGGCAACCACCGGGTTACGACATATGATGTCAGTTCGATCAGCAACGGCATGGATGCGGCCAACGTGCTGGGGCAGTCGAACTTCACGAACAGCTCTTCGGCGAATACTCAGGCAGGCCTCAATACGCCACGGGGCGTGGCATTCGACGGAGTGGATAAACGGTTCTTCGTCACCCAAAGCGGAAATCATCGCGTGTCCGTCTTCAATCTGTCGAGCGGCATCACGAACGGCATGAATGCCGCGAACGTGCTCGGGCAGTCGAACTTCACGAACGCATCGAGCGCGTTGAGCCAGAGCAGGCTGGGCGGCCCGGGGCAAGCGATGTACAACGCGCAAAAAAAGCGCCTCAGCGTCGCGGACGGGGGATTCAACCGCATCATGGTCTTTGATGTTGCGTCGATCACCAACGGTGAGAATGCGGTCGCGACGTATGGCCAGTATGACGAGGATCTTGATCCGGTATTCACCGGTAAAAATCAGCGTAATAACGACGCGCAGAGGGTCAGCTTCCTTTTTAACAATTCCCAGGTGATCGGACTCGCCATTGACGACGTGGATCATCGCCTGTTCGTTTCGGAGACCGAAAGCAACCGCGTACTCGTTTTCAACTTGGATACGAGAAACCGCCTGCTTGATCGTGTCCCCGATTACGTGCTCGGCCAATCGAATTTTCATATCGGCTCGGCTGCAAACAACCAGTCAGGCATGAACAGGCCGCAGGGCATTGCATACGACCGCGTCGGGAAGAGGCTCTTTGTCGCGCAGAATAACAACAACAGAGTGTCGGTCTTTGATCTGTCGAGCGGCATCACGAACGGCATGAATGCCGCAAACGTTCTGGGGCAGTCGACCTTCACGGCAAGTTCCGCCGGCAATACGCAGTCCGGCATGAATCAACCCCGCGGCGTCGCGTATGACGAGGAGAATAAACTGCTCTTCGTTGCGCAGGCCGGTAATCACCGCGTCACGACGTACGATCTGTCGAGCGGCATCACGA
>CAYWPP010000017.1:0-16025 GCA_964460475.1 uncultured Candidatus Peribacteria bacterium
CGTGTCTGACTGCAGCTTCGATTTCCGGAGGGCCGATGTGCGGATTGGAGTAATGCACGTCCACTTCGATGGTTCCGCGAGACGCCACGCTTAACGCCCGCACGCGTTCGGGCTGAAAGTGTGACGGCACGCACATGGATTCAGGCATGAGACGGTGCAGGTCATCGGAATGCTCCTGGAGGCGGACATCAATGATGGCATCCATGGCTTTTGCCATTCTGTGCGAAAGAAGTTGTGCGATGTTCTTCCTCGTGACGTTTCCGACATGCATTCCTGCCCCCTCTACAAGAACGCGAAGTCCGACGCGCCCCGGGCGGCCGATGAGGACGTATCGATCGTTTCCCATGACCGTGCCGACGGTGATTTCCGTTGAGATCACGCCGTCTACGCCCTCAAAAAGATTCTTGTCGGGATGAAGGGCTGCATGCGTTCCTTCCGACTGGTTTTCTTCACCGCACACCAGAATCGCCCGAATTTGCCGATGTGAAGCGATGCGCACATCTTTGAGCGATCGCAGGATTGCCGTTATCCCCGCAAGCATGTCGTACGAACCGAGGCCGTGATAAATATGTGGATTCACGTCGCTTTGACGCAGCTGCGTTGCCGTCTTGCGCAGCTGCTGAGGGTAATCGTCGGGAGGCACCGTGTCGAAGTGTCCGTGAAAAGCGAGCGTTTCATCGGGAGTGTCGCTGCCCGCGGTGATGACGATATTCGAAGGCGTCGGCGTTTCTGCCGCGAATTCCGCCGACTCCGGAAAAGTGATGCGCTGCACGTCTCCCAGGCTCCACCGTTTGGCAAAATCTTCGATGAACCGTGCGATATCATCCTGCCCCTTCCTGGTCCATGATTCTATTCCTACCAAATCCGCAAGAAGTTGTGGTGCCGTGGGGAAAGCATGCGTATTCATAAGGGAGGAATTGTGCATGAAACGTGAAGCCTCGGCAACTCTTTCTTGCAGCTGTCATGGAGGCCGGAGGAGGTGTCAGCATCCTTGCGCGAAAGGGGTGTCGTCCATTGACATCGTTTTGGATAAGAGGATAATAGTTATCCCAATGACGCTTGCTCCCTATCCTCCGTCGAACGACGACCATCGTCCGTCGATGCATGAAGCGGTTCCTGTATCGAATGTGGATGATGCCGATTCGGAGAAGAAGCTGGATGACAGCGGGGAAGTTTTGCATCCCATTTTCAGCGTATGCGAAGACGTGATGGATGAGACAATCCAACGCATGCGTTCTCCCATCGAGTCCCTTGGGCTGCTTCGTACCGAGGAAGAGGAAAAACTGTTTACTCTTCGTCATACGCGTCTTTTGGTTCTTGCGGTCAAAAGCAATGCAAATCTTTTCGAAGCGAATGGCTCTTTTGAAGAAGTGATGCTGAAGCTCCATTCCTATGCTCAAACGGAGGCGGAGAAGCTGCTGAAGAAGATCGTGGAAGAAAGGAAGCAGCAGACGATGAGTGATTCCGTGATTCCTGAATAAAAAGGGGTTCTAGGGCTTTCCGAGGAACACCGTAGTTCTTGCAAAGAAACGATTTTGCCGTACAATATAATACCTCCCGTTGCACATTTCGTATGTTTCCGGAATCCGACCCTCTTCATCGGCCAGAAGATGAGCATGATCCGACGTACGGGGAAGAGAAGCCGGAGCAGGAGAAGGAATCCGTCGATGCCGATGCATCTTCCGACGATCAGCTGTTGAGCGATCCCATTATCGATGCGATTTATCTGAGAAGAATGGAACGGCTCGGTCTGACACCTGAACAGATGGAGAAGGAAAAAAAACTCATGAAGCAGGCCCAGAAGCCGCGCGGGAAGTGGCATGGACACGTTCTTTTTCAAAAGACGACGCGACGGCGCATGAAGACAATTGATGTGCAGCGGAAAGGGGGAGTGAAAGACTGTTATGAAGCGTCCATGATTCCCGATCAGGCAATCCTTGCGGTTCAGGCTGGTGAAGTGGATAAGGCCGAGGATCTCCTCCGCAAAGGAAAAGGCGGCATGTTACACCTCTTCGATGTGCGACCGGTACGGTACGGTCGGTACCACAAGCAACAAACCGAATCGGTGGCCGAACAGCTCTCACGTCAGATTGAGGAGGGAAGAAAGCGGCGCAAACACACCCCCCATGGGAAAAAATCACCCGCCATCTACGAAGGCTCCGTTCTGACGCCTCAATCCAAAGAGGATCAAACGGTTCTCGCTTGGGCGACCTGGACACGCTCACTCATTGAAAACGTGATGAATCGCTCTCCCCAAAATGATGAGTCCGTAGCCGAAATTGCGCGCCTCCTTGAAAAGGAAATTGCTCTTGATCAAGGATTGAGAATTGAGCAGCCATACGGAGATATTCTTCTCTTCGATACCTTAAATGCCCGCGTGCCCGGTGCGGCATCCGTTCTCTTTCGCCGCCTTTTGCCGACATGGAAAAAATTGGGATACAAGAGAGTGCTGCTTTACAGGCACAAAATTCTCCAGTGCGTTGAGCCGGGCGGTGACAGGAGAACCGGAAAGCCGGTTGGGAACAACGACGCGAGCGAACGGTTTTTCCGAGGAAGGGGAATGAGAGAGATCGGCACCGCGTTGAGTGACGTCTATGCGATACGCGAGATCGGCGACAGGAAAATCCGCGTCGCTTCCACGGAGGGCTGGATGATGGGCTCCATCGACAAGATGGAGAAACTTGCGCGAAAAATTCACGGGCGGGAGAAGAAAAAGTTTCCGCGGCCTTAAACGCCTTTCGGCATCACGCGGTGCGTGTGCCGAACTTTCGCACGAGGAGCGGGAGTATCGCGCCAGCAAGCACCAAGACGCCCGCAAGCATTGTTCTGCCCAACACCGTTTGATTGATGAGGAGTTGACCGGCGAGAGTGGCGAAGATGATCAAGAATGAGTAACGAAGCACGAAATCAATCGCTTTGTGTGACAGGTAGAAGTAGTAGATGTAGTAGGGGAGTCCGGAGAGGAATGCGCTGAAGAGAATAACGCGGGCAATCACGCTGTGGGAAAGTTCGCCGATAGTGGCGGAAGGTATGAGCGGCAGGGTGAGAAGAGTGCACAGGAGGGAGAGAACGAAAAAGTACTGCGCCGAACGGGCGGCGACGTTTTCTTTCCTCTTGTACGATTCGCTGACCAGGGAAAACGCGGTAAATGAAAAAACCGCCAGCAGGGTAAACAGGATGCCCTGGGCGGGCCAACCTTCGTTTCCATAGATCAACACCCCGATGCCGGCGAGCAAGAGAATCCATGTCGCAAGAAGGCTTTTTTTCTGTTTGCGATTCACGATCGTTGTCATGACGATTCCGGCGGTGGTCATCGGAATCGTGTAGTGAAGCGGCATGGTCAAAGCCAATGATCGATAGGTGGTATACGCAATGGCGATCAGCAGCGCGACGGAAAGCCAGAGTGACCTGCTTCGCAGCGGAAGAGGGATCTGCTGCACATTGCTCTTCGAGAGCTGCAGGAGAAGAAGAAATGCGCTGACACACGTGAGTGTCCAGAATCGAATCAACATCATATCGACCGCAACGATGTCATGTGTGGCAATCAGATAATGCGCAATGACGGGGTCCAATCCCCACAAGGCCATAATGACGAAAATACCGAGCACGAAATTGAACGAGGCACGAGGACGCCTGAAGCGTATGTCGCGTATTCCCATTTCCCGCAAGCGAGAATCCATTTCCTTCTGTTTTTCCTGCGTGACGACCATGGTGATCTGCGCATGCCACTTTTGCCTGAACGTATGGAATTTCAGCTGAAAATTCCTCACGTACATTCTGTACCTTTCATACAGTCTGATGAGGTCCATGTCCCGTGATTCCAGTGAGGGAAGGAAGAAATCCAGAATTTTTACTTCTCCCGCCGCTACGTTTGCTCCTCCCTCAAAGATCGACTCGTACACTTCATTCGCTTTCAGCCTTCCGTCCGCAATGGCGATGTAAGCGTCTTCAAGTGATTCATAGCCGAGATTCCTCAATCCTTTCTTAATGCTCTTACGATCGAATTCTTCGATGAAGCCTCGTCGCTTCTCCTGCATCATCTCCTGCAGGAGATTCTTCCCCTCTTCATACTTCTTCCGACTGGACTGGGTTGCAAGGGCTTCACGAATCTTCGCCGCTGCGAAACCCGTATGTACCCACTGCAGCCACTCGCGCTGTACCGTGAATCGTTTCGCCAACGTGATATTCAGCGAAGCTCCGTGTGTCAAAGGTGCCGAGAACGGTACTTCCCGGCCATCCACTTTGATCGACTCCGTCCGCAGAGCTTTGTCCTGAAAGCAGTAGAAAACGCCGTCGAGCGCGGTGGAACCCTCCGGCAGGGATACGGCGAGATCATTGGCCCCGTGCACCACGATCGATTCGCCGAGGATATCGCTCTGCAGGCTCTGCCAGAACCGCTTGCTCCTGTCGGCCGTGTCCTTGGAGAGCGCCTGGATGCGCTCGGTCCACGGAAGGTAATCGGTGACGCCGCCCGCCCGCCTGTCGAAACACCGCGACGCAATGCCCTTGCGCGCGTACTCGTGCATGTCCTTTGTCCGGATCTTGCAGCGCACGCGCGTACCGTCTTCCAGAATGACGGTCGTGTGCAGGCCTTTGTATCCGTTGATGGCGGGGGAGTTGATGAAGTCCTGGAAGGACAGCGTCTCCCGCTGCCAGATTTGATGCAGCAGGCCGAGGATGCGGTAACATTCGTCTTCGTCGCGGGCGAAGAACACCACCGTGATGTCGGAAAGGCCCGTGACGGAGGCATGTTCGGCATGAAGTTGCTCCATGAGCTTCTCCCACGTTTTCACTTCGTACCGCATGTCCACCTGCATCGCTTTGTGGAGCGCGAGCTTCATCGACTGAATGACGTTGTGCCCGCGACGTTCGTTCGATGCGCGCAGTTTCTCCAAATCCTCCAGCAGCTTCGGTTCCAGTACGCGAAGACACAGTCGTTCCAATTCATCCCGCAGATCATGCATTGACAAGCGTTCGGCGATTTTCACGTAGATGTCCTGCGTTTCTCGTGCCAGAAGATTCTTCCTCTCTTCGGAAAGCGGTGCAATCGTCTGCATATTATGCAGCCTGTCCACGAGCTTGATGACCATGATGCGTACGTCTTCCTCCATCAGCGTGAACATCTTGCGCAGCGTCTCGGTCTGTTCATCGAGCGTCGGTTTCCCCGCCACGTCCTCAGCTTCCAGCTTCGTCACGCCGTCGATGAGCGCGCGTACCGAGCCTCCGAAACGGGCGTCGATGTCGTCGAGCCTCAGGTCCGTATCCTCAATCGTATCGTGGAGCAGGGCCGCGATCAGCGTATCGGGATCCGCACCCATGTCCGCAAGCATGATGGCGACGGCATTCGGGTGCGTGAAGTACGGTTCGCCGGACTTCCGCTTCTGTCCGTGATGTGCGGTGACGCCCAGTTCATGAGCCTCCTGGACCCGCTCCTGGTCCTTCCGGGAAAGATGCCGAAGATGGGGCGCAAGCTTGTTCCACTCCATTGAAGAGGAAGTATACGCTTTTGCGCTTCCCTCCGCCACTCAAACCGCTTCCCTTAGAGCAGACGGAGAATCGATCGCTTCACGTTGGAGAAAATGTCGGTATGTTCATCGAGCGCCTCAACTTCCGAGCGGGTGAACCAGCGCATGTCGTGGCCTTCCTCTTCGGCAAGAATCGCATCTTGCGTCTCGTCAACGGGGCGGGCAATGAAGAGGAAATCCATGTGCTCGTGTGCGGGCTCACCACGTTCCTCGCATGCGGGAATGTGCTCAAGCAGGATCGCGAGAGGTTTCGCGAGCATGCGTCCCTCTCCCCGGTTTTCCTCGAAGAGATCGTCCTGCGCCTCTCCGATGATTTCCACGTCCAATCCCGTTTCCTCCTTACATTCGCGTCGCGCGGTTTCCTCGGGCGTTTCGTTTTCGTCGACGTGCCCTCCGGGCGGCATCCAGCGACCGAGGCGTTTGTGATGAATCAGCAACGTTCGTTTCCGGGAGTCGATGACGAAGGCGGTGGCGGTGAAGTGCCTCATGCTTTCCACTTAATCGAACACCCGATGGCATTCGCTTCGTGCACGGGCGGCTCTTTGCCGTGGGCGACGGCATCGACGGCGTCATGCAGGTTGCGTTCCGTAATCGCCGAAGGGTCCTGCCAGTTGTCGTCGATCCGTCCCTTATACTTCAACGTGCGCGCCGCATCGAAGACGAAACAGTGAGGGGTGCAGAGCGCGCCGAAGGCTTTTGCGGTTTCCTGTGTCTCGTCGAAGCAGTACGGAAAGGGAAACCCTTTTCGCTGGTGCAGTTCTTTCATATTCTCGAATGAATCATCCGGATACGTTTCGGCATCGTTCGCGTTGATGAGCACGAACTGCACTCCCTGTTCGTCGAAGTGATTGCCGAGTTCGATCAACCGATCTTCGTATGCTTGCGCGTATGGACAGTGATTGCAGGTGAACACGACCACGAGCACGGGATCTTTGATCAGCTTCGAATCGACGGTCATCCCGTCGGTTGCGGGCAGACTGAAGTGCGGGAGCTGATCGCCGATGGAAAGCGCGGTGGAGTTGGAATCGATGAGGACCATGGAGGAAGCGAAAGAATCAGAAGAAACAGAGGAAGGGGACGGTGCAATACTACAAGAAGACGATTGACGGCGCACGTTCTGACAAGCGCTCATCCCGAAAAAAGATGCACATGCACCATGAGTCTCCTTGCGCGACTCAGAGCAGCGGAGCCAGGAACTGGCCCGTGAAGCTCTGCTTCACCTTCGTCAGATCTTCGGGGGTGCCGGTGCCCACGACCGTGCCGCCTTCGTAGCCGCCGTGCGGCCCGATGTCGATGATGTGGTCCACGCACTTCAGCACGTCAAGGTTGTGCTCAATGACGAGCACCGTGTTGCCCTTCTCCACGAGCCGCTGCAGCACGTCGAGCAGGCGGTCGATGTCGTCGAAGTGCAGGCCGGTCGTCGGTTCGTCGAGAATGTAGAACGTCCTGCCCGTCGCACGCTTCGTCAGTTCGGTCGCGAGCTTGATGCGCTGAGCTTCACCCCCCGAGAGCGTCGTCGCGCTCTGTCCAAGGTGGATGTAACCGAGACCGACGTCCTGCAGCGTCTGCAGTTTCGTCTTGATCGGCTTGATGGCACTGAAGAAGTCGAGCGCTTCCGCGATGGTCATATCGAGCACCTGCGCGATGTTCTTTCCTTTATAGGTGATCTCGAGAGTTTCGCGGTTGTATCGCTGGCCTTTGCACACCTCGCAGGTGACGTAGACGTCCGGCAAGAAGTGCATTTCGATCCGGTTCACGCCGTCGCCCTCGCATTCCTCGCAGCGACCGCCCTTCACGTTGAAGCTGAAGTGCCCCGGCTTGTAGCCTCGCAATTTCGCTTCCGGCGTTTCCGAGAACATGTTGCGAATGTCCGTGAAGACGCCGGTGTACGTCGCCGGATTACTCCGCGGCGTGCGTCCGATGGCCGACTGGTCGATGACGATCGCCTTATCCACGTGTTCCAATCCTTCGATGCCGCCGAAATCCTGACCTTTGGTATGAGCTTTGTTCAGCGCGCGCAACAGCTCCGGGGCGAGGATGCCGTGGATGAGGCTCGACTTGCCCGATCCCGACACGCCCGACACGCCGATGAAGCACCCGAGCGGGAATGCGACCGTCACGTTCTTCAGGTTGTGATGCGTGGCGTTCTTCACGACGATTGACGAACCGTTTCCCTTTCTCCTCTCCTTCGGCACGGCGATGTTCTTCTTGCCGCTTAAGTAACCTCCCGTCACGGACTTTTCGTTCTTGATGAGTTCCGCGGGCGACCCCTTCGCGATCACCGTTCCGCCGTGCTTTCCGGCGCCCGGACCGATCTCCAGCAGGTAGTCCGCCGCCGCGATGGTTTCGGCGTCATGTTCCACGACGATGACGGTGTTGCCGAGATCCCGCAGATGAGTCATCGTCGAGATCAGGCGCTGATTATCGCGCTGGTGCAGTCCGATGCTCGGTTCATCGAGCACGTAGAGCACGCCTTCGAGTGCGGAACCGATCTGCGTCGCCAGCCGGATGCGCTGCGCCTCTCCGCCCGAGAGCGTGGCGGCCGAACGGTTGAGCGTGAGGTACGTGAGTCCGACGTTCTGGAGGAACGTGAGGCGGCTGACGATCTCATCGATGACCTTCTTCACGATCTTGTACTCGTAGGAGGAAAGCGACGCGCCGCCGTCCGTCGGTGCCGATGTGGCGGCGTCTTTCTTTCCGCTTTTCTGCTTCTTCTTTCCCGTTGCCGCTTCTTCACCGTCCGGCGCGAGTCCGGTGAAGAATGCATGAGCTTCGTCGATGCTCAATGCCGTGACGTCCACGATGTTCTTTCCGCCGACCGTCACGCCGAGCACCTCCTTACGCAGCCGCTTGCCGCCGCAGTCGGGGCAAGGGAGTTCCAGCATGTATCCCTCGATTTGAGATCGCGTGTAACTGGAATCGGTTTCGGCATGGCGCCGCTTCAGATTGGGAATCACACCCTCGTACTTCGTCTCGTAATTCCCTTCGAATTTTCGCGTGGAGAACTCCACGTTGAGCGGTTCGTCGTAGCCGTGAAGGATAATCTGCTTGATGGTGTCCGGCAGGTGCTTCCATTCGGTATCGAGCGAGAACTTCAGCTTCTCCGAGAGTGCTTCCAGTAGCTGCGCCATGAATCCCATCCGTCCCGCGGAGGTCGCCCACGGATGAATGGCACCTTCGCTGAGCGTCAGGTTCTCATTCGGAACCAGGCTTCCTTCGTCTATTTGCAGAATCGATCCGATGCCGTGGCACGTCTCGCATGCGCCGTGGGGCGAGTTGAACGAGAAGCTACGGGGCTGCAGATCCGGAATCGACAGCTCCGGATGGTCCGGGTCCACGAACTTGTCGCTGAACCGCAGAACGTCGCCGCTGTCGGCATCGAGGACGCCGATGAGTCCTTCGCCTTTCGTGAGGGCGAGCACCACGCTGTCCGCGAGGCGCGTGCGGTTCGGATTCGGCTTCTCCACCTCGCTGCCGTCGGAGAGCTTTTCGGTGACGGGTTCCAGATCGCGGATCACCATGCGGTCCACGACGATTTCGATGTCATGCGCTTTTTTCGGATCGAGTTCGATCTCTTCGTCCGCCGTCACGACCGTGCCGTCGATCCGCATACGCACGAATCCCTCGCGTTTGATGGCGTCGAGAATTTTCGTGTGCGCGCCCTTGCGCCCCATGACCATCGGTGCCAGGAGGAAGATTTTCTTGCCTTCCGGCAACTTCGAGATGATGTCGACGATTTCGCTTGCAGTTTGCTTCTTCAGCAGTTTTCCCGTGATGGGGCTGTGTACCTGGCCGGCTTTCGCCCAGAGCAAACGCATGTAGTCGTAGATTTCCGTAATCGTTCCGACGGTCGAGCGCGGATTGCGGGGCGCGGTTTTCTGATCGATGCTGATGGCCGGACTCAACCCTTCGATAGAGTCGACTTCCGGCTTCTCCATCTGTGCGATGAATTGGCGCGCGTACGCGGACAGCGATTCCACGTAGCGGCGCTGGCCTTCGGCGAAGATGGTATCGAACGCGAGAGATGACTTCCCCGAGCCCGACAATCCTGTGATCACCGTCAACTGATTGCGCGGAATTTCCACGTCAATGTTCTTGAGGTTGTGCATTCTCGCGCCTTTGATTTTGATGCTGTCCATCGTGAAGAAAAGACGAAAAAACACTAATGGTGAGAATCACCATAGCTGGCGGATGGTACCGCAGAAAAAGAGCTGTGTCGAGGGTTTCGACCTCCCCGGGTTGAGAGGGGAATGATGTATATCACAAACTGATTGGACATACGTGACAATTGAATCCCTTATTTATAAGTGTACAAATAACTCTCCATGAGAACGATCGGAACATTTCTGCTCGCGCTTGCAGTCTCTCTGCCCCTTGCGGTCCTTGCGCCGCGGGCATCAGCGCAGTCCTACGGCTACCCCTCCACGTACACGTACCCGACCTACAACTCGCCCAGAAACTCCGCGTACTACTACGGCGGATACTACGGCCAGTACCCTTATTACTATCCCGGCCATGCGAACGTCGATTACGATGCCGCGGCACGGTACTACCAGGATCTTGCGGATTACTACGAGAGTCTCGCCGATTACTACGAAGATCTCGCCGACATCCAGAATCGCGACAACACCGTATCCAGACGCACCGGCAGCTCGGTGAACGCCTACTATCCCTACGGAGGCGGGTACCCTTCGTACGGCAATACGATGTACTACCCCTCGCAGTACACGAACTACTACTACGGATACTGAACCCGCGCGCATCCCGTATTGCGCTATGATGCGCTCATGTCTTCCTCTCCCGAGCGCATGCGGCTTACCCTGTCGATTTATGGAAAAGTGCAGGGCGTCTTCTTTCGTGTTTCCACCAAGGAACATGCGGAGAAGCTCGGTATTACGGGCATCGTGCGGAACGAACCCGACGGTTCGGTATTCATCGAAGCCGAGGGCGCTCCGCGGAAGCTTGAGGAATTCGTGAAGTGGTGCGACGAAGGTCCGGAAGGAGCGATTGTCGAGTCGCTGATCAAGCGTGAAGAAGAAGGACAAAAGGGATATACTTCGTTTCAGATCGAATAGGTATGACATCGTTTCGCGCATCGGTACTGGCCGTCGTGAGAGCGATCCCCCGCGGATCGGTGATGACGTACGCGGAAGTCGCACGCCGCGCGGGATCTCCGCGTGCCGCACGGGCGGTCGGCAGCATCATGAAGCGTAATGACGATCATGCCGTCCCGTGCCACCGCGTGGTGAAGAGTGACGGAACCGTCGGTGGGTACAACGGACTGCGCGGCGAAAAAGAAGCGCTGCTCAGAGCCGAGAGGAACCCGCGCTGATTCTTCCTTTCTTCCTCTCCTGTGTTCACGGGTCTCATCGAAGCAACGGCGGCAGTTATGAAGGCCGATGCATCGGCGCTCACGATCATGCGACCGACGTCATTTGACGATGTCGCCGTCGGTTCCAGCATCGCCGTCTCCGGGGTCTGCCTGACGGTCGTCGCGTGCGACGACGGGATGATGACGTTTGATCTTGCGGAGACGACGAAGAAACGCACCGTGCTCGGCGCCATCAAAGAAGGAAGCACGGTGAATCTGGAACGCGCGATGAAGGCGAACGGCAGATTCGAGGGACACGTCGTGCAGGGACACGTCGACGGCGTGGCGCGCGTCGTATCCGTCAAGACCGAGGGAGAGGGTCGCTCTCTCTCCGTTCGCATTCCGGATGACCTCCGGCATCTTGTCGTGCCGCGTGGGTCGATTGCGCTCGACGGCGTCTCGTTGACCGTGGCGGCGTACGAAGGCGATGAAGCAACGGTTGCTCTGATCCCTCATACCCTGTCGATGACGACCTTGGGATCGGTAAAGGAAGGGAGCCTGCTCAACGTGGAGACGGATCTCATCGGCAGGTACGTACACGCCTCCGCAAGCGCGAGGATGTAGACCCTGTCGAAGCCTTTTCGCATGCGCTACACTCTGTCCTCATGGCGAAGACACTTCCTTCCTTCGATGTGTCCGCGGTTGATCCCGCGTGGAAAATCGCGATCGTCCGCGGTGCATGGCACGGCGAGCTGACCGAGGCCATGGCACGGGATGCCGCCGACACCCTGAGAAAAGCGGGCATTCCGGAGGCGAACGTGTCGATCGAGGTCGCGGCCGGTTCCTTCGAGATTCCTCTTGCCGCGAAGTGGCTCATCGACGAACGGAAACCCGACGGCGTGCTCGCGTTCGGCGTCATCGTGCAGGGCGAGACGCATCACGCGCAGTCGGTGGCGTCCGCCGCGACGCAGGGACTTATGTCGCTGCAGCTTGCGACGGGAACCCCGATCATCAATGAAATTCTCTTCGTTGCGAATCGTTCCCAAGCGGAAGCGCGAGCGACCGGGGACCGCGCCACGGGAACGCTCGCCGCACAGACGCTCCTGCATTCGCTTGCGCTGCGCGCCAAAATGCACTCCTGAAACTTGTACAACATAAGTGTTCAATATATGGTGACACGCAACCGTTCCCCCCTCCCCCAGTGTCCCTCCGACGTTTTCCCGTTCTCCTTACCGCTCTCCTGCTTCCGTCCGCCGTCCTCGCCGCGGCGATTTTTCCGGATGTGCCGGACGGCCACCTCTTCCAGAGCGAGATCGAGTCGCTCGTGAGGGCGGGCGTCGTGCACGGGAATCCGGACGGTACGTTCTCGCCCGACCGTACCGTGAACCGCGCGGAAGTGCTCAAGATGCTTTACCTGGCATCCGGAAGAGTGCCCGGGGAGGAGAGAAACTGTTTCTCCGACGTCGCCGCGGGAAGTTGGTATGAGTCCTACGTCTGCGACGCAGCGGAACGACGCTTCGTGCAGGGATACGGCGACGGCAGGTTTCGGCCGGAGCAACAGGTGAACAGGGTGGAGGCGCTGAAGATGCTCTTCGAAATTCTGGAACTTCCCGCGCCGGATATTTCCGCGGAAGACAGGAATCTGATCCAGTTCGTCGACGTATCCGTTGCCGCGTGGTACACGAAGTACGTATCGGCCGCGTTCCAGCTCGGCATTCTTCCGGTCGCCGGACAGAGCGGATCGCGTTTCGGTCCGGAGCAACCGCTCACCAGGGGAGAAGCCGCCGCCTACATCTCCGGTGCGGTGTCGCTCGATCTTCATCTGCAGCGCAATCAACAGACCGGCGACTCTTCCTCCTCTTCTTCTGACTCTTCCTCCTCTCGCAGCGATGCATCGGCTCATGACGACGAAGAGGATGAGGGCTTCGTCGTGAAGCAGGTGACGTTTCCGTTTACGGATGCCGGCACGTTCGACGGCAGAACGTCCGCCGCGTATGCATTCACGCTCACGGAACAGAGAACGGTACTGTCGGTGCGCGCGAAAGGAACCGGTGCCCTGCCGTCCGGACCGGAGTGCAGGCTCTACCTCTTCGAGGAAAACGGATTCACGGAGCGCTACTTCCTCGGCGTGCGCGAGGGAAATGACTGCGTCGCGACGATCGCGACCGGTCCAGGAAACTATCAACTGGAATTACAGCCGACCGTGGCGGATGCCCACTACGATCTTTCCGTGACATCGGCGACCGGCGACGGATCGGACGGCTTCATTGAGGCATCGCTCCTTCCGCTGAACGCCTCCCGCACCGGCGTACTCTCTCCGCACGATACGCACGACTGGTATCGGTTCGTCGTGACCGAGGAGCGTCGGGGATTCCTCGAAACCTCTTCATCCGCTCCGCTGAATTGCGTCATCTACACGCCGCTCTCCATCGACCAGTTCGGATTCTCCGGTCCCGCGTGCAACGAATACTACGAGTACGCCCCCGGCACGTACTACGTGAGTCTCGGGCATACCCCCCCGCTCGCCAAGCAGCAGACGTACACCGTCAAATTCCGCTGAGCCGCTGCTGCGCCGGCAGGCGTTCTGGTGTATGCTGCGCCGTCCATGGAACGCTGCATCTTCTCTCCGGTCACGGACGCCATCGACGCGCTGCGCGCGGGCAGATTCGTGATCGTAGTGGATGACGCCGATCGCGAGAACGAGGGAGACCTCATCCTCGCCGCGCAATTCGCCACTCCCGAACGCCTCGCGTTCATGATCCGGCATACCGGCGGCGTGGTGTGTCTCGCGCTTGCAAATTCAATCGCCGATCAACTCGATCTTCCCGAGATGGTGAAGAACAATACGAGCAAACGCGCCACGCCCTTCACCGTCAGCATCGAGGCGAAGGAAGGAATCGAGACGGGCATCTCGGCACACGACAGGGCAACGACCGTTCTTGCCGCCATTCATCCGGCCGCGAAGCCCGACGACCTCTCGCGACCCGGTCACGTGTTTCCGCTTCGCGCGCAGAACGGCGGAGTGCTCTGGAGAACGGGGCACACGGAAGCGTCGGTCGACCTATGCAGGCTTGCGGGTTTGCGAGAAGGAGCGGTGATCAGCGAGCTCATGCGGGAGGACGGATCGGTCATGCGTATTCCCGACTTGCGTGCCTTCGCCGATGAGCATGACATCACGATGATTTCCATCGCGGATCTGGTCGCGTATCGCAGGAGAACCGAAACGTTCGTGCGCGAAGAAGCGAAGACGACGCTCGAAACGTCCGAAGGCGTCTGGTCGATTCGCGTCTTCGACGATCTGCTGCACGGCAAGCAGCACGTTGCGCTCACCATGGGGAACGTCGAGCCGACGAAGCCCGTGCTGGTGCGCATGCATTCGGAATGTCTGACGGGAGACGTGTTCCATTCCCTTCATTGCGATTGCGGCGAGCAACTGCGTCGCGCGATGAACATCATTCACGCCGAAGGAACCGGGGTCATCGTGTACCTGAAACAGGAGGGGAGAGGCATCGGTCTCGCCAACAAGATACGCGCGTACGAACTGCAACATACGAAGGGGATGGACACGGTCGAAGCGAATCGCGCGCTGGGATTCCAGGATGACCTGCGCGAGTACGGAATCGGCGCACAAATCCTGAAGGAGCTCGGCGTGGGAAAGATGAGACTGCTGACGAACAATCCGAAGAAGATCGTGGGACTGGAGGGATACGGACTGGAAATCATCGAACAGATTCCGCTTCAGTTTTCCTCCATGAGCGAGAGGCAGAAAAAATACCTCATTGCGAAAAAAGAAAAACTTCAGCACCTCATCAACTTCGAAGACGAATAGAAATCATGCAGGAGAAAATTTTTTGAGCGCAATTTTTTTGAAAAGTATTTTTTGAAAAAATCATTCCGAAACATTTTTCACTATCGCGCTTTACGAAAATATTTTTCGCGTTCGCAAATGTATCCTATACTTCGTCTCAGTATTTTCCCCCCTCTTCTCATGCCGAAGAAAAAGAAGGCCACGAAGAAAAAGAAGGCCACGAAGAAAAAGGCCACGAGGAAGAAGGCCACCAAGAAAAAGAGGAGATAGTCTCCTCCGTTTCACGGCTTTCAAACATCGCCCTTCACGGGGCGATGTTTTTTTATCGCGCGAACGCCGTCTTCGGTTCTATGCTGTACATATGCACAACGAGAAGATTGCCGATGTCTTTCGCACGATCGCGATGATTCTCGATCTGAAGGACGATGAGAATCCCTTTCGCAAACGCGCATACGAACGCGCCGTCGACGTGATCGGCAACGCTTCTGAGGAAGTGCAGGCGGTCTACGAACGCGGCGGATTGGATGCGCTTGAAGATCTTCCGGGAATCGGAAAAGAACTTGCGTTGAAAATCGAAGAGTTGCTGAAGACCGGATCGCTGGCGTATCTGGAAAAACTGAAAAAGGAAATTCCGGCGGGCGTTTTCGCGATCATGGCGATCGAAGGCATGGGTCCGAAGAGGACCAAGTTTGTCTGGAAGAAGTTCGGCGTCACCGACGTCGCGCAGTTGGCGGCACTTGCGTCGTCGGGTTCTCTCGATACCGAGAAAGGATGGGGAGAAAAATCCGTGGCGAACGTTCTGCGTAACATCGAGCACGCGAAGATGTCGGGAGGAAGATTGCCGCTTGCACGGGCGGAGGTTCTTGCGCGCGACATCGTGAAGGCGCTGAAGAAGAGCAAGCTCTGCACACGCATCGAAGTTGCAGGCAGCCTGCGAAGAAAGAAAGAGACCGTCGGTGACATCGATATTCTCGTCACCACGGACCGTCCGGAAGAGGTGATGAATCTCTTCTGCGGATTGCCCCAGGTGCAGGCGATACTCGGAAAGGGGAAGACGAAATCGACCGTGTTCCTGAAAGCAGGACTCGACGCCGATCTGCGCGCGGTGGATGACGACGTCTTCGGTGCGGCACTCCAGTACTTCACGGGAAACAAGGATCACAATGTGAAGCTGCGAAAGCTCGCCAGAAAAAAAGGACTCACGATTTCCGAGTACGGCGTGCATCGCGGGTCGGCGGCGCGCAAGGAAAAGCTCGTCGCGTCACGCACGGAAGAGGACGTGTACCGAAGCGTCGGACTGCGGTGGATTCCTCCGGAGGAACGAGTAGGAGAGAACGAATTTGAGCGCTACGGGAAGGCCTGAACCATCTTTTGCAAAATA
>CAYWPP010000018.1:0-15287 GCA_964460475.1 uncultured Candidatus Peribacteria bacterium
ACCCGACAAGGAATTTCGCTACCTTAGGACCGTTATAGTTACGGCCGCCGTTCATCAGGGCTTAGATCGGAGGCATACACCCCCTCACGTGACCTTCTGACACTGGGCAGGCATCAGCCCCTATACATTGCCTTACGGCTTCGCAGGGACCTGTGTTTTTGGTAAACAGTCGCCTGGCCTCTTTCGCTGCGGCCCCGCACCGGATGGTGCAGGGCAGTCCTTATCCCGAAGTTACGGACGCTATTTTGCAGAGTTCCTTAACGCAAGTTGTCCCGAGCACCTTAGTCTACTCGACCACCCCACCGGTGTTGGTTTGCGGTACGGTCTTGCACACCCCTCGCTGCGACGGTTTTCTTGGAAGATGAATGAGTCGGACTCAGTCCCGAAAACGGGAGTGATCGGGATCGGCACTCAGCTCTCACGGGGGATTTGCCTCCCGCGATCAACGCTTTGTACCTTCCACGTCCAGTCAATACGGACGCTCCGGTCATCCTTCTCCGTCACGCCCCAGCTAGAACGCTGCGATACTTTCCTACTGACATGGTCTACACCACCCTATACTTGAGAAGTATGAATCAAGAATTATGAATTATGGAATGAAAAACCATACTTCATACTCCATACTTCATCGAGTGCAGGGTGGTGCAGACCAGAGGCCGGCAAGACTCTCTCGCGGCGCCCTCTGGCGGTGTATGCAAGGTGCAGGAATATTGACCTGCTGTCCATCGGCTACGCTTTTCAGCCTCGCCTTAGGACCGACTAACCCCACGCCGATTGACGTTGCGTGGGAAACCTTGGGGATTCGGTGGGCAGGGTTTTCACCTGCCTAGTGGTTACTCATACCAACATTCTCACTTCCGTTCGCTCCACACGACCTCACGATCGAGCTTCGACGCTGAACGGAACGCTCCTCTACTGCGTACGGAGTCATTACTGACTTCGACATGCGGAATGCGACAAGAGACTTTCTTGAGATGAATGATGAAGTATGAATGATGAAGTATGGCTCTCTTTTTCATCCCATAATTCATAATTCTTGATTCATACTTCTTCTCAGAATGTTCTTTCTTCACATCACACCTTGGCAAAATCAAGAATGACTCCGCACACCCGCCGCTTCGGTTACCGGTTTTGTCCCGCTAATTTTCGGCGCATGACCGCAGTCGACCAGTGAGCTGTTACGCTTTCTTTAAAGGATGGCTGCTTCTAAGCAAACCTCCTGGTTGTCTCTGCGATCACACTTCCTTTGATACACGTGACCGGTATTTGGGACCTTAGCGAACGGTCTGGGCTGTTTCCCTTTCGACGATGGCACTTCGCTGTCACCGTCTCACTCCCATAGCCAAAGCATAGGTATTCGGAGTTTGTCAGGACTCGGTAGGTCGAGGTGACCCCCTCATCCAAACGGTAGCTCTACCCCCTATGGTGCGCTATGAGGCTGCCCCTAAAGGCATTTCGAGGAGAACCAGCTATCTCCGGGTTCGGTTAGCTTTTCACTCCTATCCACAGGTCATCCCAACATCTTGTGACATGTTATGGTTCGGGCCTCCATTCCGCTTTCGCGGAACTTCACCCTGCCCATGGATAGCTCACCCGGTTTCGGGTCTCGTGCCAGCGACGGTATCGCCCTGTTCAGGCTCGCTTTCGCTCCGGCTCCGGCTGTAACTGCCTTAGCCACGCCACTGACAACGAAGTCGTTGGTTCATTAGGCAAAAGGAACGCGGTGACCCCCGAAGGGGCTCCCACTCCTTGGACGCAATACATTTCAGAGACTATTTCATCCCCCTTCCGGGGTGCTTTTCACCTTTCCCTCACGGTACTATCCGCTATTGAGCTTTGCATCTGTTTAGCCTTGGATGGTGGTCCACCCAGATTCGGGCCGGATTTCACGTGTCCGACCTTACTCAGGAATCCTCTCCCGTGCTTCACGTTTTCGACTACGGGGCTATCACCCGCTATGGCGGCACGTTCCAGAGCCTTCGTCTAACGTAAAACAATCGGTACATGAGGTCCTACAACCCCCCACCGAAGTGAGGTTTGGGCTGTTCCCCGTTCGCTCGCCACTACTAAGGGAATCTCGTATGATTTCTTTTCCCCTGCTACTGAGATGTTTCAGTTCGCAGAGTGACCTCCCCACGCCTTTCAGAACTCCGTTCTGAAAGGAAATTTCAAATAAGAAATAAGAAATTACAAACAAATCCAAATGTTCCAAATCTTCATTTTACAACATTGAATATTGTTTCTTTTTTCGAATTTCTTATTTTTTATTTTCTTTCAGGATTCAAAGAATCCTGAAAGGCGCGGGGTCCCGGGACATAACTCCCGGGGGGTTTCCCCATTCGGAGATCTTCGGCTGGTAGCGCCTGCCTAGCGGCTCACCGAAGCTTATCGCAGCTGGCCACGTCCTTCATCGGAATGCAAAGTCGAGGCATCCGTGTATTGCGTTGAGTAACATTTCTTTTTGGACAACCGCCTTCCCTAAGGAAAAGGGAAGGACGGTGAAATTGTGCTGTTCATGTACCACGTGAGCAGGCGGTACGTAGACGCACGCCCGCGGAGGTACATGAGAATCATTATTCATTGTGACTCGCCGTTGATGACAAAGGGCGATGGAGGCGCCGAGAACCCTTCGACTCGTCCCCAGACGGGGGACTCGCTCAGGCTCTTTCCGTGCCTTCGGCACATAAAGAAAACGGGTGGCTGGCGCGCACCCGTAGAATCAGAAGTGTCCCGCGCAAATGCGGGATCTGACCCTACGGGTGAGCACTGGTTGCCATGAGCTGACGCATTGTACGGACTGGGAGCGGACGGTCAAGGAAAAAGAAGGGGAATTTTCAAGGATATGCATCATCCGTACGCACACGGAAAAGCAGGAGACATTGATACGCTCTCATCCCGGGGAAAATGATCCGACTTTATCTCCGGAAAGGACGGATCAGCCACTCATGCACTTTCCTGCGCCATCGGGCAAAAGACGTCTCATCCTCAACGCTTGTATCCAGCGCGAAAGCTTGCATGTCGGCGGGCAGCAAGCGAAACCAATCACTCCTCTCTTGTATCTCTTCCTCAGACAGAATCTTCTCATCGGTCACGTCTTCAATCATTTGATCAAGCACTTCGTCATCATTATTCGCTTCGAGCATAAAAAGGCGCGCAATTGCAAGACGGGATGCAAGTCGTCGGCCCTTTGCAGGATTGAGCATGCCGACAAGGTTCGGAACATCGCAAAAGTCAGAACCTGATATCAAGGAATGTACGTATTCGTCACTTCGAGACATGTTTCTGGCAAGTTGCGTTCGATCTTCCTCCGGCATATGCATTGCGAAATACTGGAGTAACGCATCGAGAGAGGCGGTATGGGCTTCCGTGAATATTTCTGACAGATGCTCCAAAGTCTCCTCACGGTCTTCGGGCGTCATTGGCTCGGAATAGTTGATCATAGGAGATAGATCCTATGATCAGATATTGTCTTGTCAAGAGAGGATGAAGGGCACGTAGCCTCTTCATCCTCGTCTTCACTTGTGGATCAAGCTTCCCTGCTACGCGTTGCCCTTCTCCACTTCTTCCTCTTCGTAGGTCTTCAGCTCCTCCTTGTAGGTCTTGCCGCGCGCATCGGTATCCTTCCCTTCCTCGATCGCTTTCTTCACCTCGTCCGGATCTTCTTCGTCCAGATCGAGATCGCTGATCCTGTCTTCGGTGGGAATCATTTCTTCGGCTTCTTCCTCCTCATCGAAGCGGGTCTTGAGCTTCACGACTTCGGTTTCGCCTTCTTCCACCGTCAGGCGTTCCGCCGCCTTCACTTCATCCTTGAATTTGAGCAGATCGACCTTCATGCCGAGCGCCTGCAGTTCTTTCATCAGCACGTTGAAGGATTCCGGCGTCGAGGGCTTCCGGATGGACTCGCCCTTCACGATCGATTCGTACGCCTTGGAACGGCCCACCACGTCATCGGACTTGATGGTCAGCATTTCCTGCAGCGTATGTGCGGCACCGTAGGCTTCCAGCGCCCACACTTCCATTTCTCCGAAGCGCTGTCCTCCGTGTTGCGCCTTTCCTCCGAGCGGCTGCTGCGTGACGAGCGAGTACGGACCGACGGAGCGTGCGTGGATCTTGTCCTCCACCAAGTGGAGCAGCTTGAGCATGTACACCTGTCCGACCGTCGTCTCCTGCGCGAAGGGCTCGCCCGTACGACCGTCGAAGAGCTGGACTTTTCCGTGCTCCGGCAGGGCGGCAAGCTTCAGGAATGCGCGGATCTGATCGGTGGAAATACCGTTGAGGGCCGGTGTCGCGATCTTGATGCCGAGCATCTGACACGCCCAACCGAGGTGCGTTTCCAGAATCTGTCCGATGTTCATGCGCGAGGTGACGCCGAGCGGGTTTAAGAGAATGTCGACCGGCGTGCCGTCCGCGAGGAACGGCATGTCGGCTTTCGACACGACGCGGGCAACCACGCCCTTGTTTCCGTGGCGTCCTGCCATCTTGTCTCCGACCTGGATCTTGCGGGTTTGCGCCACGAAGACCTCAATCTGCTTGATGACACCCGTAGGCAGTTCGTCGCCCTCGGAACGGTCGAAGATGTTCACGCCGACGACTTTGCCTCCTTCGCCGCCGGGCAGGCGCAGCGAGCTGTCCTTCACGTCCTTCGCCTTGTCACCGAAAATCGCCTGCAGGAGGCGCTCTTCGGGCGTGTATTCGGTTTCACCCTTCGGAGTGATCTTACCGACAAGGATATCGCCTTCATGCACCGTAGCACCGATGCGGACGATGCCCGTTTCGTCGAGGTCCTTGAGCTTGGCCTCACCGACGTTCGGAATGTCGCGCGTGACGGTTTCGGAGCCGAGCTTCGTATCGCGCACGTCGGTGACGTAGGACTCGATGTGCACCGAGTCATAGAGACCGTCCTCCACCACGCGATCGGAGATGATGATGGCGTCCTCGAAGTTGTAGCCTCCCCACGACATGTACGCCACGAGCAGGTTCTGCCCCAGCGCCAGTTCGCCCTGTTCGACGGACGCGCCGTCCGCGAGCACGTCGCCCTTCTTTACCTTCTCGCCCGAGCCGATGCGCGGACGGACGTGGAAGCACGTTCCCTGGTTACTGCGCGAGAAGACATCGAGATCGTAGCTCGCTTTCTTTCCGGACTTGTAGAGCACGGTCACCTGATTGCCGTCGGCGGACTGCACCTGGCCGTCTTCCTCCGCGAGGATGACGTGACCGGACGCGCGCGCGGCGATGGCTTCCATGCCGGTACCGACGAGCGGTGCATGCGGCACGAGCAGCGGGACGGCCTGCCGTTGCATGTTCGTTCCCATCGATGCGCGGGTGTTGTCGTCGTGTTCCAGGAACGGGATGAGCGACGTAGAGACCGACAGAATCTGCTTCGGCGACACGTCGACGTGGGTCACGTCGCGCACGTGGGCCAGCACCGGCTCCCCGCCGCGGCGGGCGGAAACGCGGGTGGACACGAATTCGTTCTTCTCCGAGACACGCAGGTTCGCTTCGGCGATCGTCAGGCGGCGCTCCTTTTCGGCATCGACGTACATGTTGACCGGCACGACGTACGCGCGCACGGGTACTTCGGTCAGCTTTTCCTTCTTGAGCGCGCTGATGACTTTGGATGCGATGGCCTTCGTTTTGACCGTGTCTCCTTCCTTCACGATGATCGAGCGTCCGTCCTTTACGTCGCGGTCGATGATGCGTCCCGTGAGAGCGTCCGCGTCCATCTTCACCGTGTGCTTCACCTCATGATAGGGCGTTTCCAGGAAGCCGTACTCGTTCACCTTCGCGTAGGACGCCATGTGCACGACCAGACCGATGTTCGGACCTTCCGTCGTAGCGATCGGACAGATGCGACCGTAGTGGCTTTGGTGCACGTCACGGACGTCGAAGCTGGCGCGCTCGCGCGAGAGACCGCCCGGACCCATGGCCGACAGGCGCCTCTTGTGCGCAAGTTCCGCGAGCGGGTTCGTCTGATCCATGAATTGCGAGAGCTGTGACGACGCGAAGAATTCGCGCATCGCCGCCGTGATGGGCCGGCAGTTGATGAGTTGCACCGGCGTGACGGTTTCCAGGTCCATGACCGTCATGCGGTCCTTGATGATGCGCTCGGTGCGCATGAGGCCGACGCGGTACTTGTTCTGCACCAGTTCACCGACGGAACGCACGCGGCGGTTGCTCAAGTGGTCGATGTCGTCGGGCGTGCCTTCGCCGTTATTCAGGCGGATGAGTTCCTTGAGGATTTCCACGAAGTCGTTGATCTGGAAGGTGCGGTGCTTCTCGTCGTCGGGCGTCTCGAATCCGAAGCGGCGGTTGAGCTTGTAGCGCGCGATGCGTCCCATGTCGTACTTCTTGAAATCGAAGAAGAGCGAATCGATGAGCTGCTTCGCGTTGTCGGGCGTGGCGAGATCGCCGGGACGGATCTTGCGGTACACGCTCTGGTACGCCTCCTCGACGGTGCGTACGGAATCCTTCTCCAGCGTGGAGAGAATGTAATCCTTGTCCGGCCGCACGACGTCCTTGAACAGATCAAGGATGTCCGCATCGGTGGGGTATCCGAAGATGCGCAGAAGCTGCGTCACCGGGATTTTGCGCTTGCGATCGATCTTGCAGGTGATCTGGCCGCGACGATCGGTTTCGATTTCCATCCACACGCCGCGCTTCGGGATGATCTTGGCGGCGTGGTGCTTCGGATACTCCGTCATGGAGGAGAAAAACACGCCGGGGCTGCGCACGAGCTGGTTCACCACGACGCGCTCGATGCCGCCGACGATGAACGTGCCGCTCTCGGTCATCAGCGGAATGGAGCCGAGGAACACGTCCTGCTCCTTGATTTCACCCGTTTCCTTGTTGATGAGCTGTACATGACCTTTCATGGCCGCTTCGTAGCTCAGATTGCGGCGACGGCAGGTGGCGGGATCGTACTTGGGAGGATCGAACGCATGGCCCAGGATGTGCAGTTCCATCTTCTTTCCCGAGAAATCGGCAATCGGGCTGATCTCCTGCAGAAGCTCAGAAAGACCTTCCGTCAGGAACCAGCGATAGCTGGCGATCTGCACCTCGATGAGCGACTGCATGTGCTGCAGCGTGTCGTCTTCCGTCACGTACACGCGGTTCGAGATCACTTTCTTCGTCGAGATGTCGTCGGGAGCCTTCTCCAGCGATGCGGGCGTTTTGTCGCTCCTCGGAGCGATGAACGCGGACATGCGCGGAAGAATCGCCTCTTCGATCTTGAATGCGTACTCACGGCGCGCCTGAATGCGCTTCGCGGCTTTCTTTCCGGTTGCGACCAGCATCTTCTCCTCCACCGACGCCGGCTTCTTCGACGTCTTCACCGCCTTGGCGGCAGTGCGCTGCTTCACCACCTTCTTGGGAGCAACCTTCTTCGGCGCGGGTTTTTTCTTCTGTACCTGCTGCTTCTTCACCGCCTTCTTGACTGCCTTCTTGACTGCCTTCTTCGGCATCTTCTTGGGAGCATTCTTCTTTTTTGCGGCTTTCGCCTTCTTCTTGGTGGCCATACGGAAAACGTGCGGAAAGAGATGGAAAGGCTCCGCGCAGAGCGAAGCAATCACAGCACTCACCACACAATCGAAGCTGCTGTCTCGGGAATTGTAGGGATGGAATGAGGTGAGTCAAGGAGAAATCGGGCGTGTAGGAGCTTGTCGAGAATGTGAGCTTCTTGGCTTCTTAGGAAAAGCAAAGTAGGAAGTAGGAAGTAGCTGGTAGGAATGAATTCCCACTACAAGCTACTTCCTACGTCCTCTTTTCCTAAGAAGCTACTTCCCCGCTTCCTCAAACCTCTTGCCGACTTCGCTCCAGTTCACGACGTTCCAGAATGCCTTCACGTAGTCCGGGCGCTTGTTTTGGTACTGGAGGTAGTACGCGTGTTCCCATACGTCGAGGCCCAGAATGGGCGTTTTGCCCTGCGAAATGGGATTATCCTGATTCGGCGTGGAGAGAATCTCCGGGGTTCCGCCGTCCACCGTCAACCATGCCCAGCCCGATCCGAAGCGCGTTAACGCCTCCGACTCGAATCTCTCCTTGAAGGCATCGATGCTCCCGAATGCCTTTTCCAGCGCTTCCTTCAGGGCTCCGGAGGGTTCGCCACCCTTCGGAGAGAGAATGTCCCAGAAGAGCGAATGATTGACGTGTCCCCCTCCGTTATTCCGAACGGCGGTCCTGATAACCTCCGGCACGGCGTCCAGATCGGCCACCAATTCCTCTACCGTCGTATCCTGCAGGTCGGGATGCTTCTCGAGGGCGGCATTCAGCTTGTCCACATAGCCCTGATGGTGCTTCGTATGGTGAATTTCCATCGTACGGGCATCGATGTGAGGTTCGAGCGCATCGTACGCATACGGCAGATCGGGGAGGACGTGTTGTGGCATGGGAAAGAGAGGGGAAGAACAGAGAGCAGCGTACTGTGGCAGAAGAGAATGTCAAAGAATCGGCTGCGCCTGAGGGGAGACGGGTAGAACCGCTCTTTCTTACGCGTATACTGCGCGTCATGGCAGACGTCCAGATTCTGCGGGAGAGCGAAGCAAACCTTGATGCGTATCGCTCATGGATTGCGGCGCATCCGGATCGCTCGCTGTGGCAGTCAACGGAGTGGAAAGCGTATCAGGAAGCTCTCGGTCGCGAGGTGAGAATCTACGTGCTCTCTGATGAGCGGGGCATACGCGCAAGCGCACTCGTTTCCATCGACAGAACGGCAGGCGGCGCTGCGGTATGGGAGATCGCACACGGTCCTCTGTGGGATGCACAGGTGACCGAAGACGAGCGGCGTGCATTCGTCTCCTCTCTGGAGAGAGATGCGAAGCGGGAACGCGGACTGGCGCTCTTCCTCTCGCCACCTCAGGCGATGACATCACAGGCACGCGCATCGCATCGACACGTGTACCCGGAGGCGACGCGCCTCCTCGACCTCACCCAACCCGAAGAAACAATTCTCGCCGGCATGAAGCAGAAGGGGCGGTACAACATCAATGTCGCTGCGAAGCGGGGCGTACGCATCGAAGAGTCTTCCGACACCGAGGCTTTTCATCGTCTCGTGAAGGAAACTGCACATCGTGACAAGTTTACTATTCATTCCCCCGGTCACTACGACGTGTTCCTGCGATCTCTTCCGGGTGCGTTCCTCTTGCTTGCCTACGCTCCGGAAGCCCAAGCCGACACACGCCCCATTGCAGGCCTCCTAGGGGTGATCTGGCAGGACCGGGGCATCTACTACTACGGAGCCTCTTCCTACGCTCACAGGGCCCACATGGCACCGTATCTGCTGCAATGGGAGGCGATGCGACTCTGTAAGGCACGCGGCTGCCGTTCTTATGATCTCTTCGGCATCGCTCCCTCAGGCGCGGGACCGGAACATCCCTGGGCGGGCATTACGTCCTTCAAGGAGAAGTTCGGAGGAGAGGAAGTGCCGTGTCCTTTGGAACGCATGATCGTCCTCAGGCCCATGTTGTGGAATGCTCTGCAGTGGAAGAGGAGGATTGTTGGATGAGGGATAGCTTCTTAGCTTCTTAGGGATTAGGTATCAGGGATTAGGGAATCGAGGAGAAGTAGGAGGTAGGAAGTAGCTTGTAGGGCTGTATTCCTTCCTACCAGCTACTTCCTACCTCCTACTTCCTAAGAAGCTATTCCTCATACACGAAAAAACCCCCACCCCGCGTGAGCGGGAGTGAGGGTTTTCCGTATCGTTTCTTAGGCGATAGAACTCGCGAGAGCGTCAGGATTAGTTCCTGTAGCTCGTGGAGCTGATAGACGTTTCCGGGTAGTCGACCCACTTGAATTGGACGTCGGTACCGTTGTCGTCATCAACCCACGCGATGTTCGTGTTCGTGCCGAAGTTCGTGTTCGAACGAGTCGTGAAGCTCGACAGAGACACCTGGAGCGTAGACGTCGAGGTGCTGAGGACCTTCGGATTCGTGATATCGGCTTCGAGAACGAACGTAGCATCGGTGCCCGCATCGATTGCGGTGTTCACCGTGGCGGCGACGAGGCCGACGCAGGTGACGAGGAGAGCGCCGGAAGCGGTCGCCTTGTCAGCCGTACACGTCTGCTTCGTGGTCGGATCAGCCTTGTTGTAGAGCATGAAGTCCGACGTACCGGAAGACGTCTGGTCTCCGGCGCCGAGCAACACGTTCGTGGCGTTCACGTTGAAGATCACACCGGAGAGGACCCAGTCGTTGGAGCCGTCTCTCTGGTTGTTGTGACTTGCAGCCGCAAACTTGAACTGTCCGATTGCGCGGTCGTTTCCGGAGGAAATCGCCGTGCCGTCGGCATCGGGGCTTGCGTTGGTGATGGAGGTCACCTTCGCGAGAACCACCTGGTTCACGTTACCCTCGATGTTCGTGTTGGCAGTAGCCGAGCTCGTACCGATGAAGACTTCTCCTTCCGGAGTGCCGTCGGCATCGTTGAGGAGCAGGTCGATGCTGGACTGCAGACCGCGTGCGCGGACCGCACCCGTACCCGAGTCGGAGTTCGTCGGCGTCCTGTCAACGTAGAGCTGGACGACGTGACCTCTCGTCGCACCGTTCGTGTCCGTGTTCAGACGCGGGCGGACGATGATGTCGAGGTCTTCACCCTTCGGGATGATGAGTTGCTGGTTCTGCATGCTGGCACACATCGAATTCGAAGGTGTGCCGGTCTTACAGTCACCGACCGTCGCGTTGGCGAAGGAGGTGTTGGAACCCGCCTTGTAGAGCTCGAGGCGCTGGACGTTCGTGGAGAACGACGCCTGGTTTCCACCCATGGAGGTGAAGACGAGGTCGCGGACATCGATGTCCTCGTACTCCGCATGGAATTGCAGGCGGAGGATGCTCTCCTCAAGCGTGCCGCCAAGGAGCTGGCGCTCACGCACGGGCTGCGTGGACTTCGTGACGTAGAGGTCACCGGAGTTGCGCAGCGTGTACAGAGTCGTATTAGCAAGATTCACATCAATATTACACGTTGAGTTGACAGAGCAGCTGCCAATAGCGGTCGTGAGAGTACCGCTCGGGTGCGTGAACTGAATACCGGAGACAGAGCTGCCGTTATCCACCTCTTCTGCCTGTACGAATGTGGAGCCTGTAGCAAAGCGAAGGGCAAGAACCGGAGGATTCGGTCCAATATTCGTCGTGAGGGAGGCTGCAATATCAGAGTGGACCTCGAAGACCACCGTAGTGTCCTTCGGAATAATCCAACCGCCACCTGCGAAGTTATCGAAGGTGACATTGCCACCCTGGTTACTCTTACCGGCCTCGACGATCGTGTCGACGTTACCGTCGCCGTTGGAATCAACCCACAGCGTGTAGTTGTTTCCGTTCGTCAAGCTGGAAGGACCATTGCGCTCGAAGATGAGGTTCGTGAGGAGAATGTCCTTGGCCTCGGAGGCGCGAGCCTCGAAGCGCATAAGGGTGATATCCTTCGCATTCTTCACCGACACATCGGTTGCAGCTTGCGGATTGACCGTAATGGTCAGACCGGAAGAACGAATGTCGTGGAAGCTACCGGCGATTTCACCACGCGGGCGGACATCACCGACACGGTCGTTGGTGGAAGCACCGCGGACCTGCATCTGGTAGGTCGGCACGGCGCTAGCAAGAAGGCCGCCAAAACTACAGCCAGCCGTGTTCGTAACGAGGGCATTGTTAGAATCGAGAACGCTCGTGGGTTCTCCACAGATGTGGATGCGGAAGCGATCTCCGCTTGCCGGAGCGGCAAGCGCGGCGGAATTGCTGATGAAGTCGACACGGAACTGGTACGTCTCGGTGCCGCGAATGACGAAGTCGTCGAAGCGGTAGATCTGGTACGCACCGGAAGCCGTACCTCCCGTGGCGTCATTGGAGGAGGCGCCACTGACAGCAACACCGGAGATTACGCGGCCATTCGTGGCGTTGTAGATCTCCACTCCTTCCATAATTTCCGTAATGTCATCGGCCGTGCCTGGGGCACTGCGACCGTTTGCAAACGAATCACCAGTAGAGGTCGTGCCCTGGACAGCAATGTAGAGCTCCTCGACGTCGATATCTTCGCCGGCGGTGCTCATCTTAATGTTCGCCAGGACGGCGTTGTCGTCGTCCGACGTGTAGTTCTGGGTCGACGGACCGTCGATGCTGATGGTGAATTCACCGGCATCGATGGTAACAGTCGAGGCATCAGGCGTGGTGGCGATGCTCACGCTGGAACCGTAGAGCTGTCCGTTGACGCCGTAGCCGTAGAGCGAGCCGACCGCAAAGATGTCGGAAGACTCGTCGAAGGCCATCTTCACGTTCTTCGCAGCGCCGTCGACAATGTCGGCGACGATGTCGAGCGTGACCTGGTCACCCTCGAGGATCGTAAAGGGAGGATCGAAGACGAACGTGGCGAAGTCTCCGACGGTCTGAGCGACGGTGTTCGTGAGAATCGTGCCGTCAGAACGCTGGATCTTCAGATTCGTGATATCACCGTCTCCGGTGGTGCCGTCGTTCTCGATGGTCATCGAGTAGATCGTCTGGTCCTCGGTGGAGTCGATGTCGAGCTCGAACTTACCGACCTTGGCGTTCGTGTCGCCAACCTTGACCTTCGTGGGGGTCACAGAACGGTAGGTGACGCTCATGATACCCGAGGAGACCGCAGCGACACGGAACGTGCCTCCGCGGATCGGGAAGTTACCGGTCACCTCGCGTGCGTTTCCGAAGAAGTCGCTCGGAAGTTCAACGGTAAGGCTGTGCTCAGAAGCCGTGGACGCAATCGACGTGAGGTCGGCGGCGATGTCGAGCGTGACGGTGTTACCGGCACGGATGACGAGCGGCTGCTGGAAGCGGATCGTGGCGGTCGTCGTCGAAGAGTCGAGGGCACGCTTGCGCGTCACACGCTCGCCGTTCACGACGCCGTAGACACCGGAGAGATCAGCGGAGTCTCCGAAGCCTTCGTGGAGAACCGTGAGGTTCTCGAGGATGACATCATCGCCGGTGGCGGTGAGGTCAACGCTGTTCATCACGACACCAACGGCACCCTTCGGCACGGTGTCGCCGACCGGGGAGTTCGCGGAGGCCGAAACCTCGAGCGTACCGTTTCCGATCACGATGGCCGTGTAGCCGTTGAAGACGATGGAAGCCGAGAAGATCGTACCGTCAGCGGCAACCATGTCGGTCACCGTCAGCGTGTACTGCTCGCCGGCAACAGTGGAGGAGCCGAGTCTCAGCTCAACCGTGTCGTTGTTGATCATGGAGACAGACGTCACCGCGATCGAGCTGCCGTTCGTCACGCTGTAGTGCGAAACGTCCGTAGCAGCCGTCTGATCGACGGGAACGTTGAATTCCACTTCGACCGTGTCGGAAGCAGTCGCAACTGCATCGACGACCGTGGGTTCACCAGCGATCTCGCCGCAGTCCTGGCCGTAGACCAGGGCCTGATCGACGCGATGGAGCATCACGACCATTTCGGCACGGTTCATGTTGTCCGCGGGGCGGACACGACCCGTGGAGTCGTCACCCTGGAGGACACAGTGATCAGCAGCGGTCTGAATGACCTCCGTGTACCACTGGCCGGACGGGTTATCGACGAACTGGGGCGCGTCACCGACGTTATCAAGACCGAAGGAGCGGACGATGATCGCCGCAGCCTCGGCACGGTTGATATTCGAACCGGGACGAGCGTAGCAGGGATGGGTGCCGTAGCAGCTTCCATCACCGCGTACCCAACCCTCGCGGCCGGCTTCTTCAAAGTAGCCGTAGTACCACTGGCCGGGAGCGACATCGTCGAAACTCGGCGTGGCCGGAGGAGTGGAGAGAATGCCGCCGTTGAGTTCAACGACGAGCTTCACGAATTCCGCACGATTGGCGAGGTCGCCACCGCGGAACCGTGGTTGAGAATCGTCGAGAATGCCCTGCGAAAGGAAGGCATCCACGGCGTCCTCGTACCAAATGCCCGAGGGAACATCCGAGTACGCGGCGATCGCGACTCCCATCTGGGAGACGAACATCGCGGAAGCGGAAATCCCTGCGAACACTTTCTTCATACGAGAAAGGTTCATAAAAAAAGGAAGAAAAAAAGAAATAGAAACGAAACCAGAAGATGATTGCGTTTATCAGAATAAGGAGATGCATGCCCGAAGTACGCCATCGTCGTGTGGAGCGTGCCGCGCTCCGAGAAGAAACAAACATGAGCGGGACGACTCTTTACATATAAAGAGGAAACACGAAAGCGTTGACGCGCGCGGGGATGCGCACAAATCCGCACGATTCCCAACGGAAGAATGCCACGCCTATTAATAAGGTATGGATGGGAATGTGATGCTTGTCATTCACGCGCCCCGAAATCGGGAGGAGTGAAGGCAAGTTGCCGATGTGTGAAGGAGCGTGTACACGAATCCCTGTTCCCGTTACGGAGGGATCGGAGGAATCCTAGCGAGCGCGGGAGCGCAGACGCAAGTGTTGCGTGCTTCCCGCGTGCAGACATGGAAACGCGAAAATCACCCGTGTGTTACGGGCATGCGCGTTCTTGTTTGTACGTTCCCGTGCGTTCCAGGGCCTCTACAAGAGTTCCCGATCGCCGTAACGGCCACCAGAGCGGGGAAAAAGCACTCCTCTCGCAGGGGGAGAATCGGATTGCAGTAAATATTATTATAGTTTTTAATACTATTTAATCTTGGAGAGAGCTGCAGGCCCGACGTGAAGGAGCAGACACGAAATGTCGCGCATTCTTGACATGTCGCAATCGATGGCATTCATATCTTTCGAATCGTTTGACCGTCGGCGCCATCGCGTACTTCGTATCCAAGCGCGGCAAGGTCATCACGCAGGCGATCTGATGCGGCGAAGTCTTTCCGCGCACGCGCAGCCTCGCGCTCGGCAAGGAGTGCCTGCGCCTCCGTCGAAACGTCTTGCTCCTCGGGAGCGAAGCAACCGAACGTCTGCTCCGCGAGCAGAGCGAACGCGCGAAGATGCTCCCTCGTGTCGGCAGTGAGTTTCTTCTGCGCGTAGCACCAGTTCATACACTCGAAGATCACCGCAAGTGCGCCGGATACGTTGAGGTCCTGATCCATCGCGGCACGGAATGCCTGCACGAAGGAAGAGGCGTGCTCCGCCGCCTCCGGATTGTCTCCCGGCTGCTCCGGTGCGGAGGAGAGGAAATCGATCCACTCCGTGAGTTTCCTGCGTGCCTTCCGCGCATCATCAAGACCCTTCTCACTGAACTTCAGATTGGTTCTGTAATGCACGGAGAGCAGGTAGTAGCGCAGATCGAGCGGCGAGAATCCCTGTGCCGTGATGTTAGAAATACTTAACACATTGCCAAGACTCTTTGACATCTTCCGGTCGCCGATATCG
>CAYWPP010000019.1:0-15020 GCA_964460475.1 uncultured Candidatus Peribacteria bacterium
GTTCTGTTCGGCATCATTGCGCTCTTTGGGAAAGAACGGGTTCTGAGCGAGAGCACTCTGTGGGAAACCGGCATCATGGCGATGAAGAGCGCGGCGTTCTACGTCTACACGTTTCTGGTGCCCGCGGATCTCACCATCTTCTACGTGCAGGACACGCCGGTCACGCTTGGATCGCCCGAATTCTTCCTTCCGGCGCTCTTCGTCTGCACCGTCTCGCTCGCGGCGTTGCTCCTGATGCACAGACGGTCGTTCCTGTCCTTCGGATGGTTGTTCTTTCTGCTCTCCCTCTCTCCGACCTTCCTGAATTTCAGAAAAGGAGACGAAACGTACTTCGCGTCGGACCGGTACGCCTACCTGCCGTCGATCGGGCTGATTTTCCTGATACTGATGATCGGACTGAGGCTCCTGGAGCGCACCTCGCGCGAACGAACCCGTGAGCGGATGACGCGTACCTTCACGGGGGGAGCCGTGCTGGCGGTTATCGTGCTCATGATTCTTTCGGTGCGACAGACATCGCTCTGGGGCGACCATGAAACGCTCTACGCGCATGCTCTGGAGCTCTATCCGTCCTCCGTGCCTGCACGCGTGAACCTAGCGGTGATCTACCGCGAAACGGGGCGCCCGCAGGAGGAGCTCTCCGTCCTGCAAGAAGGATTGGAGTACGGAGACAACGTACAGCTCCTCACGGGACTCGGCTCTGCGGAGGCCCGCCGGGGCGACGCGCAAGAAGCACGGAAGCGGTACGAACACGCGATGGAGCTTGATCCTGACAATCCCGAGCCGCACTTCTTCCTGGGCTCTCTGTACGACGATCTCGGCAGAACGGCGGATGCCATTCGGGAGTACGAGCGCGCGCTGGAACTCGACCCGACGTACGTGGCCGTCTACAACAATCTGGGAGACATTGCGTTCGGACGGGGCGAGAACGAAAAAGCCCGCGGCTACTTTGAGAGTGCCGTGGAGCTGAATCCGAACTTCATGGAAGGATTCTACAACCTCTCGCTCGTGCATGAGCGGGAAGGCAACTTCGAGGAAGCCTTCATCGCGGTGGAACGGGCGTACGCACTCGACCCGGAACCGGTTCAGGTCCGCCTCGGCATCGCGCCGTACCTGATTGAGCAGGAGCGCTACGCTCTTGCACTTGAGATTCTCCGGAGCGTCATCCGCGACGATCCGAACAACACGGTCGCCCGCGCGCTGCTGCAGGACATGATCGACGAGGGAATCGTCGGAGTGGAAGGACAATAGTCCGGCGAACGGACGAACAAAAAAAACACGAGGAGCTGCTCCTCGTGTTTCTCTGCAATGCGACGGGATTAGCGCGTGAAGACGATGCGTCCTTCCACGGGCACCGCCGGACTCAAGAACTTGTTGCCGTACGAATCGTTTCCGACGCCGAACTCTTGCCTCGGGAACTGGAAGGAAACGTTCATTTCATCCTCCGTGATCACGGCATCGAGCGTCACGGCCTTCGTCACGCCCTTCACGGTCATGTTGCCGGTCACGGTAAAGTTGTCGCCGCCCTGCGAAGCGATCGCCGTGGAATCGAAGGTGATGCGCGGATGATTCTCGACGTCGAAGAAGTCTTGGCGCAGCAGATGGCCGTCCACGCCCGTGCCGTCCGCGGTGATGCTCGTGGCATCGACGTCCACGGAAATATCGGCCTTGGTGAAGTCCGAAGGATCGGACTCATCGAGCGTCATGGTCACCGTGAAGTCGCCGAATTCTCCCTCGTGATTGACGATGTTGCTCTGCCCCGTGAAGGTCAGGGAGCTGAGGGAATAATCGACGGTCAGGGAACCGCCTTCGGACGCGGTGTCGGATGACTCCGCAGAAGACGAGCTCTCCTCCATGGCATCGACGGAAGAAGACGAGGAGGACGCGGCGCTCTCGCCGTCATCCGGAGCGGCCTGCTGACAGGCGGCAAGCGCAAGGGAGACAAAAAGGACCGATACGAACTTCTTCATAGGGAAGAAAAAGGGAAGAAAAAAGAGAGACAGAGTCTACCAGTCCGGCACTTTCCTGTACAGACTCGGAACGCCTCTTTCTTCAGGGCAGAACACGCTCCAGATCCGTCTCGTCGGTCATCATGATGCGCGGCAGCTTCAGTGGGTCCGACGCACTCGTCGCCGGACGCGGGTCCATGATTGTCCCCGTTACGTATCCCGCGGCTCCCGTGCGTTCACGCACGAAGGCGTTGTGCGCGGTCAGCGGGTAGGCGACGTGCGTCACGGGCATACCGGTCGCTTCCTCCAGAATCCGTCTGCTCTCGGCAAGTTCATGATCGAGCCGTTCACGACCCAGATTCGTGAGCATGGGATGCGACAACGTATGTGACTCGACCCTCATGCCTTTCTGCAGCAGATCGGGGATCTGCGCTCTTCCGATGAACGCGGGATCGTCAAGCCTGCTCGCGATCAGGTAGAAAGTCGCGCTCAGTCCCCGCTCCGCAAGAATCGGAACGGCAACGTCGTACGCCGACATCTGATTATCATCGAACGTGATGACGACGGGCTTTCCGGGTCCGTGACGTTCTCCCGCGAAGATCGCGGTGAGTTCATCCAGGGACACCGTCTCGTACCCGCGTTGCGTCAGCCATTCCATCTGCTCCCGAAAGACGTCCGGGGATACCGACATCTTCCAGCTCCAGGTGGAAGGGTGCCACGGCGACGTGTCGCGGATATGGTGATAGACGAGAATCGGTATGCGCAGCGTCTCGAGATCTTCACGCGGTCCCGACGGCGAAGAGGAGGCAACCGAGGAAGAAGATGAAACACGTTCACTCTCCGGGGAAGCCGATGATGCCGTGGCGATGACTTCATCCGCACGGGTCGCGGGAACCACGTCGCGTTCCACGGCGCAGGCGGAACACAGCAAAGCCGTACAGAAGAGAACCGGAAGAGCGGCAGGACGCATGTGACTCATCGTACCCGCATCATCGGGTCGCTGTCATTCCGGGCGCGGCACCGTGGGCGGATACCAGCCAAGTTCATTGTCAGAAATACCTCTCAGCCCCAATCGTTGGCGCAAGTCTTCGCTGGTCCATTGTCGCTGAAACTTTTCGCACATGTTTCTGATTTCATGGGGGGAAGGATCTTTTGGTCCGGGTCCCGCCTGTTTCTGCGCCTCCTGGCGAAATCTGTATCCCTTCACGATGCACTCCCCGTTCGCACGACGTTCAATGCGTGTCCCGCGGAATGCTCTGCAGAGGGATTCGTAGTATTCTTCTCGGAACCCCGCAATCGTGCGCAGTTCATGCGCATAGTCACAGATCAGATCCGTGATACGGCATTCCTGCTCCGCAAGCAGGATTATCTTCATGTTATTCAGGGTGATCAGACGCAAGAGGTCGCCTACCGTTGCAATGCCGCTCTCCTCCAGGACAACGCATGTATCCCTGGGAACATTGAGCTCCTTCATGCTCTTCCTCGCGAAATCGTCAAAGAGAATTGACATGCCTCCTTTGTAACCCGACACCGCCTCTTCTTCAAGCCGATCGTGTCCCGGAATTGCCGGACTGGCGGGGTGTGCGCCCGCCGCCGCGTCTTCCCCGGAACGGGCGATGATGCCTTCCTGACGCGCGGACGCCGTGGGAACGGGCGTTCTGCGGCGGTGCCGACGACGGATGGAACTCCTCCCGTGTGCCGGACGGCGACTCCCTGCGGCGGATGTTGGTGCGGATCAGCCTCTCGATCTTCTGGATGTCCTTCTTCTGATCATGGGTCGCGAAGGAGATGGCGAGACCCTCTCGCCCGGCGCGCGCCGTCCTGCCGATGCGGTGCACGTAGTCGCTGGGATCGTTCGGTAAATCGTAGTTCACGATGAGGCCGATGCCGGGAACGTCGATGCCGCGCGCGGCGATGTCGGTCGCCACGAGCACGCGGTACGCGCCCGATTTGAATCCTTCCAGCGCCTGCTTGCGCTGCGCGAGCGAGCGATTCGCGTGGATCTCGGCAGCCGTGAATCCCATCTCCCGCAGGTCTCGCGTGATTTTCTTCGCTCCGTGCTTCGTGCGTGAGAAGACGAGCACGGACCCCTCGTGTTCCCCCAGAATCATGCCGAGCGCCCGGGTTTTCTCGCGCTTCTCGACGATCACGAGTTCCTGCCGGACTTTGTCGGCTGTGGTGCCGGCGGGCGCGACTTCGATGCGCAACGGCAGACGCATCTGCTCGTGGGCAAGACGCATGATCTCCGAAGGCATGGTCGCCGAGAAGAGCATCGTCTGGCGTTCTTTCGGCACGTTCCGGAGAATCTTCTCGATCTGCGGGCGGAATCCCATGTCGAGCATCCGGTCCGCTTCGTCGAGCACGAGAATCGACACTTCGCGGAGCGTGATCTTCTTCTGCTCCAGGTGATCGTTCAGCCGTCCCGGCGTCGCGATGACGATACGGGGGTTGCGCTTGATGGCGCCGATTTGCCTGTTCATGGACTCGCCTCCGATCAGCACGGCCGTCCGAATGCCGACCGCGGAAGCGAAGGGCGCCAGCGATTCTTCCACTTGTATGGCAAGTTCGCGCGTGGGCACCACGACCAGGCCGCGACCCGGACCGTTCGCGAGTCGCTGCAGCATGGGAATGCCGAAGGCGAACGTCTTACCCGTTCCCGTCTGCGCGATGCCGACGATGTCCTTTCCCGTAACCGCGTGCGGAATCGACTGCGCCTGGATGGGCGTGGGAACGGTGACGTTTCTCTTCTCGAGAACCGCGAGGAATGCCGGAGCAACGCCGAGACCGTGGAAGTCCGGGGAAGCGGAATGGTGCGTAATCGTCTGCACGTGTATGTGAAACGGCCAAGAGTCTACGCTTCTCCGTGACAAAGGGCCAGGAGAATCCGTTACTTCCGGCACCCCGCCTCCGTAAGTATGTGTGGAGCGGGAAGACGAATGGTGCGTGCGTTTGTTCTTTTCAGTATCATTGCGCCCTGTGAGAGACGATGCCTCCCTCGTTGCCGCGTACAGGAACGGCGAACATGCCGCGTTTGAAGAGTTGTACGCGCGTCATCTTCGCTCCGTGTACGGCGCGGTCTACACGAGGACGCATCATCGGGAGACCGCGGAAGACATCGTGAGTCAGACCTTCCTCAAGGCCCTGCAGAGCATCGATTCGTTCGATCCATCGCGAGGATCGTTCGGAGCGTGGCTGCACCGGATCGCGAGAAACCTGACGATCGATCACTTCCGCTCCCTGCGTCCCTCCACTCCCGTGGAAGACGCGTGGGATCTCGCGGATGACGCCGACACGCAACGCGACGCATCGATGGCGATGCTGAGCGAGACGATCGGCGCACACCTCCGGAAGCTCAAGCCGCAGCAGAGGGAAATCGTCCTGCTGCGCGTGTGGCAGGGTCTGCCCTTCGCGGATATCGCCGCGATCACGGGCATGACCGAAGCCGCGTGCAAAATGAGCTTCGGGCGCAGCCTGAAAACACTCCGTACGTTCTTTCTCTTCCTCCTTTCCTTCTTCTCTTTCTTCCATGGCTTCGCGTCGTGACGCCATCATCGCCGAGCTGATCGCGCTCGATCCTTCCCTCGCTTCCAAGCGGGAGGAACTCGCGCACGTCCTCGACTCGCTGGAGGCTGCACGTCCGCGGACGGAGCCGACGCGCTCCTTCGAGCGCGCGCTTCTGAAGCGGCTGCGCGGAGCAATGCGGGAAACGGAAGAAGCGAGTGCTCCTCCTTATTTCCTTTCTTTCTTCTCTCTTATGTTCAACCGTTCACTTTTCGCGGGAGGCGGAGCACTGCTCGGAGCGCTCCTCGTCTTCGTTGCCATGCAGCAACGGGGGCCCGTGACGTCTTCCACCGATTTCTACGGTGAAGGCGACATGCCCGAAGCGGGCATCACCGACGCCGGACCACGGGCCTTCGGCTCGATCTCCGTTGACCAGCAGGCCGCGGGTGGCCGCGGCGGCGGTGGAGGAGGCGGAGCGCCGTCGATCGACACGATGTCGGCGAACGACGCAAAACTGATCTATCCCGCCGAGGACTACACCGTCACGCGCTTCACGTACGACGGCGTCCTTCCCCTGTCCACGGATGACGTGGAGGTATACCGCCACGTCCCGCCCGGTTCCCGGCCTTCCGCCGCGGGCATCGGCAAGGGCTTCGCGGAGCAGATGATCAACTGGGGCGCGTTTGGAAATCTGCAAACCCAGTCGCTGCAACTCACGGAAACGGGCAGGAATCCGTACCATGTTTCCGTCGACTTCAACGAGGGATCGCTCTCCATCCATCGATCCTTCGACGCATCGTCCCGCCCCGACCTGAACTGCACCGACACCGACTGTTGGGAGCGTAACCGCCTGCGCGAGAACGACATGATTCCCGACGCCGAGGCGATCCGCATCGCGCGCGACTTCGCCAACCGCTTCGGACTCGATCTGTCGCGCTACGGCGAGCCGCAGGTGATGGACGAGTGGCGCACGTGGTATGAGCTCACGGAAGACAAGGCGAGCTACTACTTCCCGGAGCAGCTCACCGTGGTGTTCCCTCTGCTCATCGACGGTAAGCCGGTGTATGAGGAATACGGCTCGGCATTCGGCGTGAACGTCGGCATCGACGTCCGCACGAAGGAAGCGTCGGGACTCTACAACTACTACTTCCACGCGTACGAGAAGTCCGCCTACGCGCCGCTCGGTGATGAGCAGAAAGCGCGCCAGGTTCTCGAACAGGGCAGCATGTACCTGTGGGACGATCCGAATGCGACGAAGGTCTACTCGACGCTTGGAGAACCGACAGAGGGCTTCATGCGCACCTACCAGTGGGACCAGGCGACGATGACGAATCGTGACCTGATCGTTCCGGCTCTCGTCTTCCCCGTCACCGAGCGTCACCCCGACGCGAACGACGGACGCACCCGCGTGCTGCTGCCTCTGGCGGAAGACGTGCTTCCCGAGAACACTCCGCAGCCGGTGCCGCTTCCCCGCCCCCTCTACGATCCGGCGGCAAGCGAGGAGCCCCTGATTCTGGAGTGAGAACGTTTCTCGATACGAAAAAGCCGGACGCATCGCGCGCTCCGGCTTTTTTCGATCATTTTCCAGGGAAGCGTTTCACCGCATTTCCTCCAGCGTCACGGTGAGTTCGCGCTCCTCGCCTTGCGAGAAGACGCGGAGCCGCAGCGTATCGCCGGGTTGCTTCCTCCGCATGATCGAAGCGAGCGTCCGCGCAAGCGTGATGCGCTCGCCGTCGGCCTCCAGAAGAATGTCTCCTTCGAGGAGTCCCGCGCGCGCGGCGGGAGAACCGGGTACGACGGCGGGCTCGGCGGGCAGAGCGCCCGGAACGAGCAGTACGCCTTCGTCGTAGGGAAGACCGTTCGCCTCGCTGAGTCCGGGCGTGATCGGCACGTAGCGTACGCCGAGCGAAGCCTGCACGATGCGTCCGTGCTCCTCGTAACTCGCGAGCGCGGCGCGCAGGTCGGATGCGGGAATCGCGAAGCCGATGTTCTGCGCGTTGCCCGCAATCGCCGTGTTCATGCCGATGACCGAACCTTCGAGATCAAGGAGCGGACCCCCGGAGTTCCCGTGGTTGATGGCTGCGTCGGTCTGAATAATGCGGTCGAGCTGCTCGATTGCGCCGCCCGCGATCGATCCCGCGGTGATGCTCCGGCTCAACCCCGAGACGATGCCGACGCTGACGGTGTTGCGGAATTCGGCGAGGGCATTGCCGATGGCGATGACGGACTGTCCCAGTCGCGGCTCGTCGGAAGACAGCGGCAGAAACGGAAAGTCCTCGCCCTCGACCTTCAGAAGCGCGATGTCGTTTCCCGGGTGCCGCGCGGCGACGCGCGCCGGGAGCGTGCGTCCGTCGTTGAGGATGACGCTGTAGTCGGCTTCCTCATCGCTGATGACGTGCTTGTTCGTCAGCAGGAGTCCGTCGTCGGAGATGAAGAACGCGGTGCCGCCGCCGACTTCCGTCCTCTCGGTCCCCTGTTCGCGGTAGAGAGGAATCCGGAGACCGAACGGATTGTCGAAGGGCAATTCCCGGTAGTAGCGCTCGAGGACGGGGAGATCTTTCGTGACGACGACGCTGACGACCGCGTCCTGTGACCGCGCCACGGTATCGACCACGGCATCCTCCCGCTTCTCCTCATCGATATCGCGAAACACGGGCGGTATACGATTCCCATCTTCGCCCGTTTGCGGGGACGCGAACTGCGGAGCAACCGACAGGACGAGGAGAGTCGTGACCGCGGAGGACGCGACGCTCACGAAAACGGTCTGGATGAGGGTGGCGCGTTGCATGGTGAGCCGGGGGAAAGAAGCGTCAAAATACAGACTGGCACTCTATCAAAGCGAGTGCCAATATTCAACTGTCTCAGTCTTGGGATGAGGCATCGGCCTCCGTTTCGGGCTTCTTTGATGGTGTACGGGGAAGTCCCCACTGCCATCGCGGCTTCTCGCCCGTTTTGTAGGCGATGCTGATGAATGTCACGGTGAGCAGGATGAAGGGAAGTACGAGGGTGAACATCACCTCCTCGGGCGGTGAGTTCTCGTCGATCGTGAAGGCGAACGCAAGAACGAGCGTGATGTACAGAAACGTGACGAGCCAGCCTTGCCAGCGCGCCGGCATCCATCCCCAGCCGTAGAGCTTGCGCTTGAACCAGTAGCCGTGGGGGTTATCCTTGAGGTAATCGAGGTAGCGCTTGAACATGTGAACATTTTATCACAGAAGGACAACGCACTGCCTTGTGTGATTCACTGTCTCTTCGGATCGACCTTTTCGCGCTTGTATCTTTCCCTCTCTTCGACTTGGTAGTTGCGCAACGTTGCCTTGGCTTGCGTAAGAGACAAGCTTTCCTCCTGCGGAGCATTCTCAATATATTTCGACGCGTAATCGAATGCCATCGGACCTGCAACGAATTTGCTGCCTTGACCGTAAGGAAACTGGATACAGAGACCCTTTGCATGCATGCGAAATTGCTTGTGAGGTGCGCGCGGCTCTCCCTGTTGCGGTTCATATCGCACCGAAATCGCAGACAATGCATGTTTGATCACCGCGGGATCATCAATGAATTCCGCATCGGGAAACATCGCTTCACGATACTTCACAAGCTTCACAGGCGCTTTGCCTCCCACTCTGAAGCGCACGTCGCGAAAATGGGGATTGGGAGACTCTTCACCGGGACTTGTCGTAAGAACCAGCAACAATTCATGTTGCAAGCGCGTGAGTTCGAATTGCACTTCCTTCTTATCAATCCGGGCACGAAAGGTACTGAATACCTGCCCGCTTTCTTCTTCCGGTGGAGTAAGCACGGCCTTCGGCCTGCTTCTTTCCTCAATCTCATGCTGCAGAAGCAAAATGGCTTTCTCCACCATGGGACGGAGGAGCACCGTGGTGGGACGACCTTTGTTGATCCTGTTCAACTCGGCAAAGAGAAATTTCAGATGGTGAGCACGCTGCTCCAGCTGCAGATTAACCTGGGCATTTGGCTGCAGAGACCGATGAACATCGGCCCCGAGCAACGCATCAAGATTCACACCATACGCATGGTGATATTGCCGCATGCGATGCGCGAATTTTTCACCCACGGAACGTTTGGATATCAATTGCTTCATCTGTGCATCCAGACTTTGTAATTCGCCTTCAATGTCGGCATATAGCACTTTTGATTGCTGATCCTCCTCTAAGACCTTAAGACAATGCTTGAGATCCGCAGATAGATGTTCCAACTCATCTACATCTTTCTGGGAAAGATACTTCTCGTTGTACCCTGCTTCCCCCTCCGCGTGTACGTTTTTTGCATTGATCCCCATTCCGAGAAGTTCGGCTCTGGTCATATCGAGCAAGCTGCTTCGATATCGCTCATCAGCTTCGGCATGAAGCTGCTTGTCGCAGGAAAGGCATACCTGCTCGTATTCATGCATCTTTGTCGTTACATCGTCAAATTGCCGCACCATTTCCACTTGCGCAGCCTCATCAGGATTGATGGACGAGGCATGCCTCATTGCATCAAGCACAAGTCCTTGCCGAAGTTTCATCGCTTCAGAAAGAACATTTTCTTCTATGGGCTTCTCGTCGGCCGCATCGATAACCGACGGTGATGGCGATGGGGACTCTTCCTCTGACGCGGAGCTCCGTTCCTCCTCTTTCACACTTGAAACCTGATGTTGCTTCGGGGGCATTTTCTCCTCTGCTTCTCGACTGGCAGCATCTGCCACCTTCTTCGAGACTGAGCGGCTCTTCTCCTTCGGCTCCAGGGCATTCAGGACATGAATACGAACCGATTCGGGGGTCCTCAGCTGATAACCACCATGAAGTTTTTTGTTCAGAATATTGACCACTTTCGCAATCGCCGCATCGGGATTTTTCAGGAGTTTTCGCTGTTGGCCACGTGCTTCCTTGAGGATGTTATTGATTTTTTCACGAACCATCTGCGTCTCAATGGGAGACCACGGAAAGTCATCGCCTTGCTCAAGTTTGCGAGGCATAACGGTAAGAAGGATTTCGTCTGCATCGATCCCGTTGCCGCCGTTCTTCTCTTGCTGTTCTATCAACCACTCTACGCCTTGCGCAGCACCTTCTATTCGCTGAAACGTCGAGTGAAAAGCATCAATGACCCATCCCTTAAATTCTCCAAATATTTCCTGGTTCTTCCCATGATAGTTTGTACTTTCATAGGAAGCTTTTATGGCAAGAAGGTTTGTCCGCAGAGAGTCAAAGGACGCCACGGACTCACTTGCATCGCAGGATTCTTGAACCGCGGCAACGATTCTCTCATCGAATTCAGTACAGAGATCCTGCACGAATTGCACGTTCCTTTCACTCATCCTCTCCCCAAAACGGAAAGATTCATCTGCAAGAATTTCTATGAAGTCATGGTAGAAACCTCCTGCGGATACTTTCAACTTTTGCACAATAAAATCAGTGCGTTCGTTCTGCGTGACGCCCCACTCCTCGCACAACTCTTCGAACGTTTCCGATTCAGGAGATGAAAAGGTGCTCGTTCGCACATGCATGCCCGATATCACCGGGACGTGCTCTGCCGTTTCCTCGAGCATCTCCAGTTGCTCCTCTTTCTGCTTTTCTTCCATGAGCATGTCAGGCTTCTCTTCCTCTTCCGAGGTTACCGCGGTGAACGTGGCCGGAAGGTCAAATGCTCCGGAGATCCGTGTGCAAGCTTTATTCAGCTGTATGGCAAATTCATGCTGCAAAACTTTCGTCGACCGTGCGGCCATCGCGCTCTTTGCCCTTCCCAGTATTTTTTCAATTTCCTGCCGTACTTCCAGCCTCTCTTCCTCGCTGCGAATACCCTCTTTCGGTAACGCCTCCGGGAGATCCTCCTTCACAATGCGCATTCCTTCCTCAATTCCCTTCTCAATTTCCCTATCCTTTACTCTCCCGCCAATTTTGCGAACGTTATCATAGATTGCCTGCACTGAAGACAAGGCCAGTGCATGTTGGCGGCGGAGATAGTCGAAGCTCACGGTGGCGGGCTTCTGTCGCTTCGTTTCCTCCTGCTGAGGAGGCGATGCATATTCACGATGCTTGCGATTACGTTTCGACACGACGGAGAGGGAGAAAATGGTGATTTATGATAATCATTTTATGATTTTTGTCAAGTTTCGACTCTGGTCATTCTCCTCAGTGTTACGCCCCTGAAATCAGGGCGAAGCAAGAGTCTCCGGATGACAATACACGCACAGGAAAAACCCCCAGCCATGTGATGGCTGGGGGTACGATTCATCGGTTGGTTTTCTTCTGAGGTCGCTACACCTCATCTTCCTGCTGCCCTGCGAGAAGGGCATTGAGAACCTCCTCGCGGACGACATTAAACTCATGCCGATAGGTAGGCTCATCGAACCCGTCGGTATCGAAGTCGTCGTCCTCAAACCGCCGTACGAGATGCACATGCGCCATATCCGCGACAAACATCAGGAAGAGCCCCAAGCCTTCACGGGCACCCTTCAGTGAAATTGCGGACTCGTAGGCCGGATTGAACTGGTTGATCCAGAGACGATGGATCGTTCTCTGTCTGCCACGCTGCGTGGCGAGAACGGCATCGCGCTCCAGCTGAACCAAATCACCGACCTTTCGCATGTGATCCTCTTCCAGAACAAAATCCAGGGCATACACCGTATCCTGGATCTTGATCCTGTTTCCCCGCATGGGGCGATCCTTTACCAGGAATGTCGCTTCGCCATGCACCGTTTCGTCATCAAGGCTTTGCACGAGCAGAATAAATTTCTTTCGTTCGCAGCCTTCATGAACCTCAACGGTGGCACTTGCACCGAGATTGTTGCTCAGTGCGATTGCATCCGTTTCCGGAGCAACGGACCACTGCAGCCGATTGGGATCGGCATGATGATCCCGATTCTTCGTGTGGAAGGTATGAACCTCCCCCGCGGTGATCTCGGTGTAACCGGGAGTCACCCGAAGATTTTTGTCGGGAACGACGTTCACAAGGATCTCCGCGCTCTTCTCCTCGTCTTCGGTATCTCTGACGAGAAGGCGGGTTTTCCCAAGATCCAAACCGGCGGTGAAAGTCATCCTTCTGCCGGTTCGGGTGGAAAGGGAACCGCCGCCCTCGAGAATGACCCATTCGAACGAGCCGGACGTTCCGGTCGTTCTCAGGACCTCAAACCGATACGAGTCGCCCGGCAATAAATCCACGCGACGTGAGTTGACGGCGATTTCGAAGTTGATTTCATCTTCATCGTCGTCTTCTTGCGCCTCGGGAACGCCGTTGCCTTCCTTTTGATCCCCCTCGGGAATCGTGTCCTTCGTAGGATCATAATGGAAGGCCTGATTGAAGCCGTCCGAAATTTCTTCGAGCAGCTTCTGACGCTTCTTGACGCTGCGCTCTTCCTCGCGCTGCTTCAATTCTTCGATCACGAGCGGCACGACTTGCTGCGACAGCATTTCGACCCACGCTTCCACATGCTCGCTTACGAAGAACTCGTTGACAAGAGAGCGTCGATCAGACGCCACGAACTGGTTGATGCCTTCGGCGTAAAGCACGCCGCAGAGCAACTTCGTGTGCGTGAGATCACGCGGAATCCGTCCCGCAAGTTCAGGCCGCTGTGCATGGAGCTGACGCACCATCATCTCGAATGGCATAACCGGATTGTATGCCGCGATTTCGAACCCTTCGCCTGGCTTTGGTGCCTTCGGCAGGTAGGCATCGAGCCTGCAACTTCCGAGAAGAGGGTGCTCCCACGTTTCCCTGATGGGATTACCGTGGATGTCACGCGGCTTCAACCGCTTCCCATTAATGCGAACCATGTTCGCAATCGTCGGGCTCAGGTATTTGCCGAAGCCGTCGATGACCTGGGAAGGAGCCGGAATCAAATCCCAATTCACTCCCTTCAGAACGATGACGGACCCCGTGCCCTTCACATCGAACCAATCGGGGGCATCCACTTCTTCCAACGGCTTTTCGATGTAGTCGTGACCGAGAAGATATTTGAAATCTTCGTAGGTCAGGACGAGTTTCCCGACACGCTTCCCGACACGCCTCATGTACTCCTTATGACGTGTGTACACCTCGATGGTGTCCGAAAATTGAAAATTGGAATACCGCCCACTCCCGCGCTGTCCGATTTGGTTTTTCATACCTTTCTTCGGGCTCACGCAGAACGAGAGAAATCCGTTGACCTGAGCGGTCCCAAATCCCTCGCCATCGTCTGCGAATCGAAGTGCATTCGTTCGCTTGTCGATGGTGACGGAGAACGTCCTACAAAACGCGTCACGGGCATTCTCGGCAGCCTGCTGGAGAGCCGAGAGAAAGATGCTCTTTGATGACGAGAAGGAGCCAACCTCCTTTCTCGCCATCTCTTCAATGTCCTTCGTCCCGTGTCCCATGTGCAAGATGCTCTTCTTCTTCGTCATGACTTTGTACTCCTTTGAAAATCAGGTTCCGCGTAACTGACGAAAGTTCTGTCGCAAGGCTTCCATTCTGGCTGCCGCCCCCGTAGGGATGACTTCTTTCGCCAGTTCAATTGCCAGATATAATTCATCCATTTCTTGCGAAAGTGCATCAGCTGCATTTCCGCGTGTTTCCAGATCCATGATTTGCGTGATGGCATTGATGCGCCTGCGCAACTCACGGATCAGCCTGACCGTATCGTCAATCTCCTTCTTGGTGATCGTTCCTTTCAGCTTTCGAAAGGAATCTGTGGTGAGGACAAACGGAATGTCATCATCCTTTTGATCCTCAAAGGCAATGAGGCCAGAGAGAATCAATTCAAACCACGGAGAAGCAATGACACCCTCCGGGATCTCATCGCTCCTGTGCGGCAGAAAGCGCGCCAAGAGCGTGAGAAGTTTCATGACCGGATCCAAACTATCGCCGGTCGAGGTCGGTCCGGCAGGTATGCCTGTACTCTCCAGAAGTTGATTGATCGCTTCCGTCGTCTCCACGACGGGTTGCCCGTGGGAAAAACCATTGAGCCTGTCGTAGAACGTACTCTTTTTGAGGTTAAGCACACTTGCGCATTCACCCTGGCTTTTCCAGAGGCCCTTCCGGAGCCCTTTCTCGAACGCCTCCTGGAGGCGCTCATTGTTTCGCGTCATGTGACGCTTTCTTCTGCCTTTTTGCATGAAATCACCTCCTCAAGGATGCAGCTCACAATATGTAGGGTAAAACCAACCAATGCTGTGAAAGAACGTCCAAAAAAAACCCTGTCCGAAGAGGGCAGGTCACATCTTGCCGAAAAGGAAAGATGGCAGTGTCATTTGGAGCCAAGATATATTATAATAATAATTAAATTTGTCAATAAAATGCCTCCAATACGGGATTGGAGGCATGTTCCTTTCTTACGGCAGGTTATTGAAGGAGAAGATCGAGAATCTTCTCCAGGGGCAGAGGAGCCTCAATGTGCACGCGAAAGCCGTTTTCCCGTGTGCCGCTGATCTCCACGCCGTCGCCGACGACCTTCTTGGAGAGGGGGTCGTAGCGCAATGCGTAGCGGAATTCCTCCCCGAGGATGCTGAGGACGATATTGTCGGGACGCGTTCGACGTTGGCGCACGGAAGAACTCTTCGGAGCCCTCAAAGAGGTCGCACCAACCACATCGTCAGCTTTGAA
>CAYWPP010000020.1:0-12767 GCA_964460475.1 uncultured Candidatus Peribacteria bacterium
ATCGTCGTCCGTCCCCCGGAATCCGTCGTGTCCATCAACGTCGATCCGCCGACGCCGGTGGCGCCGAGTCTCGTGAAGTTCGACGCATCCGAAACGTTCATCTACGACAAAGAAGTCACGGGGTATGAGTGGGATTTCGGCGACAGGCAGGTGCGGCCGCTTGGCGCGCATGCCGAGTACTTCTATGAAACGCCCGGAACGTACACGATCCGCCTCCGCGTGAAGACCATCGACGGCAGCGTCTTCGAGGGATCCAGGGTTCTCGTGGTACGCCGCGCGCTTCGCGATGCATGCTTCCTCCCGAGTCGCACGACGGGAAGCGCACCGATGGGAGTGACCTTCGATACCGGTTGTTCGACGGGAGGATTCGTATCGTGGGAATGGGACTTCGGGGACGGTGCCGCGAGCGAACAGCAGAATCCCGTGCACGTTTTCGAAGAACCCGGTGAGTACACGGTCACGCTCCGGGCGACCGATGCCGACGGCACCGTCGATACGGAAACCGCTCTCATTACCGTCAATCCTTCATGAAACGTAAGACGCTCGTCAAAACCGTGGCGCTGCTCGGCGTGATTGCCATCGCGCTTTCCGCGCTGCTACCGGGACTGTCGATGATCTTCTGATCATCGTTCAGCCTTCCGCAGTGGCCTTCGTGAGGAAGGGGGCGAAAGCGCTCTCACCCCGTTCCTTCGCGGCGAAGAATGCCGCCGCTGCGATCATCGCCGCGTTGTCGGTGCAGTAGGTGAGCGCAACGGGCCACCGCACCTTAATACCGTCCTCCGCTTCCGCTTTCAGCATCGCGCGCAGGCGGAGATTCGCGCTCACCCCGCCCGCGAGGTGTACCTCCCGGACGTCGGGATGACGTTCGAGAGCGCGAAGGACGCTCCGGGTGAGGTGAAGACAGATTGCATGTTGGTAGCTTGCCGCAAGATTCCGGCGCACGTTTTCTTCATGGACCTCTTCTCCAACGTCGCGCAACCGATACTTGAGCGCCGTCTTCAGTCCCGAGAAGCTGAAATCGCAGGTTGCCTCTTCCCGCAGGGGCAGAGGAAATGCGTATGCCCGTTCGTCGCCGCCTTCCGCCAGCGCCGCCAGCGCCGGTCCGCCCGGATACGGAAGTCCGAACAGCAACGCGCCCTTGTCGAACGCTTCTCCCGCCGCATCGTCCCGCGTGCGGCCGAGAAGCGTCCCCTCGGTATGCGAAGTACGGAGCCACACTTCGGTGTGTCCGCCGGATACCGACAGCGTCACGCAGGGAAATGCAGGGGGATCATTGCGGGTATCGAGCCATAGCGAATCGAAGTGCGCCCTGGTATGCACGACGCCGATCAGCGGGACATGCCACAGGGAAGAGAGAACGCGTGCGGTCGTGGTGCCGACAAGCAGTGAACCGAGGAGCCCCGGCGCGTAGGCGACGGCGATGGCGTCAAGATCGGCCGGAACGCACGATGCCTTCGTCATCGCCTCGTCGATGACGGGCAGGATGAGCGGGATCTGCTTTCTGGCTGCTTCCTCGGGAATGACGCCGCCGCGGTTCTCGAAACTTTTGCGGGAACTCGCAATGACGCAACTTCGCACCGTCATGCCGTCTTCCGCCACGGCAGCGGATGTTTCGTCGCACGATGTTTCGATGCCCAGAATGCGCATGGGCTGGAAGCATAGCAGAGCGAGAAGGGAAAAATTCATCCTTCACTTCATACTTCATACTTCATACTTCATACTTCACCCATGTCTTTCTTTCCTTCCCGCGAAATCCTGCTCACCGTCGGCCCGCTCTCGGTGCATTGGTACGGGGTCATGTACGCTCTCGGATTCCTGCTTGGCACCTGGATGTTGCCGCGGCTCGCGCGTTTTCGGCGGATCGCACTCACGAACAGACAAACGGAAGTATTGTTCTTCGCTCTCTTCCTCGGCGTGATCGTCGGCGGGCGGCTCGGGTTTCTGCTGTTCTACGAACCCTCGTTCCTCCTGAATCCGGCGCAGGCGATCGCGGTATGGGAAGGGGGAATGTCCTCCCACGGAGGACTCATCGGTATCGCGATCGCCATGCTCTGGTTCTGCCGCAGGGAGCGGGTGCCCTTCCTCTCGCTCGTGGACGTGCTCGTCGTGCCCGGTGCGATCGGTCTGGCGCTCGGACGAGTCGGCAACTTCATCAACCTCGAACTCTACGGCACCGTGACGACACTCCCGTGGGGCATCGAGATTCCCGGAGTCGAAGGACTGCGCCATCCCACGCAGATCTATGCCGTGATCAAAGATCTCACGATTGCGCTCGCGTGCTTCCTGCACCTTCGCTCTCGGTCTTCACGTCCCGGACGCACGACCGTCCTCTTCCTCCTCCTGTACGGCGTGTTTCGGTTCTTCGTCGAACACTTCCGCGATCAACCGTACGGGCTCACGGACCTCGGCATCATAAGTCTCAGTCGCGGCCAACTGTACACGCTGCCCGTGATCGCGCTCGGCATCGTGATGCTCATCTTTCTCAAGAGCCGCAATGTGAAGGACAACGGCGAGATGCAATAGGTCACGCCTGTTTTTCTTTTGCGATCTTCCGAAGTTCCGCGCGCACGATCGCGTCTTCATCCCACGGGATCCTTCCGTGCTTCGTCCACATGGTGACGTCGCCGCCTTTGCCGCAGAAGAGCACGATGTCGTCCGGTTTCGCATGGCGGAGACAGAAGCGGATTGCTTCCAGGCGGTCCGTGATGCGCGCGACGAACGCACGATGCTCCGGTTCCGAAGCGGCGTCGTGTACGACGGGAACATCTTCCGGAATGCCGGAGAGCACGTCGTCGATGATCGCTTCGGGATCTTCCGTGTAGGGGTCCTCGTTCGTCACGATGACGATATCCGCGAGCTCGGCGCAGATTTTTCCGATGAGCGGGCGCTTCTCCTTCATGCGGTCGCCGCAACTTCCCGTGAGCACAAACAGGCGCGCGCCTTCCTTGCGGGTCGCGCGGAGCGACGTGAGCGTCTTCTCGTACGCCACGGGCGTGACGGTGAAGTCGATGTACACGGAGAACGGCTGTCCTTCGTCGATGCGTTCCATGCGCCCCGGTGCACCGCGGAAACTCCCAAGCGCCTTCACGCAGTCTTCAACCGGAATGCCGACGCTCTCGGCGCAGGCGATTGCGCAGAGCGCGTTCTCCAGATTGAACGTTCCAGGTATGCCGAGCGTCAGTTCGTGCACGTCGCTTCCCGCATGCAGGGTCGCGCTGCTCGAAGAACTTTCCGCAGTGACATTCGAGAGCCACAGACTCACGGACTTCTCTTCGTGTTGCTGACGCGCGTAGGTCAGCGTTTTCCCCGACACCACGTCTTTCAGTTTCTCATACGACGGATCATCGGCATTGAGGACTTTCGTTCCCCTTTCTTCCAGTTTCAGAAACAGCAATGTCTTCGCGTCAAGATACGCCTCCATGCTTGGGTGATAATCGAGATGCTCCGGCGAGAGGTTCGTGATGGCGGCAACCTGCGGCGTGATGCCGTTGAGTCTGCCTTGCAGGAGGCCGTGCGAAGATGCTTCCAGCACCGCGAATGCGCACTCTTCACGCACGAGACGGCGCAGGAATTTCTGCAGCGCAAAGGGAGGGAGTGACGTCTTCTGCGTCGGATTGTGTTCCCGCGTTCCGTTCACTTCGAAGAACGCGCTCGATGCCGCTCCGACTTTCTTTCCGCTCTCATGCAGAATGTGCGCGATCATGGCAACGGTCGTCGTCTTGCCGTCCGTGCCGGTCACGCAGATCACGGTGAGCCTCCGCGCCGGAAAGCCGAAGAGGATCGCCGCAGCCCATCCTTTCATCCGATGGTAGAAGAGCCGCAGGGGATTGGTATCCCCGAACATCCGAGTAAGACTCCGCATCATGAGGCGGCCATGATAGCACGCGCGCGTTCGATGTCGTTTGCGATCTGTGCCTTGAGCGCGTCGACGCTCGGGAAGTCCATGACGGGACGCAGGTATGCCGCGAATTCAACGTCGAGGGTCTCCGGAGGAGTCGGAATGGATGTGTCGATCACGTGTACTTCGCAGGTCGGCCCGACGCCAAAGACGGGAGCCGGTCCCAGATGGATCGCCGCGGGAAGTATCTCTCCCTCATGAAACACGCGCCCCGCGTAGACACCGAACTCCAGTTCGGCCGGCACATGCTCCATCGCCAGATTCATCGTGGGGGCATCAAGGTCCTTGCCTCTGCCCGCACCGCGGACCGTCCTTGCCTGGAAACGAACGGGAAGATGCATGCGGACAGTGTAGCGCTCTTTGCGCCTCTCGACCGTGATCGTCGTGCGCTCCCGCGGTAGAGTACCTATCATGGAGCCCATATCGCTTCCGGCCTACGCGATGCGCGTATCGTCTCGCGCGAAACGCGTTTCCATCCGGATCAGTCAGGAAGGAAACGTGACCGTCACGCTCCCGCGCGGCATCGCGAAGGAAACGGGACACGCCTTCGTCAGAAGCAAGGCGCGGTGGATCGAGCGAACCGTTTCCAGGCAGAAGAAGCGTGCGGCTGCACGGAGAATCATTCGCTGGGCAACGGGCGAATTGCTGCCGTTTCTGGGACGTACGCTCACTCTCGTCGTCACGCCCGGCAACAGCCGCGTGTCGGCGTTTCTGCGCGGCGATGTGCTGCATGTCTGCTGCGCGAAGCAGCAGGACGCGGCACGGGTGGGGGAGGAGTGGTACCGGCGACAGGCGTTACTCTTCTTCGAGGCCGAAGTGGAGCGCATCACGAAGATACTGGGCGTGACGTACGGCCGCATCGCTATCAAGCAGCAATCGACGCTGTGGGGAAGTTGCTCCAAGAAGGGCAATCTGAATTTCAACAGAAGGCTGCTGTTCGCGCCGGAGGAAGTCGCCCGCTATGTCGCCGTGCATGAATGCGCGCACCTCGTGCACCTCAATCACTCGCCCGCGTTCTGGTCGCTGGTTGCATCGCTCTGTCCCGGTCATCGTGAACATCGCACATGGCTGCGGGAGCAGGGGATGAATGTAGGGTGAGAAGAGAGGCCTTTGGAAAATCTGAAACATACACCTGTACTTTTGCTGATCATGAATGATGGATAATAACTTCTGAGAAGTTTGCATCAATGTATTGGCAAGAAAAAGCCATATCTGAAGGCAATACCTCTTTATGCGGAATATTGACTCAATATAGAATGATTGTAATATTACATATAATGAGAAATGCAGATGAAACACCGCCCGAAGGCTTGGAGAAAGTCTCTCAGCTTTATCCGGGCGTGATGTACAGAATCATCAATGGCATAGGAAAGGGTTGGCTACTCAAGAGAGATTTTTGCGACTCCGGATACGAGTACAATGACAATATTCCACGTGCGTTGGTTGCGACACACCATTCTCGATTGGTCGCCGCCCTCCTTATGAAGAATGCCGGCAGCGAGGTATTTTCAAATATTCTCAACGAGCACGTTCGGAATGGAGAGTTTGAAGTGGTATTGCACATACTGAGAGAGCATCTCGGCAGCCAGACCTCTTTCGATGGCAGCAATCTCATAAAGCAACTTGTTGAACAGAACGTACATGATGAGCTTATAGAAAAGTTCGTGTTGTTTTTTGCAGGTTGTGATGAGCACGATCTTCTGGGAAGACTTGTTCAGCACTTGTGGGTTGCAGAAAGACACGACCTGGCGGCAACATTCATCGAGAAAGCTTTACCTGAACACGAAAGAGCCTTTTTTCGTCTAAGGCATGAAATAGCGCAAAAAAAACCAGTGACTGAATCGGAAGTGCGACAGTCAATTGAGGCACTTTGTTCAGAGATTAATATTACTGATGATAATTCGCATGCTTCCTATGAAGAGAAGCGTGAAGCAACGGACACCATTGATGGTTTCATACGAGAACTCGATGAGAGCGATGCTCCTCTGTCATTGCTACGTACGGTGATAGAATGCCAGGAAGAACAACAATCAAAAGAAGTATTGCATCACTCTTATTTTGATAGATACGAAATCGATGCGAAGATACGAAAGGATCTGCTTGCACGGAGAGATTTTGCAGGTGCAGAAGCGTTCGTAGCTGCATGTGGCGATAGATCCTACTGTCTTGACGAAATCGCTCTGGAGAAGATCGCCTATGGAGTCCAGCAAGGAGATAAAGCTTTATACAAAGAAGGGCTTGATATGTATGCAGACATGCGAGATGAGAAGATCGCACATCTTGAAGAGGAGCATGATTCGGAAGATGACGAAGGAGATTTTCATTGGCGCAAGAGAATCAATCTCCATCAGGAACGTGCTTCTAAATATGCAGAGCTTGCACTGTACGAACTGAGGTGCGGTGATGAGCGGGTAGCACAGAGACACATAGATGCAATGATTGAAGCTACGGAGGCATGTGCTGTTCCCGGCAAGGAAGAGTGCCCGGAGGCGCACAGGAAAACTTTGCGTGACGGAAAAAGATATTTTAAGAAGTCACTGAAACGAAAATTTCTTGCAGCGGGGTACTTTGATGCGCTGCCGGATCGCATAGGCTGGCATACTCCTGTGAAGCACCCAGATGCAGTCAAGGCAGACAGAGAAGCCTACGAAGAACGCAGAGATTCGCAGAGAAGTGCAAGAGGTCTGCAGTACGAACAGACACACGAAAGAGTACGGGAAATGATGCTCACTCAGACAAAATCACTCGTTGCGGAAGGAAAATTTCAAGAAGCCGTGTCAGAACTTTTGGGGGGTATCCATAGGGTCGCAGGAGAGGTGGATTGGCTAAGGGCATGTTGTATTCTCGAGGCCAAACCGGAGCTATTTAGTGAGCTTGCTCCAAAGCTGACAGAAGAATACTTCAAAGGGAGAGAATCACGATATTATGGTACCGACTGGAAGGGGTTAGCCTCATGGTATGCCACCGCATATCGGCACGATGCCGTGACCGCTGAAGATGAGAAAGCACTCATAACAGGATTGTTTAGGGCAAGGCTTGGTGAAAATGGACTTGAGAACGTTCCAGTCGGCTTTACAACAACAATTGTTGAAGAGCTGATTCAGCATGGAGACATTGAGAAAGCATGGAGCATCTACAATCAAATCAATGATATGGGCAACGGTTTGCTTCGGGTTTGCGCTCCGAGCATTGCGAGTGCAACCCACCAACATTGTCTCGCTCAATTTGTACGGGCAATGACAAATGTACAGGGTCCCGCTCAGTGTGTTGCCGGATCATTGCGTGGTACGGGATTGCCAGATGATATGTCGGAAAGAGGGGAAGTCGCATACTGGAATACGGAAGTGGAACTTCAGCAGATGATGCAAGACGAAGAGCAGAGAGAACATGCAGTACTGCAATTGCAGGCTTTATGCAGATCACGATTGGCTGTTCGGGAATGGAGCCGTCTTATGATGATGGGTACTTCCCGCACACCGCACCAGAAGAAGGATGCATTACTTGCTGTATATGAGCCGGAAGGCACGACACACACTGTGCGATGGCGTATCGTTGATACGCTGATTGACCATAAAATACCCGGTGCAGAGGCAATGGCAGAGATCAACAGGAGGGACACGCCGGTGCGCCTCACGAAGCATTTCTTCAGGAAACTGGTTGCACGGGACATGCTTCACAAGCACACACTTGAGTACATTGCAGAAGAAAACGAGCACATTCCGTATCTGCGACAGCTTCTATCCGAGTACCAGAATGAATTCAATACAGTCATGGATACCATTGAAAAATATTTTTCCAGCAGGAGTGAAGTGCGATCCTGGGACAATGCCGAAAGTGACGCAGTGCACCTGACTACGAATCAGAAAAAATTACGTCCACATGAATGGGCGGGCGTCCTCACAACATTGCGTCAACTCGGTGTCTTCACGCCAAGCGTATACGCTGAAGCGAGATCAAAGAACTTCGATCCCGCTGCATTGACTGAAATTGGAAAAAAAATACGACTGTTAAAACAACAGTTATTTTCCAGCAAACCGTTTGATAACGACCTATCACTCGAATTGCAGGGAGAAATCATTTACGCAGCCTACAAGCCGGCAAACATGGATCTTGCTACCGTGTCTCGTTTGTGCGGAGAAGTGCAGGATTGTTCTGCGCATTTGGAACGATTTGCCTTTCCGGAAAAGGGGTATGAGCTTGATTTGCGACCAAGCAAGAAAATGCGACGAGCATCAGAAGGTGTTGAATTGCAGTCAATGGAAATATCAGATCGCATGGAACGATCATTGCATGCCGTGCACACGCGCCAAGCTGACGATATTCGGTCTACGACAAAAAAGCTCTGTAACATCGGCCGCTTCAAGTCTCTTGACGCGGTTCAGATTGAAGACATCGTTCCGGTTTTTCTTGAAGATCATTTCTTTCTGCAGTGCATCCATGAAGTTCAAAGAGCACGCACTGATAACGACGTCTATAAGGCGCTGACGGATATGCAAGAAGCTCTTGGTATTTACCTTGATGACAATCTGGAACGGGCAATTGCACGTTTTATTGACCGACACTATGAACATGTAAGCAAAATGATTGATAATTTCGCTGAGGGCGTGCGAAAGCCCAAACTCCTCGGTGCGTATCAGAAGCAATGTGCAATCACACTGGATACATCACTGGATAACACCCACTTGGCAGCGCAAGCCATTACCGCTGTATACAAGCAGAAAGTGAAATCACTGCAGCAAACAAGAAAGATGCTCAGGCAAGATATGGGTCAATTTGTGACCGCAGAAGGAGGGGCAGCCGCTTCGCACATGCCAAAGCTTCGTGCAATCATCAGTAAAAATGTCGCGTCATTCTTTGGAAAGGCAAGTGCCGGCATTTGCACCGATGAGAACGTGGAGCTCTTTCACAGGTCAGACCATTTCCACATCAATATTGTTCACGAGGAAAAACAAGTTTGTGTGGGAAACGTGCAAGCATACATTATGAATCATCATGGTGAATCCCATTTACTGCTTCGAGGATTTAATCCCAGCACTGCACTCCTTAAAGAAATTGATGCTGCAAGTTTCTGCGATGCTGTCATTTCCATTGGCGAGCAATTTGCGCGAGCAAACGATTTGGCTGGCGTGATTCTCTCCGAGCAGGGCGGTTTCTTGGCACTCTCCAATCGGCCGGAGGCGACAAAGCATCTGCGCAGGAAGTACCGACGATCCGGAATTGAGATTGAACCGTTTGAGATTTCCAGAGGGGTAAAGATTCAATCGGGATATATGACCACTGGTCAGTTGACATCACAGCAACCAGAAAACTTCCTGGCGGAAGGGGTGGGATTCGAACCCACGAGACCCTTGCGGGCCTAGCGGTTTTCAAGACCGCCGCCATCGACCACTCGGCCACCCTTCCGTGATGCTGTGAAAGAATCGGATTCTGCGCGGGAGACCGCCGCCATCGACCACCATGTCCTGCACCGGAGCGAAGCGACTGGTGAGGGATCGGCCACCCTTCCGTGGATGCATGATACTGCTTTTTCGCCGCCGGTGCAGAAGCGGCTTCTCCCGCATCCCGCTCACGCACCGCACCGCTCTTCCACCCATTGCAGAAATGCAGCGTTGCCGTCGTCGATCGGCAGGCACACGATGCACGGACGGTCGTACTCGTGCAGTTCCTTCGTCCGCGCGATCATCGCCTCCCGACGCGCCGCGGTTGTTTTCGCAAGCAGCAGGACTTCCGGTTCCCTGCGGCGCTCACCCTCCCAGTCGTAGAGCGATGTGACGTTTCCGACGATGTTCGCGCACGCGATGAGCTTCTCATCGAGAAGTGTGCCCGCGATGCGCAGCGCTTCTTCGTGATCCCGGCAGGTGATGTAGGCAAGGTGAACGGCCATGAATGCATCCTGTATGCTACCCGCGATGCATGACCCGCGACAGCAGTACGCCTCGATGCCGATCAGTGACGCACTGCGTGCTCTCGGTACGTCCCGTGACGGCTTGAGCGACGAGGAAGCGGCCTCGCGTTTGCGGCAGTACGGCCTCAATGAGCTGACCCGCAAAAAGCAGTCGCTCCTGCTTCTGTTCCTGAAGCAGTTTCAGAGCGTCATGGTCTTCATCCTGTTCGGGGCGCTCGCACTCACGCTTGCTCTGCCGTTCTTCGAGGAAGAACCCGTGACGGTCGCAAGCTTCCTCGATGCGATCGTGATTTTTGCGATCCTGATCCTGAACGCGATTCTCGGTTTCGTGCAGGAGTACAAGGCGGAAGAAGCGGTGAAGATGCTGGAGAAATTATCGTCCCCGCAGGCGGTCGTGCGCAGGGGAGGGGAGCCGCGCATCATCCCTTCACGGGAGATCGTGCACGGCGACGTCGTCCTGCTGGAAACGGGCGACAAGGTCTCCGCGGACGGACGCGTCATCGATGCGTCGCACATCGAAGTGAACGAGTCGCTCCTCACGGGCGAGTCGGCGTCGGTGTCCAAGACGACCGATCCCGTTCGCGAAGGCACGACGCTCGCGGACAGGAAGAGCATGGTCTTCAGCGGAACGCTCGTCACGCGCGGCGCGGGAGAGTACGTGGTCACTGCCACGGGCATGCAGACCGAAATCGGCGGCATCGCGGCGCTGGTTGCCGCGGTGGATTTCCCCGAAACGCCTCTGCAGCGACGACTCAAGAGACTCGGCGTGGTCATCGGCGTGGTGATTCTCCTGATCACGACGGCGATCATCCTGGTGGGATGGATCAAGCAGATCGCCTTTGCCGACATCCTCCTCATCGGCGCGAGTCTTGCGGTTTCCGCGGTGCCGGAGGGATTACCCGCCGTCATGACGGTCTGCCTCGCGCTCGGCGTGCGCAGGATGGTGAAGGCGAACGCAATCGTCCGCAGACTCGACGCGCTCGAAACGCTCGGCAGCGTCACCGTCATCTGTGCAGACAAGACCGGAACGATCACGGAGAACAGGATGCGGGTGCGTGACATGTGGACGCCCGACGGAAGCAATGAGGACGCGGTATTACTGGCATGCGCTTCCTGCAGCCGTGCGCGCTTGCCCGACATCGGCGATCCCACCGAGATCGGCCTGCTGGAGGAAGCGAGAGACAGAAACATCGAACGTTTGCCGATCGACGAGGAAGTGGTGCCGTTCTCCTCGGAGGACATGTACATGCGCACGCGTCACGGCGACAGGGATTTCCTGAAAGGCGCTCCGGAGAAGATTCTCTCCTTCACCCCCGACGCCGATCGCGATGCCGCTCTCGCGAAGAACGATGCGTATGCGTCGCAGGGTCTGCGCGTCCTGGCCGCCGCCGAGGCGAGAGGAGAACAGGTGCGGTTCCTCGGTCTCGTTGCTCTCGAAGATCCCCCGCGGGAAGGGACGGCGGAAGCGCGTGAGCAGGCATCACACGCCGGCATTCGCACGATCATGATCACGGGCGACAACCTGACAACCGCCACGGCGATCGCCGAGCGCGTGGGCCTGCGCGGCAATGCCGTGCTCGGCCGCGACATCGACGACATGCCGGAAGAGGAACTCCGGAAGACGGTGAGAGACACCGCGGTCTTCGCGCGCGTCACTCCCGTGCAGAAAGTGACGATTCTCACCGCCCTCCAGAAAAACGGCGAGATCGTCGCGATGTCCGGTGACGGCGTCAATGATGCTCCCGCGCTCAAGCAGGCGCACGTCGGCATCGCGATGGGAAAGAACGGTACCGACGTGGCACGCGAAGCCGCGAGCATCGTGCTCGCGGACGACCACTACGCGACCATCGTCGCGGCGGTACGCGAAGGACGGCGCATCTACGACAACATACGTAAATTCGTGCTCTTCCTGCTACGCTGTAACTTCTACCAGCTCTTCTTCATCGCCACGGCGATCATGGCAGGTCTGCCGCTGCCGTACCTGCCGATTCACATTCTCTGGATCAACCTGGTGACGGACGGCTTGCCGGCGCTTGCGCTCAGTGCGGAGAAGGCGGAGCCGGACGTCATGAACCGTCCGCCCCGTCCCGCGACGGAGCCGATTCTCTCGGGCGAGTGGACGCGACTGATTCTGGCAGCGGTCTTCGGGTACCTGCTCTCGCTCTTCTTCTTCCTCTGGCACCTGCACGTGCGCGAAGCTTCGCTTGAGGAAGCGAGGACGCTCACTCTCACGCTCGCGATCATGTTCGAACTCTTCCTCGTCTTCTCGGTACGCAGCCGTCGTCCGCTCTGGGAGGTGGGAGTCTTCTCGAACCGCTGGCTGCTCGGAGCGGTGGCCGTGCCGTTCACGTTCCACCTGCTCTTCGTACTGACGCCGCTGCGCTCCCTCTTCTCCTTTGCGCTATTCCCTCCGGGTCAGTGGGCGCTCATGTTTGTTCTCTGCGCCGTCTCGCTGCTCTTCTTCGAAATGATGAAGCTCACGGGGCGCAAAGAGTCATGAGGAAGCTTCGATGCGAAAGCCTTCGTCCTCCTACAGCGTCCGGTCGCTCGGTGAGCAACCCGTGACGGTTCCGCCGATGTCTCTCGTCCGCCACGAGGATGTTTTGGCAATATGCGAGAGCACGAAGGAACGGAAGCCGGGAACGCATCGTTCCACGCGGTAGGTGAGCGTGAGGGACGTGCTGCCGGCCGGAGAGACGTTTCCAAGCGCGCAACTGACGCTTCCGGCAGATGACGTGGAAGCGGAGCAACGACGGTCGGATCGCTCCGGAATGAGCGTGAGGAAGGAGTGCGCTCCGTCGGGACCGAGGGCTTCGAAACGCTGCTCGATGGCCGCGTTCACGAGCACGAACGGCAGGTGATTCGCCACCTTCACACGGAAGGTTGCCGTGCCGTTCAGCGGAAGTGCTTCAGGGCCCCTGATGCTGACCTCAAGCGGAGACTTTCCGATGTTCTGATTCTGTG
>CAYWPP010000021.1:0-11186 GCA_964460475.1 uncultured Candidatus Peribacteria bacterium
GTCGTACTTCTTTGAGGTCTCCGCGCCGACGGCAAGACCGATCGAGCATTCCTGCGCGCAGACGCTCGGCTCTCCTCTGCATAAGGTCCATCCCTCTTCCACCGTGCAAGAGCTGCTGCAGCCGTCGCCGTTCACCGTATTGCCGTCGTCACACTGCTCTCCGTCGCCAATTTGGCCGTTCCCGCACACCGGCGTGCACTGCGACAGTGCACGATTCGTGACGATGCTGAAGACCGAGACATCGTCATCGCCGGAGTTTGCGACGTAGCCGTTCGTTCCCGCAAAGGCGATGTGTTGGGGCTGGTCCCCCGCGGCGATCTTCACGATCGTATCGGTGTCGGTATCGACCACCGCCACCTGGTCTTCGTCGTACAGGGACACGTAGACGCCGGTACCGCTGACCGCCATTTCCCGGGGATAATCGACTCCGTTGATGGTCGTGGTCACGGTGCGCGAAGCGATCGTGATGACGGAAATGGTGTCGTTGCCGGTGTTCCCCGTGTACAGTCTGTTTCCGCGGACGGCGATCGCCCCCGGCTGGTTGCCGACCGACACGGTGCCGACGACCGTATTCGTGCGGATATCGATGAAGGACACGTTGCTCGTGCCGTTATTCGCGATGAAGACGCCCGTACCGCTCGCCGCGCCTGCCACCGGGAGGCCGCCGACCGACACGGTTTTCTCCACGACGTCCTGACTGCTGTCGATCACCGAGATGTTGTTGCTGCCTCCGTTCAGCACGTAGACACCCGTACCGCTGACCGCGAACGCGCGCGGAGCGGTGCCCACCGACACCGTTTTGGCAACCGTGTTCGTACGTGTGTCAATGACCGACACGGTGTCGCCGTTGAGGTTTGCGATGTACGCACCCGTACCGCTGATCGCGATGGCAAACGGCTGATCACCGACCGATACGGTCTTCTCCACGGTGTTTGTGGTGGTATCAATGACAGAAACGCTGTCCCCACCCTGGTTCAGTACGTAGACTCCCGTGCCGGTTCCGTCGATGGCAACAGGAGTGTCGCCGACGGAAATCGTGGTCGTGACTGCGTTGGTGGAGGCATTGATCACCGAGACGGTATCCGCGTTCTGATTGGTCACGTAGACAGTCGTGCCCGTGCCATACACGCCGGACGGTCCATCACCGACCGCGATGTCGCAGTTACCCTCTGCGGCGTTGCAGGAAGGTAGGAGGATGAACGATCCCGCGAAGAGCGCCGCCACGGCGAGTGCCGGCGGGACGACGGAGTGAAATGTGAGGCGGCGTGTGAAATCCATAGAAGAGGGATATAAATTGCCGTTGAGCGTACAGGGGATCGTTTCCGGGAAGAAACCGAAGGGCTTGTTTTTTTACGAAGAGTTTTGTGCAGTGATGGAGAGCGTTCTCTGGACGGAAGCCCGCGCGCGATCGTACGTATCGATGTACGATGTATGCCTATGGAAAATCCGAAAATCTTCACGATGCCGTTCGCAAAGGTCTATCCGATGTACGTCCAAAAGGCGGAGAAGAAGGGCCGCACGAAAGCGGAAGTGGATACCGTGATCCGCTGGCTGACCGGCTACGGTCAGAAAGAGCTGCAGAAACAAATCGAGAAAGCAGTGGATTTCAAAACGTTCTTTGCAGATGCGCCAAAGATGAATCCGCATGCCAAAAAAATTACGGGAGTCATCTGCGGCGTTCGCGTGGAAGACGTCAAAAACAAGCTCATGCAGAAGATTCGCTACCTGGATAAGCTGGTTGATGAATTGGCGAAAGGAAAACCGATGGAGAAGGTGTTGAGGGGGTAGAGCATAAGTATATTGCTTACAATCCTCCTCGTAAGTCCTCTTGAGAACGTTGCTTTTCCGTGAGTGCCTTGCGCATTTCAGAACTTTCTTTTTTGTTCAATGTACGGCATATATCGCTGCGTCCGTCATTCCATAGGAGAACATAAGGAGCGCGTCGGTCACTTTGGCACACGATGGTATTACCATCGATATTCATCCTCGTTTTACTCAAGCCAAGTATTTTTTCACGCATGGCAGACGATATGCGATGAAGTGTATCGGTTTCCTGTATACGCTCGTTGATATCACTTTCCGTTTCATCTTCTTTGCTAAGAGAAAAATATGCCGCCTCACTTTTGAAGTTATCGACCAACCTTTCAATTCTTGTCAACATGGATATAACATCCGTTTTTCTGAGCCCATTGTCAACATACCGGCTCACTCGATGGTTTCGCTCCGTTACTGGACACTCACCAATCAGCCGAATGCTGCATGTTGGCATCGCCACGAACCGGAAGCCGAATGAGCGCGTAGCGCGAAATCGCGTCGCATTCGCGACGCGTTCGGCTGATTGGTTCGTGGCTGGGGAGGAGGGATTCGAACCCCCGAATGCCTGCTCCAGAGGCAGGTGCCTTACCACTTGGCGACTCCCCATTGATGTGAAGATAGTCCAGACGTCCCTTGCCGGCCGTAGCTCCGTGAAGGAGCGAAGGCTGGCCAACGTGCGTGAAAGTATAGCCAAGAATCCATAAAATTCCATGCTTCAGGCGAGGGGAATGGCACCCCCTCCGGAAAGGGGCAATTCACTCTGGCGAAAACCGCAACTTTCTGCTATAATTTATGGATTTCCTCGCGTACGCGCGCGAGCAGACACAAATACCCACATGTCACTGCATTCTCTCATGTTCGGCTGGGAGTATCCGCCCGCTCACTGCGGCGGACTCGGCGTGGCATGCCAGGGAATCGTGCGGGGACTCCTCCACCACGGAGCACGCGTCACGCTCGTGCTGCCGCACGATGAAGGCAGAGAGGACGGCGTGAACGTCGTGTTCCCGACGGAAGAGCAGCGCGAGACCGTCGAGCATGTCAGAGTCCACTCGCTCCTCCAGCCGTACGACGACATTGCATCCTTCAGCGATCGCGTGCACAGCGTGAACTCCACGCGCGTCGGCAAGGGCATGAGCGCGCTCTACGGAGATGACCTCGGTGAGGAAGTCCACCGCTTCACGGAACTTGCCGTGGAGATGACCAAGGACGTACGTCCCGACGTGGTGCACACGCACGACTGGATGACGATCGAAGCGGGGAGACTCGCCGCGAAACATCATCGCAAGCCGCTCGTCGCGCACGTGCATGCGACCGAGCTCGACAGGACGGAATTCAAACCGCATCCGTGGATTTACGACCGCGAGCGGATCGGACTCCTTGCCGCCGACCACATCATCGCGGTGAGCAACTACACGAAGAACCTGCTCGCGAAGGAGTACGGCATCAAGCCCGACAAGATCAGCGTGCTGCATAACGGCACATGCGACGTTCCGTCGTCGCGCGATTCCGTCGCTGCGTCAAAGCATCCGCTGGTGCTGTTCCTCGGACGCCTGACGGTCCAGAAGGGGGCCGTCTACTTTTTGCAGACCGCGAAGGAAGTGGTGAAGACGAATCCCGACGTGAAGTTCGTGATTGCCGGCGAAGGATACCTGTTCCCCGAACTCATCGGCCGGGCGTGCGACATGGGACTTTCCGAGCACGTCATGTTCGCCGGAAAAGTGAACGCAGCGGAAGCGAAGAAGCTCTACGCGAAAGCAGACTGCTTCGTGATGCCGTCGGTCTCGGAGCCCTTCGGACTCGTGGCACTCGAAGCGATCACGCATGGAGCGCCGGTGATTCTGAGCAAGCAATCGGGCGCGGCGGAAATCGTGCATAACGCGTTCCACGTCGACTTCTGGGATACGAGCAAGATGGCCGACTGCATCCTGACGATCCTGCGTGAAGAACCGCTCAGAACGCACATGCGCAGCGAAACGCCCCGCATCCTCACCAACTACACGTGGAACAATCAGGCGGGGAAGATTATGAATGTCTACACGAAAATACTAAAAAACTAGAATGCGAAAATACGAAAAAAACCTCTCAAAACCTAAGAAGCTAAGAAGCTAAAACCTAAGAAGCTCACACCCCACACCCAACACCCCATACTTCATACTTCATACTTCACATGCATCCGCCTCCTTCCATCTGCTTCTACTTCCAGGTTCATCAGCCGTACCGCCTGCGGGATTTGCGCATCGGCGAGGTGGGGGAGCTGAAGGGTAAGAGCTACTTCGATGACGAGAAGAACCGTGCGATCTTCCGCAAGGTCGCCGAGAAGTGCTACCTCCCCGCGAACGCGCTCATGCTCAAGCTCCTGCGGGAGCATCCCGGTTTCTCGATCGCTTACTCGCTCTCGGGTGTCTTCCTCGATCAGTGCCGCGAGTACGGTGAGGACGTGCTGGAATCGTTCCGCGCACTCGCCCGCACGGGCCGCGTCGAATTCCTGGGCGAGACGTACTACCACTCGCTCGCGTACTTATCGTCACTTGAGGAGTTCTGCATGCAGGTGAAGAAGCACAGCGACACGATCGAAAAGCTCTTCGGTACGCGTCCGACCGTCTTTCGCAACACCGAACTCATCTACTGCAACGAGCTTGCTCACGTCGTGCGCTTGCTCGGCTTCCGCGGCATCCTTGCCGAAGGAGCGGACCATGTGTTGCAGGGAAGAAGTCCGAACGTTCCCTACGCGCCTCCCGCGTTTCGCATTCCCCGGGCAAGCGAACGCATCATTGCGAAGCACCGGGTGCATCCCGCTCCGAGTCGCGACATCAGGATTCTGCTCAAGAACTACCGCCTGTCGGACGACGTTGCGTTCCGCTTCTCGGACCGCAGTTGGATCGGTTTTCCGTTGCATGCCGACACGTTCACGCACTGGCTCACCGCGAGCGGCGGACACAGCGTGAATCTGTTCATGGACTACGAAACGTTCGGCGAGCACCAGTGGGCGGATACCGGCATCTTCTCGTTTCTGGAGGCGTTGCCTTCCGAGTGGAACGCGCAGAGCATCGGAACGTTGACTCCCTCGGGCGTTCTCGACGCGTGGGGAAAGCGCCCGTGCGAGACGCTCGACGTGCACCACTACCTCTCGTGGGCCGACATGGAGCGCGATCTCTCCGCATGGAGGGGCAATCATTTGCAGGAATCACTCTTCCACAGGACCTACGCGCTGGAGTCCGCAATCAAGAAGACGGGAGATGCCGAACTCCTCGAGACCTGGCGCAAGCTTCAGACCTCCGATCACTTCTACTACCTGTGTACCAAGTACTGGAGTGACGGCGACGTGCACAAGTACTTCAGTCCGTACGACTCTCCGTACGAAGCGTACAGGCGACTGAGTCATGCGTTGGAAGATTTGGCCCTTGCTGCGGGTGCGCCTCTGGAGAAGAGAACATCAGAAAGAAAAAATAAGAAAGTAAAAATAAAAAATAAGAAACAAGAAAAAAGAAATTCGAAATTCACATCCCTAACCCCTAACCCCTAACCCCTAATCCCTAATCCCTAACTAATCCCTCCCTCACCCAGTGCCCCGCTCCCTCGTCCTCGGCAACGGCTCGCTCCTCGCATCGTTCGACGAGCACCTGCAGATGCGGGATTTCTACTATCCGTACGTCGGCTCGGAAGATCACACCACCTACGGCAACGTGCACAAGGTCGGATTCCTCGTGGAGGGGAAGGGCTTCTCGTGGCTTGATGACGGATCGTGGACGATCGTGCCAGCGTATGCGCCTTCCACGCTCGTCGGCGCTTCGACGCTCAGAAATGAACGCCTCGGACTTTCCCTGGTCGCCGAAGACTTCGTCGATCCGCTCAAAGCGATTCTCATCCGGAGCTTCCGCATGCGCACCGTCGACGGCAAGGAACGGCGCGTGCAGTGCTTCTTCCATCACGATTTGCACCTGTACGGAGGCAAACAGAAAGACACCGCGTTCTACGAACCGCACACGAAGAGCGTCATCCACTATCGTCAGAAGCGGTACTTCCTGATCGGCGGCACCACGAGCGACCCCGTGACGTGCGTGCCCAGCCAGCCTCTCGACGAGTTCCATCCGCTCTACACCAGGAACGACCACATCGATCACTGCGGCATCATTTCGTTCGCCATCGGCAAGTCGAAGTACAGGGGACTGGAAGGAACGTGGCGCGATGCCGAGGACGGCGTGCTCAGCCGTGCGCCGATCGAGCAGGGCTCCGTGGATTCCACCGTGGAAATCGACTGTCTGGCGCACCCCGACCGCGACACGCTGTTGCACGTCTGGATCTGCGCGGGCAAGGACATCAAGGAAGTACATGACCTGCAGCACTACGTGCTGGACGAGACGCCCGAGGAACTCAAACTCTCCACGCAGCGCTACTGGAAGGGCTGGGTCGAGGCGCATGACGCGATACAGAAGAGCGGCGAAGAGGGAATGCCGGAGGATCTTCTGAACCTCTACCATCGCAGTTTGCTCGTGATACGCACGCAGACTGACAATCACGGCGGCATCATCGCGGCGAACGACAGCGACATCATGGAGTTCAACCGCGATACCTACACCTACGTGTGGCCGCGCGACGGCGCGCTCGTCTGCATGGCGCTCACGCGCGCCGGTCAGAGCGAGGTCGTTACGAAGTTCTTCGAGTTCTGTGCCCGGGTACAGACACAGGAAGGTTATCTGCTCCACAAGTACAATCCCGACGGTTCGGCGGGATCGTCCTGGCATCCGTGGTACAACGGCGGCGAGTTGCAGCTTCCGATCCAGTGCGACGAAACCGCGCTCCCGATTTCCGCCATGTGGCGGCACTTCGAGCGCTTCGCCGACTTCGAATTCCTCAATGAAATGTACGAGCGCTACGTGAAGCGCGCGGCGAATTTCCTCTCCACGTACGTCGATGGCGCGACGGGCTTGCCGCTCCCGAGCTACGATCTGTGGGAAGAACAGCGCGGCGTCTTCACCTTCACGACCGCGGCGACCGTCGCCGGATTGCGGGATGCATCGCGTATCTCGCAGGCGCTGGGACACAAGCGGCATGCCAAGAAGTACGCGGATGCTGCCGAGAAGATGAAAGAGGCGATGCTCACGCATCTCTATGATGAGGAAACCGGCTGCTTCCTGAAGAAACTCGATCTCTACAAAGGCGACATTGTCGGAAGAACCGCGGTGCCCGACGTGAGTGCCGTCGCCGTGTGGCTCTTTGGCATCCTGCCCGCAGATGATCCGCGCGTTGCATCGACCATGCAGGTACTCAAAGACACGCTGACCGTCCGCACGCCCGTCGGGGGTATGGCGCGGTATGTGAACGACAGGTACCAGTTCCTCGGTGAGAATACGCCGGACGTTCCGGGCAACCCGTGGGTCCTCACGACGCTTTGGTACGCGCAGTGGCTCATCACGATTGCGAAGGAGGAGAAAGACCTGGAGGAACCGCTCAGCATCATGCGGTGGGCACAGGGACATGCGACGCCGAGCGGACTCTTGCCGGAACAGATGCATCCGCACTCGGGCAAACAGCTCTCCGTGTCGCCCCTCACGTGGAGTCATGCGGAGTTTGTGAATACGTTCGTCATGTATGGGGAGAAGAAAGCCGAATTTCGAATGTAGGATTTCGGATTTTTTTCTTTCCTGCCTGTCCAAGGTATTCTTCCCCCATGTCTACTCTCCTCGGTATCGACCTCGGCGGGACGAAAATCGCCCTTGCGCGGTATGAAGCGGAGACGATGCAGCTTCAGGACTCGCGCACCGTGCCGACGCACGAAAGCGCGCAGTTCGACCAGGTGATGCAGGATCTGCTACGCGAGATTGCCGCGATGAAGACGGAAGATGCCGTCGCGCTCGGTGTCGGAGTGCCGGGACTCGTGGACAGCACGACGCAGCGCATCGTGACGATGCCGAATATCGAAGACGGCGAGAATACCGATCCGGCCTCCGTACTGACGAAGAACACCGGATTGCCCGCGTTCGTCATCAACGATGCCGATGCCTTCACGCTGGCGGAAGCCCTGGAGGGAGCGGGAAAAGGGGAATCGGTCGTGGTCGGCATCACGCTCGGGACTGGCGTGGGCGGCGGTATCGTGATGAACGGAACGCTGTATCGCGGAGCCCGTGGGCATGCGGGGGAAATCGGTCACATGCTCCTGCGTCCGGGCGAGCCTCCCTACGAGACCGACGATAAGAGAGGAGAGGTGGAGCAGTTCCTCTCCGGCACCGCCATGGGCAGGCGATGCGCCGCCGCGAACAGACCGGAGGAATATCTGGAAGGCGAAGTCTGCGAATTCATGCGACCGGACGTGTTCCGTGAAGTCGCGTGGCTCGTGACGAGCCTGACGCATCTGCTCGATCCTTCCGTCATCGTCTTCGGCGGCAGCGCGGGCAGAGCGCTCTCTCCTCACCTTCCTGCAATCACGCGTGAACTGCAAACGTGGATGCTCCCCGGTACGCCGCTGCCGCGCCTGGCGATCGGCATGCTTCCGGATGCCGCGACGAGGGGGGCTGCGCTCATTGCAGCGAAATCCCTCGATGTCTGAGAAGCGGTCAGAATGGTACGTCGGGACTGCACTGCCCTCCGATACAGTAATAAGGCGAGCAATCAACACTCCCTCTGCATTGCTGTGCACAGGGATGTTCTTACGAATTTACGTTGCTTCGCTTAGCACACATTCTCCATCGGAGCAGAAATATTGGAAGAGCGGCGAGTCGGTCTTGGGGCAATCGCTGTCTGCGGTGCAATCCTTAGGATAGCATCCTCCATCTACACATTCGTAGTGCGTCTGGCAATCACTATCCCGTTCGCATTCGTTCGCACATAAATTATTGTCAATGCATACTTTGCCTTCCCCGCATTCGCAACCTGATCCGCAACCTTGACCATCGGGACACATTGTGACGTCTTCAATGCACTTGCAAACCTCACCTCCTTTATTGAACAAGGTAAGGCACGTCGAACCTTCTGCGCATGCTCCCCCACATTGACTCTGGGGCTTCGGGCCGCATGCCGCCTCACTCGAACTCGATGAGGAAGAACTCGATGACGAACTGCTACTGCTGGACCCGGGAGGGTCATTGTCGGACACGCACTCTCCGTCAATGCAGCTCTCGCCGGTATCGCACGACGGATTACAACTTCCGCCTCCACCATCATCACCACCATCATCTCCGGAGCTTTCTCCGCCATCTCCACCCCAACTGTCTCCTCCGTCATCCCCTGCGCTTCCGCCTCCACTGCCTCCGCCCGGATCTTCGCAGTACCCGCTTGTGCCGCAGACGGATCCCGAGGGGCAGGCAGGTTGTCCGGGGCCACATTTCTTCTTGCAACCCGTGAGTGCAATTGCTATCAGCAAGAGACAGAGCACGACGAGAAACTTTCTGGTGGAGTGAGGGAGAATCCGGAAGGTGTTGGGCTGCATGGTGTAGTGAGGAAGGAAAGAAGGCATTACGGTTCCAGTACGCTGCCGCGCATGGATTCAACAAGGGGTGTCGAACCAAGCAAGGAACTGGCACCCTCTTCGAACAGGCAGGAGCGAACGGCGATGAGGGCACCGACCTGCTTGATGGCGTAGTACGTGCGTTCCGGAGTCGGCGTGACGTTGCCGGCGGAAGGATTCACGGGGATTTCTGGAATGTAACGCGACGTCACGAGCTCCGGCACGAGGTCGATACATGATTCCTGCGTCATGGTGCGCGCAAGCACGGACGGCGAGTCCATCGACCACCCCGCCGTGCCCTCGATCACCCCTTCGTAGTTGCCGGTCGCGTCTGCCAAGGACTTGCCCGCGCCTTCCTCAAACGTGAAGTGTGCGAGCAGATCTTCATCACTGATCTCTTTTCCCAACATCAGTTCCGCTCTCTCACTGGAAAGCAATTCGCGGTTGTAGACGCGGAAATCGTCGATGATGCTGTCTGCGTAGAAGTTTTCCTCACCCACCAGCCTGCCGCCGATACGCAGCGTATCGATGGGCGGAACAAACGGGAGGATCGCGGAGAACTTGGGCTCAGTCGTGTCGCGCGCCAACAGATTGTCATCCACGTACACGCTGATTTTATCGGCGTCATAGGTCGTACTCGTCGCCGGTGCAAGGGAAAGCACGACATGATGGAAATTCCCGTCATTGAGTGGGTTATTGTTTGTCGCCGCGCGCCAGATCACCAGATCACCGTTCGTATTGCGCAGGCGGAAGCTCAGGTATCCTGCGCCCAAAATCGCCGCCCGGTAGGTGACGGGATTCTCCTCGCCGGAGTCGAAGAGGTACACGCCCTGCTTGCCTCCGCCGTGCTTCACCCAGAAGGCGAAGGTGACGGGTTCCAGAAAATTCAGCGAAGCAGAGGGATTCTTCTGCGTGACGCGCACCGACGTATCGCTGCCGTTTCCCAGGAATGCCTCCGCGCCGCACTGAACGGCGCAGCCATCCGTTGCGGTGCCGATCATCTGCCATGTGTCATTGATTCCTTCAATACTCTGTCCGTCCGCCAAACGCAGTGCCGCGGCATGCGAAATGGCTTCGGTGTCCTGGGCGCGCCGCATGTTGCGCGCATCGGAAATTCTTCCGGCCGGACGCAGTGCGACGAACGTGCCCGCCGTGAGAATCGTCACGATGGCAATCGTAATGATGAGTTCGATGAGGGTGAAGCCGGAGGATGTCGGAGCGGGTCTCATGGATTCCGTTCTCTCTCGAACAGAGATTGCATGTGACGCTACCACTCCCTCATCAAAGGTCAAGCACTAGTTCCCGCCCGGCCTGCAGAAACAACCGTTCGGATCGCACAGGTAACCCTCCGGACACCACGTTGCACCGCACTGTCCGCTTGCAAGCGGCATGCCGCAGAGTTGAGGTTGTGCGGACGAGGAAGAAGACGATGAGGAAGAAGAAGTCGATGCGCCGCCGGAACCTGATGTCGCTCCTCCTCCCGTCGCGCCTCCGCCGGAACTTGAGGAGGAAGACGAAGAGGATGAGGAAGATGAAGAGGATGAGGAAGATGAAGAAGAAACAGAAGATACAGAGGAAGAAGAAGTGCTTGCTCCGCCGGAACCTGAGGAAGTTCCTCCGCCGGTCGAACCGGATGTGGTTCCTCCTTGTCCGCTGCTTGAAGAAGCTCCTCCGCTTGATCCCGAGGAAGATGTTCCCGAGGAAGAGGACGAACTTGATGATGAGGAAGCCGGCTGTCCTCCGGACGAGGTTCCTCCGCCCGCGCCGCCTGACGAAGTCGTGCTTCCCGCACCGCTGGACGTGCTGCCGCCGGATGAGGAAGATGAAGAAGAAACAGAAGATACAGAGGAAACAGAGGATGCAGAAGAAACAGAGGAAGTGCTGGCTCCGCCGGAGCCTGAGGATGTTCCTCCGCCCGTTTGAGCGGTAC
>CAYWPP010000022.1:0-7293 GCA_964460475.1 uncultured Candidatus Peribacteria bacterium
ATGAAGAGCATGATGCTCACGTTCCTCGCGCTCGTCGCGTGCACCGGGTGTGCGACGGGCAGGGCACAACAGGAAATCGCCGTAACGGCGAAGGCCGATGTGCCCGATGTGGTCCGCATCGACAGGGCGCCGACAGGCGTGACTGTCACCGCGGAGTACCGCGTCACCATCGTCCATTGAACGCCTTTCGGGCCACCGCTTCGCGCGTGTGGCCCATTTTTTCTCTACACTCGTTATGATGCAGGATCGAGCTCATGTCCTACGGGAAGATCGTGATGCCGAAAGCAAGGAAAGCTGCCACCTCTGCGGCGGTACGCTCACGGCAAAGAAACTCAAACGGTTCTGCGATCGTTGCGGGCAACTGTGCGAGACGTGCTGCGACGGCGGCTGTCCGTCTACTTCTGCGGAAGCTTCGCGTATCGGTCGCGCGTGATGAGCAGGTAGATGATCGGCAGGATGCCCGCCGTGTTGAGGACGAGGATCGCGATGAACCAGCGCATCTCGCCGAGTCGTGCGCTGCGCCACAATCCCATGCCTTTCCAGATCGTGCTCCAGACGGCGAGCGCGATGATGATGCCGTAGAATGCCGCGAACATCGCCGGAATGTTTCCGCTCTCGAAGAGCGCTTCCAAATCCTGCAGTGAGGTGATCTCTTCCATGCAGCGAAGTATACCCTACTTTCCCCCCTCGTGCATTCTGCACGCGCCCGAAGTGCAGGAGCGTCGTCCGGCGATCATGCGATAGACGCGCACGCCGACTGCGTCGACACCCGGCAGCCACAGGAACGGATCGAGCATCCAGAGCACGGGCAGATCACTCGCGAGCGTGCGAAACGCGAAGAAGCCCTTTGTCCATCTGCCGTTTCTCCGCACGTGCAGTTCCTGCATGAGGATCTTCCGCGCGGGTACGCTCTTCACCTTTCGTGCGGCGGGCGCATGAAGATCGATGAACGTGAGTCTGCGCAGATGATCGAGCGTCATGAGGACGAACACCGTGTCTCTGCAGAAGCCGCAGGAGCCGTCGTAGAGCACGACGGTCTCTCGTTTCTTCTTGCCGTTGAAGAGCCGCCGCAGCTTCGCGAATTCCTCTTCGCGCAGGAGCCCCAGATACCCCGCCAGAATGATGAAGGAGAAGATGCCGACGTCCAGAAAGAGCGCGATGGAGAGGTGCGATACCGCGGAGGCGCCGATGATGCAAAGCCGCCACGGCACGCGTGCGAACATCTTCCTGCTTCGCGGAATGACATGCTCTACGATGGGAATGATCAGGAAGAGCAGCCACGAAAGCTGCGACGCGAGCAGGAAGAAGGCAAAAGGCTTAGTCAGAAATGAAAGCGGTTCCACCCACGCCAGCGGGAAGCGCAGGAAGTGTTCGTGGCGCAGCGCGATGCCGACCGCCGATCCGTCCTCCCACATGGTACCGAGAATCTTCGTCCAGAAGGAAGCAACGTAGATCATGAGGAACTGCCACAGGAGCAGTCGCCACGGCCAAATGCTCATGGTTGCCTGCGTCGTGCGCGGGTCCGCGCCCTTCTTCTTCCACGCGCGGCGGTTCCTCCGAAAGCTCGTGAGCGAGAAGCTGCGGTCACACGGCGAGATCAACAGCAGAAACCCGAGCAGGCGCAGGACGGTATCGCCGCCTGCGAGGAGCACGGGCATGCGTTCGTGAAACGAGAACAGGAGCAGCACGCCCACGAGGAGTGCCGGCCTCGTCAGGAAGCCGATCGCAATGAGCGCGAAGCAAGCGAGGAGAATGAGATACACGAGGAACACCGACGTCGGATCGCCGATCACGTCGAGGACGCTGAAGCGAAAGTCGCTCCGCAGGAATTCTCTCATCACGGAACGTGGGAGCAATCCGTCATCCGAGAAGTACCGCGTGATATCCGTCCATTGCAGGAGGAACGACACGAATCCGACGACACCGAATCCGACGCGCATGAGCCCGAACCCCGAGGCGGAAATCGGGCGGAACCAGAAGGAGCCTTTCGTGGCGGATGAGCGGATCATGGGATGCAGGCGTGTTCGGCAAGGGTCGAGGAGCGCCGCGACGGATTCCACATGCTCCATCCGCCAGCTTGCTCCAATTCCCGCGGTGTCGGCAGAACGTAGGAATCGAGGCGCAGCCGGAGGAGCGTTCCCGCGGGCAGGCGCAGTTCCCGGCAGACCGCCGCAAGATACATGGCGCCGCCGCGTTCACCCGCATCCTCGGTACGTCGCAGAATCTTCAGCTCCTTCGCGCGCTTATGCCACGGCAGCAATCCGAATTCGATGCGTCGTACGGTTCGCCATCGTCCGTCGTCATCCCGTACGTCGAGATCGTACGATGACACCCGCCGCAGCGGATCGGGCGAGAAGATGTTCCATTTCTGCCACTGACTCGTCGCGAGCATGTAGGGACGGATGAGCGGCGTAATCCTCGTGCGCGTGAAGTCCGAGACAGGATCCTTGGCTTCATCGGGAATCACGTACGCCGCCACCGCGGTCATGTGCCACAGGCAGAACAGAACGATCCCCGTGCGCGTCAGACATCGGCGCATGTCACGCCGACGGGACGAGAAGAACAATCTCGCGTCCGACGAACTGTTCCTTCCTCCTGTAGAGGAGGGAGAGTCGCGGAGGAAGTGCCGGATCGATACCCGGAGGAAGCACCCGCCGGTAGCCGAGCTTGTCACAGGCGGCCATGGCCTTGTCGAGTGTCACGGCCCGGGATTTCGGAAACCACACGGGCCACGTCAGGACGAGCGGGGTGCCGGGGAGCGTCTCACTGACGTTCTTCAGGAAGGCTTCCTGCAGCGCATCTGTCTCGCGCCTCCACTTCTCCACATCCTTCACGGTCGGTCGCCGCGTCAGGGAAGGCCCCAACGTCGTTTCCGACACGATCACGTCGGGGGCATTCTTCAGCGCGAACGGCTTGCGTGCGTCCTGTTTCCATATGTCGGACGTGACGTCTTTCTTGGCGATGCCGAAGGTTTTGCGGGTCCACTCCAGATTCTTCACGCATCCCTGTACCGCTTTCTGCGACACGTCGCAGGCGAGGACGTTCCATCCGCGCAACAGCCCTTCCATGGGAATGACACCGCTGCCGCAGAACGGATCGAGAAGCGAAAGCGTGTCAGATTTTTTTTCGGGGTTCCGTTCACGCGTCAAGAATGCGCCGAAGTTCAACATGATCTGCGCAAGCTTCGGGGGCAGGATGCCCGCCGTCATGTCGCGTACGGGCTTCTTCATATCGCGCAGCGCGTAGCGCTTCGTATGCTGTGCGGCAATCGTGCGCCCGATCCATACGGTCTTTCCGTTGCGTGCAATGACGAGTTCACATGCGTTACCGTCGAGGAATCCGTGTTCATGCAACTGAAGAGGGAGAGCCGGGGACTTTTCATTGCCGATGTACCTGCTGGGTACCGATTGCGATTTCAGGCGGTCCTTGCAGGTGCGGTAGAGTTCGCGAGCCGCGCTCCTCGGTATTCCTTCAAACCGCAGGGCAAACGTCACTTTCCCCTTTATCTTCTCCGTTTCCGCCGTGAGCAAAGAGGGAATATCCGAGAGATCGACCGCATCACCGGTGAGTCGTTTTGCAAGCAACACCGTTCCTCCGAGTGACTCGAACCACTGCTGCGAAAGATCGAGCGACGTCTCGAACGTGATCATTGTCATGCCGAATCTGTGCGTCTGCGTGAAATCCGGCACGGCCGCCGCAAGTTCGGCGATGCTGAGGCTGGGATTGTGACCGAGCAGTGCAAGGTAGGAGGGCATTGCGGGGAGTATAAACGATGAAGCCTCTCGTGCTAAGCGAAGTGAGAGCGGCGCCTCTCGCTCCCTGCATTATCCGTCGATTCATTCCGAGGAAAGCGCGTCGCGAGCCAGAAGGAGTAGCAGGAGTACGGCAACGGGGGCCATCTGCACGAATCCGCGTCCGATGCCCGTCTGGAAGATCGCTTCATGCGCGAGAGGCGTGAAGAGGTACGCCGCCATCTGCAGTCCGATTGCGCACAGCAGGAAAAAAGCGAGCACCGTCTCGGAAGAGCGCAGCGCCTTTCCGCGGTTCGAGAGGAGAAGCACCGGAAGAGCGAGCGGCAGGATGAGGAAGTTGCCCTCATGAAAGAGGAAGAGACGAATGGCCGTGACGGCATCCGGACGAAAACCGATCGCGAGATCCGCGAGACGTTTCGCGTTGCCGAACGTCAGCCCGTGCGTCCACTTAAAGACCAGCCACGGCAGTGCGGCACATGCAGTGATTGCGAGGATAGAGGCGATTGTTCCGATGCTCCGACCCCGACGATGCAAGGCCATACCCAGAAGCAGAAGTAGTGGAGGCGCATGAATGAGCAGTGCTTCGTTTTTTATGAGAATCATCAGGCCGGTGGACAGCGCGGTGAGACGGGCCCATGTCAGTGCGTCTTGTTCCTCCGTAGTGCGTGCGGCCATCCACGTTCCTCCGCAGGCCGCCAGCACGAAGGCCGCGACAAGCACGTCGCTGTAGGGGTTGACGCCGTGAATCAGGAAGAGAGGCAGCGATACCAGCAGGTACAATCCCGCAAGACTCCATGACAACGGCAACGCGCGGCGTGCGAGGAAGAAGAACGCCGCGAGTCCGAGCAGAAACCATGCGCCGTGCACGGCGTTCACCAGTCCTTCACTCCAGCGTCCGCGCAGTACGGAGAGCCACGCCTTCGTCATCGAAACCGTCGGCGGATACGATCCGATTCCCTGCGCGCTTATCACCGACAGTTCCGGGGACGATCCGAGAATGTCGTACTCACCCGTGACGTACATGGCCTTGCCTCGAAGGTTCCAATTGTTGAACGTGTCGTCCCAGTAGCCGGGAACCGACACGAGTCCGATGAGCCCCGTTCCGACTTTCAGCGAGGTCCATACCATCGCGATGCATAGCACGATCATCGCTCCTTTTCTCATGCCGCCAGCGGGATGCAGTGCGGGCGGACGATTCCTCGGCGCGAGTGCGGATCGCTTCCATGCCAGCAACCCCAGCGGCAGCGTCAGCAGGCAGAAGGCGAGGGCAAAGCCCGCCGGAGTCATCGCATGCATGCCGCTCCAGGAAAGCAGGAGCAACGGCAGCATGAAGAGGGGAGAGCCGAACAGCAGTGCCCAGCACCATCGTTCCACACGGTGAAGCACGGGCTGTTTTCCCTCGACGATCACGATCAGAAGCCATGCTGGAACAGCCGGAATGGCGAGGCCGAAGAGGAATGCCGCCGCGTTCATCATGGCGATACGCGGAAGATGAATGAACCTTCGCCGAATTCCCCGATGACGCGGCCGGGATCGGAGAGCACGTTCTGTCCGATCATGAGCTGTCCCGTCGGCCCCACGACGATATCGGGTCGATCGTAGATCACCCATGTATCGTCCTCTTCGTCTCCGTCAGGCACGGAGGGGAACGTCGCATAGCGCATCGCACCGACGAACGGCCACTCATGCTGCGCGAAGAAGACGTAGCGTTCGCGATCCGCGACGAGGGGGGCGGCGAACGCGGCGAACGCGTAAAAGTCTCCGCGATCCCGGAGCGTCTTCTCTCCCTCTTCCGCAAAGACGTACGTTCTCATGTCGTGCGCCATCCACGAGAGGAATTCCGCGCCCATGCGCACGTCGAAGACGACCCATGTGGCAAGCAGCACCGCCAAGAAGCGTTGCGGCAGACCATGCTTCCGATGTCGCAACGTCGCGTGGATCCAGAGCAGCACAAGCAAGACGACGAGGATGACGTTCACCACGAACGTGCCCGACAGGGAGTTCGGCGGCAGCGAGCTCCACAGAAGGCGTAACTGCGGAGGCGTGAACGCGAACTGCGGTCCCCAGACGAAGTTGATGCTGTGCGGATTGTACGACTGCATGTTCCAGAACGAACGCAGCATGACGCCGATTTGCTCACCGAAGGACCATTGCACGAATTCCATGCGTTCCAGGATGAAATCCGAACCGGGAGGAAGCAGAAGACCGACGCGATCGACCTGTCCGGGTCGCCACGAATCCCCGGTGTGCAGAAGAATCGGTGTGTCGGCCGTCTCGAGTCCTGCCGGAACGGAGAACGGAAAGTGGTACATCGGCGCGGTTTCGCCATCGGAGCGCAGATGCCACGAGAACATGATCCGCTGTGCCGCGGGAGCTTTCGTGAAGAGCGTCACCATCTGCGGCGAGACCGAAAAATCCACGTTCCGCGCCACGAAGGAACCGGTGCCCGTCGCCTGCAGCCGCACGCCTTCCCGTACCTGCGTGACGAGGACGTTCCGTGCTTCCCAGTCGTACGTGACGCGCCCGGGCCGCAGATCGAGGATTTCGTAGCGTGCCGCGTGCGCGGTCTGCACGAATGCCCACATGATCGCGAGAAGGCCGATGTGCACGGACATGCGTGTCATGCGAACGAGTGTACCCTCCGGCATCGGGCGCGTACAAAGCCGTTCATCGCGTGCTATAGTGGAATGCATATGATTCCTCCCCGCGGTTCTTCCAATACCGATGCGGCGACTCCCTACGAGCGCGCTCTCTCCTTCCTGACCGGTGCCGTTGATCGCGTGCAGGCAAGCGACGCCGAGCGAGCCACGCTCATCGCGCCGCAGAACATCGTGCAACATGAACTCACGTTCGAGAAGGATGACGGAACCGCTCTCAGCGTGCATGCGTATCGCGTGCAGCACAACAATGCGCGCGGCCCGTACAAGGGCGGCATCCGTTTTCATCAGGATGCCGATTTGGAAGAAGTGAAAGCGCTCGCCGCGCTCATGTCGATCAAGACGGCGGTGGTCGACATCCCGTTCGGCGGCGCCAAGGGCGGTATCCAAGTCAATCCGAAGGAATTGAGCAAGAACGAACTGGAGCGCATGAGTCGGGCATACATGCGTTCCGTTGCCGATGCGCTCGGTCCCAACATCGACATTCCGGCGCCGGACGTGAATACGAATCCGCAGATCATGGCGTGGATGCGCGACGAGTACGAGCGCCGCACCGGCACCTACGCCCCCGCGATCATCACCGGAAAGCCTCTTTCCTACGGCGGGTCGGCCGGCCGCGACCGGGCCACGGCGAGGGGAGGATTTCTTCTGCTCCGCGAACTCGCGCAAATCGAGGCGATGCCGCTTTCCGACATGCGCGTTGCCATTCAAGGCTTCGGAAACGCGGGAGCGGAAATCGCGAAATTTCTGCACGACGAAGGCGCACTCATCGTCGCGGTGTCCGATTCACAGGGCGGCATCTACTCCAAGGCGGGACTCGATCCCATCCGTCTGAAGAAGTACAAGGAGAAGACCGGAGCGGTGCGCGGCATGTACTGCGAAGG
>CAYWPP010000022.1:7393-8722 GCA_964460475.1 uncultured Candidatus Peribacteria bacterium
CAGGGCATTTCCGGCGAGCAGTGGACGGCGCATCGCGTGGACCGCGAGCTGGAACGCATCATGCTGAAGGCCTTTGCCGACGTACGGGCGGAAGCGAAGCGCAAGAATCTCTCGTACCGGGAGGCGGCCTTCACGCTCGGTGTCACGCGTATCATCGATGCCATGCGCGTGCGGGGATGGTTCACGGAGGCGTGGTAGTGCGTTCCGGAAATACTCACGGTGAAAAATCTATATCTTGGGTTTTAAAAGCCAAAAGATTATGTTTGACAGAACGAAAAATCAGAGGAGAATCTCTTCATGGACGGCTCCTGCAGCAAGGAAAAAAACAACGAATCTGTCACGGAGGACGCGTACTACTCTCCTGACGTGATGCGCATCATGGAAGAGCAAAGAAGACTCTTTGAAGAGTGTAAAACAATCGAGGAGGTTGCGGCGGGACTTGATGCGGCAACGGAAATGATTCACGAACAATGCAGCGAGCTTCTCGGTTCTCTCGATTGCATCTGTCTCCACGCGACACTTCTGGGTTTTGCCGATAGCCGCATCCGCCTGAGCTCCTTCTAATCAAGAGGCTACGTTGCTCTTTGCAAGCAACTCTTCGTAGAGTCTTCGAAGCGGTTGGTAGTAGGCGGATACGCCGTTGAATTCGTCGATGGCAAACATATCCTCAAGCACGCTCGCCGCCTCTTTCCATCTGCGATAGGCCATGTCTGTCTTCACGGTCAGGAGACCGCTGAGGACTCGGTCATGGACGGAGTCCATCTCCCCGTATGCCGGTGATGCGTTGATCTGCATCATGGTCGCGCAATTCTACGAATCCGCGAACGTTCGTCAAGGTCACTGCCCCTCTACGGCGGTCTCGATCGCTTCCGGCCCTCCCGACACGACCGCCTTGATGCGCCGCACGCCCGAGGAAGAACTCTCTTCCTTCTGAATCTTGAATGATCCCAGCAGGCCCGTGCGCGCGACATGGGGACCGCCGCAGATTTCCTTACTGAAGACGTTTCCCTTCGCTTCTTCTCCGATGACGTACACTTTCACGTCGCTGCCGTAACGGTCGTCGAACACGCCGATGGCTCCCTCCTGCTTCGCGCCGTCGACGGTCGTCACATGGTAGGAAACGGGGAGGTCCGCTTTGATCGCCTCGTTCACCATGTCTTCCACCGCCTTGATTTCCTCCGGCGTCATTTTCTGCGCATGGGGAAAGTCGAATCGCAAACGCTCCGCGGTCACATTCGAGCCCTTCTGGTAGACGTGATCCCCGAGCACTTTGCGGAGCGCGGCATTCAGAAGATGCGTGGCGGTGTGCAGTTTCGTCGTTTCCGCGGA
>CAYWPP010000023.1:0-4827 GCA_964460475.1 uncultured Candidatus Peribacteria bacterium
ATACGCCACGTTCATCTTCGATTCCTACGCGTTCGATGCACATACGGGAACGCTTTCCCTGCGCTACAGCCTGGATGACGAGGTGCACTTCGAGGAGATCATCACGTTTCCCCGCAATACTTCATACTCCATACTTCCTGCTTCTCTTCTTGATTCCGCCTTCTTCAACCTTCATCTGATCTGCGGCATCAGCTACTTCAAGACCTGCCTGCCGAAGAAGATGGAAATCCGCAGCGGATCGCTCACGAAAGAGCAGGCGGCATACTGGAACACGGTCTACACGAAGGGCCTGGGAGAATTCTTCTTCAGGAACGACATCGACTTCCGCGACCTGATTCACTTCCCGTCAGAAGCGAAGAGCAACCGGGCAGCGGTCGATGATGCGAAGCTCACGGAACGCATCCTCGTTCCGTTCGGCGGCGGAAAGGATTCCCTGGTGACCGCCGAGCTTCTGAAGGCACAGCAGGAAGACGTCACGCTCCTGCGCGTGGGGTCTCATCCGCTCATCGAGCGGTCGATCGCCGCGACCGGGTTGCCGCACATCATGATTGACCGGAAGATTTCGCCGCATCTTCTGGAACTGAACAAAGAAGGAGCGCTGAACGGGCACGTTCCCGCGACGGCGATCGTCTCATGGATCGGCGTGGTGGCGGCGCTGCTGTACGACTTCAAGGCAATCGCCATGAGCAACGAGAAGAGCGCGAGCGAGGGCAACGCGGAACTGCACGGCATGACCGTCAATCACCAGTGGAGCAAGGGCCGGGAGTATGAGGAGATGACGGCGGAATATGTGACAAAGAACATTGCTGCCGATCTTCTGTACTGGAGTGCATTGCGCGACCTCACCGAGCTGCAGGTGGTAGAGCAATTTGTGAAGCATGAAAAATATCTGCCACTGGCCGTGAGCTGTAACGCAAATTGGAAAATCGCAAAAGATCAGCATGGCAGCGCCATGAAGTCGATGAGCAGAGCGAATCGTCCTTCATGGTGCGCAGCGTGTCCCAAGTGCGCGTTCGTGTTCGCACTGTATGCGGCGTATCTGCCGAAGCAAAAGGTCATCGATGTCTTCGGCGAGAACCTCTTCGCGAAAGAGGAGCTCGTCGATACGTACCGTGAACTCCTCGGTATTGCCGGCATAAAACCCTTCGAGTGCGTGGGCACGCCGGAGGAAACGAGAGAGGCATTCAAGCTGGCTCACGCACGCGGAGAGTGGAATGATGACGTCGTGATGGAGATGTACCTCACGGAATCCCCCCACCCCTAATCCTCTGTTTCCTCTGTTTCTTCTGCATCTTCTGTTTCTTCTGCATCCTCTGTTTCCTCTGTACTCCCCATGACCATCTCCGACCTCTCGGGCAAACGCGTCTGCATCGTCGGGCTGGGACGTGAAGGCCTTTCTACCCTGAATGCAATCCGTACATACGCGCCCACGGCGCACATCGAAGTGCGTGACAGAGATCCTCAGCACTCCATACGCAATACTCCATACGCAATACTCCATACCCCATCCTCCATACGCACCGGCGCCGATTATCTTTCCGATCTTCAGAATTTCGACGTCATCATCGTCTCGCCGGGCATAAAGCCGTGCAAAGAACTTGAAGAGTCGGCATCAAGACTCACGAGCGCAACGCAGCTGTTCTTCGACACGATCCGGGGAAGCGGCAGCACCGTCATCGGCGTGACGGGATCGAAGGGAAAGAGCACGACCGCCTCGCTCATCCACGCGATGCTGAAGGAAGCGGGGAAGAACGCCTTCCTGATCGGCAACATCGGCGATCCCGCTCTCGATCACCTTGATGACGCGGGGAAGAACACGTTCTTCGTCTTCGAGTTGAGCAGCTATCAACTGAAAGATGTGACGGTGAGTCCGCAGATCGCCGTTCTTACCTCGTTCTTTCCGGAGCACCTGGATTATCACGGATCGATCGACGCGTACCGCGCGGCCAAAGAGCGCATCGTACGCTTTCAGGGCAACGGGGATGCCGTCTTCTACAACGCCGAAAACGAGGGAGCGACCGCCATCGCAACGAGCGGGAAGGGAAAGAAGACCGGATTCACCGCGGCCGACGCGCCGGTTGCACTGGACGACACGAAGATGGTCGGCAGGCACAACCTGCAGAACGTCGCCGGAGCATGGAAAGTCGCGGAAGCATTGGGAGTATCAAAGGAGCAGGCCGTTCAAGCGCTCAGAGACTTTCGGCCGCTTCCTCATCGTCTGGAAAACATCGGCGTGCATCATGGAGTCACATGGATCGACGACTCGATCTCCACGACCCCCGAATCGGCGATCGCCGCGCTCGATGCACTGGGAAACGACGTGGCGACGATCATCCTGGGCGGCAAGGACAGGGGGAATGATTTCGGCGCGCTTGCGAAGCACATCGCGAATACCGACGTCACGGTCATCCTGCTGGGGGAAAACGCTCGGCGCATCGCGGGGATATTTGATGAGCATCGGGTGCAGAGCATCATGGCCGCCGATATGGCCGAAGCCGTCGCCATCGCAAAGGAAAAGACGCCGAAGGGAACGATCGTCCTGCTCTCCCCTGCTTCGGCAAGTTACGACCTGTACAAGAACTTTGAGGAGAGAGGGCGCGCCTTCGCGCAACACTGCACGGAAGCGTGACCGACACGGATCAGCCGCGTCCCGCCTTCACCTTCGCCGGACGCAGGATTTTGCCATGCAGTTCATAGCCGTCCTCGATGACCCCGACGACTTTGCCGGGTTCGCCCTCCTCTTCCATGAGCACTTCGTGACGCGCGGGATCAACGTCCTCGCCGAGCGCGTCGATTCTGCGCAAACCGACCTCCTGCACCTGCCGCATGAAGTCCTGTTCCACGGCCTGAATCCCCTTCACCCATTCATGCGACGCGAGATCCGGAGGCAGGTGTGCAAACGCGCGACGGAAGTTGTCGATCGTGGGCAACAGCCTCAGCAGGAACATTTCCGACGCGAACTTCCGCGTGTCGTCGGCCTCCTTCTGCATCCTGATCTTCGCGTTCTGCAGCTCTGCCTGGGCACGCGCCGCGGCATCGGTGAGCTTCTTCACCTTTTCTTCCAGCTCGGCGACGCGGCCGGCGTCGTCCGGAGGAGGGTTGCCCTGCGCTTTCTTCTTCGGAGGATGCATGGCGGCGGCGATTCTACCATACGATCACGGTCCGTGCGTGCTACACTCTCCGCAATGTACTTCGTGGCAGCAGCCCTCCTGATCGCCGGCATCGCACTGCTCATCAAGGGAGCAGACTGGCTCGTGGAGGGAGGGTCGACCATTGCACGCAAGTTCGGCGTCACGGAACTGACGATCGGGCTCACCATCGTCGCCTTCGGCACGTCGCTGCCGGAACTCACGGTGAACCTGTTCAGCAGCTTTTCGGGCGCGAACGACATCGCCATCGGCAACGTCGTGGGCAGCAACATCGCGAACATTCTGCTCATCATCGGCGTGGCGTCGATCCTGTCGCCCATTGCCATTCAGACGTCCACGGCATGGAAGGAACTCCCCTTCTCGCTGCTCGCGACGGTCGTGCTGTGGCTCATGGCAAACGACGCGATCGTCGACGGTCTCGACGTGTCGATCCTGTCGCGCTCAGACGGGCTGACACTCATGGCCTACTTCATCATCTTCCTGTGGTACTCGTTCGGCATGCGTCGTGCGGAGAACGACGGAGAACATCAAGAGGAATCGGAGGGAAGCCTTCTCGCCTTCGGCAAGATCGTGACGGGCATTGCGCTGCTCGTGCTCGGCGGAAAGATGGCGGTGGAGGGCGCAACCTCGATCGCCGAAGCATTCGGCGTCTCGCAGGCGCTCATCGGCTTGTCCGTCGTCGCCATCGGCACGTCGCTTCCCGAACTCGCAACGAGCATCGTCGCCGCACTCAAGAAGAAAGCCGATCTGGCGGTCGGCAATATCGTGGGGAGCAACATCTTCAACATCTTCTGGATTCTCGGCGCGAGCGCGTCCATCCGGCCGCTCGTGTTCAGCCCGAATCTCAACCTCGATCTGACCGTCGTCGTTCTCGCGACGATTCTGCTCTTCGTCGTCATTCACAGCGGCTCGATCCACCGGCGCATCCTCTTCTTCTGGGCACAGAAACAAGGCCACGTCATCAACAGGCGCGAGGGCATCGTGCTGCTCGCTTCCTACTGCGCCTACATCGGATTCATCGCCTGGCGCGGCTAGAAATCCACGACCGTGCAGGATTCGTCATCCGGCCCGCAGTTCTGCGGTTTTCTGCCGCGTTCCGGGCAGGTATTCGCATAGATGCACGCGTCATCCGTCACCTGTGCGAACTGCTCCTGCGCCTGATACGTGGTGGCGTCGTACGTGAGCAGCGCTCTGTCGGTCGACTGGAAGAGGAAATCGGGGTCGAGCGGTCGCTCTTTGCCGTTCACGAAGAAGCGCCAGCGCTTGCCGTTCTCCGAGCAGTACTCGTTTCCCGCCTCCGTGATGAGACAGGTGAGCGTTACCGTCGCGCCGAACGCGTCGAACACTTCCCCGAGCGTCACGCCCGGGCGATCCAGTTTCAGTATTCTGCCGCCGTTCTCCAGATCCACGAGTTTGTCGGGGCTCTGGAGCTCCCTGTCGGAAAAGTCCACTCTCCTTCCCTCGATCCACACGGCGAAATCGACGTAGACGGGTTCACCCGCCCTTTTGAGTTCCGGAGGAAGCACGGACGCCGCCTGGTTGGCGCAGGCAGTAAGGAGTATCGCCGAAGTTACCAGAGCGGCGCCGCGCATGGGGGGGGTAGTACGAACGATTAGAGCGAGGAGTCGTCCTCCATCATGACCTCGCCTTCGACGTCTGCCTCCATCATGGCACCGTC
>CAYWPP010000023.1:4927-7547 GCA_964460475.1 uncultured Candidatus Peribacteria bacterium
TCCTCCATCATCGCTTCGTCCTCCATCATGCCGTCTTCCATCATGGCATCATCGGAAGGAACGTCGCCGTCTTCCGCGTCGGGAGCGGCAGCGTTGCAAGCCGCAAGCGCGAACGTGGCGGCAAGCATGGAAAGTTTTCTCAGGAAACGTGCGTCCATAAGAAGAAAAAGGGTAGAAAATAGAACCGGACCGGCTCAGTGTAGCATACATGGCAGATGTCAACAGCCGGAATTGAGGAAGCTCCACGGAGGCGGAGGGCGACCCTCAGGACTTCTTTCCCTTCTTCGGAGGAACCTTCGCACCTTCATTAAGCGTGTGCCTCTTGGAAACGGTGTCGCGGTATGCCGTCACAGAAAACTGGAAACGAAGGTCACGATTCACTTCCGCTCCGCGTGTCTTCACAAAATGATACGCTCGATACCAAAAGGGGTACGCACTCATCACTGCATCTTCGGCATAATCGTCGATCTGCTGGTGAAATGCGGTAATGTGAAGCAATCGAAAATAGCGAATGGATTCCTCAAGAAGGGGCTGATGTTTGTCCTCTTCCAATTCTTCCATATGTCTTCCCGACAAATTGGAAATTTCGGCACATGACGTGATCGGATCCCCTCTCATTGTCGTGACGCTGCCGCCCTTCATCAGACTGGCAATACGTTCATCGTATAAACAATTCGCCCATTCGCCCACCTCGAAGCGAAACTGCTGCATGAGAGACGCGAATTCACGTTCGGTAAATGTTCCTTCCCGCTCAAACTCATAGGTTGAGACGGGGCTAACCGATTCGGGGACTATTATCTCCGAAGATTTATGGCCATCTTTTCTCATGCAACAAGCATACTGCCTTTACCTATAGAATTGCATTCATGATCGTCGTAGACCCTAAAACGTCATACGATGCGGGAGCACAGAATCATAGCGTACCATGAGCGAACGTCGAAGGCACGAAAGATAAAACTTGGTGTGGCAAGGAAAATGATGACGCAGGAGCGAATGTCATTGCTCGTCTTCCTGTTGCCATTGCTGGTTTTCAATCTCCCTTAGCAAATCAGTCAGAACTTCTCTTTCAGGTTGTTCAGAGCAATAAACGGCAAACATACACAGTTCCATCAACTTCTTTCTATCGGAGAAGAAGTGCCGATTCTTTTCTTTGAACTCTTCCAACGTTGGTTGTCTTCCCAGCACACTTGCCAGCATGAGGCAGAGCGGAGTGACGAGAGTATCGAAACAAACCATGACTTGCTCTCTTGTGTACTGCTGCTCAGCCAGGATAGCCGACAATTGCTGAAACTCATTTTCTAGCTTTCCTGACTCATCCCATTCTTTGACGAGATCTGAAATCGGCATTGGTTAAAGTTAGTAAAGTGCTGGTCACACGGGACAAAAAACATCATACGTGGTTGTGATAAAAGTGAACATGACTACTGTAATAGCCCTTACGTCTAGGGAGCGGATATTGTTAACATTGCTGACAAGACCGAAAAAACCCGCTATCACATCCCTGTGACAACGGGCTTGCTTCTTCCGTGAAATCTCCTCTTACTGTGCGGGCAGCATGTAGCCGTCGGCGCTGTACGGATCGAGACGGCGGTATTTTTTCTGTCCATCCGTCGCCTCGTCCACGAGGTAACACTTGTCGTCGGAGACGAACACGCCCTCAATGGGCAGGCACTCCGCCGGAGCCTCATTCGGGCCGACGATAGGCTCCTGCATTAGCGAGAGTCCGTCCCAGACCATCCGGCCGGTGCGCCCCAGCCGACCTTCGGGGCCGACGAGTTTGAGTGGATGCCATATGCCCATTGCCTCGCCGCCGAGGTTGATACGGATGCGACCAGCTTTGAGGTCTTCGGCAGTGCAGAAATGGTAGCGCACCGCCTGCTTCCCAGGAATAAGCTTGCCGCCCACAATTCTGCAAGCGTAGGCGACCGCAGTGTCCTCACCGAAGAGCAGCGGCTCACCGATCTGTTCGAGGACTTCGATCTCAAGGCCTGTTTCTTCATAGACTTCGCGGGTCAGGGCATCGTGGTCGTTTTCATCTTGTTCCACACGTCCTCCGGGCAAATTCCACCCTCTACCGTCGGCGCGCTCTGACAACAGAACAGTCTTTTTGTCTGGCGCCATAATAAGCGCGAAGGCACCTCGTGTCTGAGGCATAACTCACCTCCATTTCACGGTGTGAAAGGTCACAGCTGCACCATGCAGCTGATAAATAAAAAATACAATATAATTTATTAATATGTCAATATGGTGCCACGGGCTGGAGTTGAACCAGCGACCCCGGGCTTATGAGTCCCGTGCTCTAACCAACTGAGCTACCGTGGCATGTGGGAAGTAACGATTGCTTCACGGCTTCAGCTTCCGCCTCAGAGAGGCGGTGACCAACCCGCCTTCGCCCTTTGGGCTTCGGACGGGCAGGCTGCTTGCCCACCGAAGCCTCAACAGCATTGCTCACAGAGCAACAGCTATTGGCGAAGGTGGGAGCTACCGTGGCATGTGAGAGAGAAAGATCGAATGCAGATTGTGCGTGAGCGCCGCGCGAAAGCCGCGGCATCATAGCAGAAATCCCTCTGTTGTCATCCGGCGCGGGGATTTGACAGTACCCACAGTGAGGTGAACAATC
>CAYWPP010000024.1:0-5306 GCA_964460475.1 uncultured Candidatus Peribacteria bacterium
TCAGGGCCCCTGATGCTGACCTCAAGCGGAGACTTTCCGATGTTCTGATTCTGTGCGGGAGCGGCTTCATGCACGGCACTGCGCCTCTGTTCCATGCGTTCCCTGATGCGGTCCTGCATCGACGCGGATGCCTGCAGCAAACCGACCGAAGAGGAAACCCAGACAACGGACAGGAGGGAAAACGTAACGGCAAGGGCGCGTGAGCGCGGAGAATGTTTCATAGGGTATGTGTGTGAAATATGTTTCTATTATACACTATTTTTTCTATTTAAGCAACGTACGTTCCGAAGGTTACAATCGCGGCATGACGCTTCTCTTCTGTGTGCTGCTCTTCTTCCCGGACGGTGCTTCCGCGCAGAACGTGCAATGGGGAGAGGAGGCATTGAGCCGCATTCCGCTCCCCGGCATCCGGGTCGAAGCGCTGCCCACAGACCCGCTTTTGGAAGCGGACATGCGCGCGCTTCGCGGTGCGTTCGACTGGTACGTCGCGTCGTTGCGTGCCGCCCTCCAGTCGGAAGGAAGAGGCAGTCTTCGGATCGGAACCCTCGGGGATTATCGCCTGCGCTTCCAGAACAGGTAGCCGATGAGCGCCGCGCCCCAGATCGGTGAGAAGATCGCCGCCCAGATGACCAGGTCGAGCGCGCCCTGTCCGAGCAGGATCAGTTCGCGCACGGCAGCTTTGACCGTCGCGAGAGGACTCCACTTCTCCGTCGGATTCAGCACGGGGAGTTCCTCTTCCTCCACGGAGAGGTACGCGGTCAGCGTCGAGAGGCTCGACGTGCGTTCCAGGTACTGCATGCGTCCCGTGACCGATTCGATCTCGCCGCGCACGCGCTCCAGCTGCTGCTGCACTTGCAACACTTCCTCGATGTCCGTCGCACGCTCCATGATTGCCAGAAACTGTTCCTCACTCGCCCGCAGATTGCCGAGTCGTGCTTCCAGATCCACGTACTGTTCCGTCACGTCTTCCGCGTTCACCGATTCGCTCACGATACGGATGGCGTGTCCATGGAGAAACATGATGACGGTGTCGAAGGACTCCGACGGAAACCGCATGCTCACGGTCGCGTGGGGATTGTGTTCGAGGCCGCTGATGTCCGATGAGACGATGAAACCGTTCACTCTCTCGGCGAGCGCATGCAGTTCGTTCACCGAATCCTGCACGTCCTCGACCACCGCCGACTGGTAGGCGCTCCGCACGATCATTCTGTCTTCCCGGAGAACGTCTTCAATATCCGCGTTGCCGCCGGAAGGGAAGGGCGGGAAGGGCGAGGGAGCGATGGAGGGAGTGCCGACACGCTGCGTGAGCGCCATGTCCTTCGTGATCGATTCATTCGCTTCTCCCCGTCCGTAGTAGTATCCATCTTCCTGCATCATCACCGCGCCGTCGATGGCATCGTCGTCGCCGAGGCGCCGCGGAAGATCCTTTCGCGAGAAGGCAAATGCGAGAACGAGAATGCCGATGCTCGCGGCGATGATTTTCTTCGTGCGATGAGAAAAGGAATGCATGGGAAGCGGGGAAAAGGGGATACGGCAAAGTATACACACATACATACGTGTGTGCGTCTCAGAAAGTAACACGATGTTACGCATTTCATGCAGAGCGTTGTCGGAGCTTCGCCTCGTTTCACGCGACGATACCGTGGCATCCTCCGCTTTTGCTGGCTTGCCAGCCGTAGACGCAGCGACTATGTGGTTACACAAATGGTAGACTGCAAAAGTCTACGTTTGGCAGCCTACGCTGCGCGAAGGCTGGCGGAGAGGGAGGGATTCGAACCCTCGGTCCGGGTAACCCCGGACAACACATTAGCAGTGTGTCCCATTCGACCACTCTGGCACCTCTCCGTACATTTTGGAAGAAAGAACAACGAAGCAACTCTATTCACCCTTCCGTAGCTACGACGAGCGGAGCGAGGAAGGAGCGGAGGAGGGCGACCACTCTGGCACCTCTCCGTGCGCGGCAGTATAGGACAAAAAACATGCCGGTACATCCGTAAATCATCACGAATGACACTCGCGTTCTCCCGGTGATGTCAGAGACGCGTGACGCCCGGCGAAACAAGCGTCAACGGGGAGGTGGGGTAGGGCGTTACCGATCATGTTCCCGCTCCGGTGACGAAGCTGCAAGTGTGTGAAGCGCGAAAGTATTGTGTGATGTATCTCGCATCCTGAATCAATTGCGCTCATTCGCATGTCTCGCGCGGTGCTCCGTTTTTTTTCGGATATGAAACGCCCTACCCCCCCGGTGGGCGTTTCATTCAATCACCATGCGCGGGTGACTGCACGCGATTATCCTTTCCGCTCCTCCGCTCCGAGTGCGATGTGCTCAGGCAGCGTTTCAAGTCCGTAGACCGTGATGACGTTCATCTTCTGGTCGTTCAGTTCGTAGGTTTTCTCGATGATGTTCAGGATGTGCTCCCGCACGATCACGCATCCCATGCTCTGGAATCGGGAATCCTGCGAGAACATGTCGTCCTCACGACCGTAGCCGTGAATGCCGTAGGCCGTGCGCTCTCCCTCGTCGTAGAGACGGAAGAAGCGCCCGGTTTTCCCGAAGGTCAGTCTGTCTCCCTTGACGTGCACCGATGACGCGACCCAGGCTTTCGTCGGTGTTGTCGCGTTGTAGCTCCGTCCGATGTAGTACACCCTGCGCCGCTGCCCCGTCACGACATCGAACGACGTGTACCGTCCGTTCTCATGCACGAGGTACCCCACATTCTCCTTCGTATCGACAATGAAGGTATCTCCCGCTTTCGGCTCCCATAAGCTGAGAGGCAGCCCCGATGCCGAAGACGGGGAAGAGGAGGGGAGTGCCGTTGTCCCGAGCGCAAGGCTCAGGAACGCGGAGAGGAAGGTGGCGAGCAAAGTGAAGCATCATACTCATTTTTTGATATGTGTCAAGTGTCTTCCATGGCCTTTGAAAGCCATAAAAGCGGAGAAAGAGCATTTTTTACTGTAAAGAAGCCTGCTCACCTCCGGGGAGCTTGAGGGAATGAGGTGAGCAGGCGGTGTCGGCAGCTTAGCGAGTCGAATCGGAGAGAGCTGCCGACGGCTGGAATGATTTGATCCTACCATCCGGTGAGAGAGGGTCAATGCAGGCTCGCCCGAAGCGTGCTTGCACGGTACGCTCATGCCATGAAAATCGGCGTCGTCACCTACGATTACGATCCGCCCATCGGCGGACTCGGCGTCCATGTGCAGCGGCTGCGTGCGGGACTGCGTGCACTCGATGCAGGTCGGGAAGTGAACTCCGTCGTTCTCTCGCCGAGTCCCGGTGGCGACGTGCCTCTGCCGGGATTCGTCACGCGACGCTGGCGGAGGAGGGGAGGCGCGCCGCTCTTCTCACTCGCGCTCTTCTTCCTGCTCCCGCGTTTCGTTCGTTCGCGCAATCTCTCCCTGCTGCACGTGCACGGCGGGTCCGGCGGTGTGCTGCTTCTGCGCAAGCCGCATGTGCCTCTCGTCGTGACGTGTCATCACACGTATCGCGACGAAGCGGACGTGTATCGCGATGCGTCGCGCTTCACGTTTCTGCGCAAGCGCGCGTTCGCGTGGATCGAGAAGCGAACATACTTTCTGGCAGACCGCATCATCTGCGTGTCGCAGGGAACGCTCGACAGGCTCCACCGTGAGTACGGTGTGCCCGAAGAGAAGCTCGTGCTCATCGAGAATGCCGTTTCAGATGCGTTCTTTGCGGCAGACGACGTGCCGCGCGAAGCGAATCTCCTCCTGTTTGCGGGCAGACTCGAACCACGGAAGGGACTTCCCGTTCTGCTGCGGGCTTTCGCGCTGCTGCGCAACACGTACCAAGGTCTCCGCTTGCGCATGGTAGGGGAGAATCTGATGGGCACTGATGCCCTGCGCCGGCACCTCACAGAAGCGGGCTTACATGAGAGCGACATCGAGTGCGCGGGATTCGTGACGGAGGACGCGTACCTGCGCGAACTGAAGCGGGCGACGGTGCTCGTGGTTCCGTCTCTTCGGGAAGGATTCGGCCTCACGGCAGCCGAGGGTATGGCGACGGGTACCCCCGTCGTCGCGAGCGACTGCCCCGGCCTTCGGAACGTCGTCCGTTCCGGCGAGACCGGCATGCTCTTCCGCACGGGCGACGCGGATGCGTGTGCCGGTGCGATCGCGCGACTGCTCGCGGATGGAACGCTTCGGGATGCCATGGCTCTCAGGGCGAGGGAGGAAGCGCGCGAACGTTTTTCCCTTCACAGACAGGCGCGTGAAACGCTCCGCTGCTTCCGGGACGTCGTCTCCGGAATCCATCGTCTTTGAATACAATTTGTATACATGAAACGTCTCTTGCGCTGGCGCAAGGTCAAACGTTTGTGCCTGCGGAAAACATGCGTACACTTCGAAGGTGAATCAGGCGCACCTTCCGGTCCTTCCCACGATCGCTCTCTCGGTTCTGTCGCCCTCTTCGGGCGACCGTATGCTGGACTGCACGCTCGGTCTGGGCGGACATGCGGCGCTCTTCCTGGAGGCAGCCTCTCCCGACGGCATGCTGACGGGTCTCGATGCCGATGAGGAGAATCTGCAGGCTGCACGCGTGAAGCTCTCCGCATTCGAAGGTCGCATTCGCCTCGTGCATGCGAACTTCGCTGAATTGCCCGAATGTTTGCCCGAAGATGCGCGTGTCTTCGATGTCATCTTCGCGGATCTCGGTCTGAGTTCGCCGCATCTCGACGATGCCACTCGGGGTTTTACGTTTCACGGCAACGCACCGCTCGACATGCGGTACGACCGCACCCGCGGCACGACGGCGTCAGCGCTGCTCATGACCGCGACGAAGGACGAACTGACCTCCGTCTTCCAGAACTACGGCGAGCTCCCGAAAACGCATCGATTCGTTCGCGCGATTCTCGACGCGAGGTCCGGGTCTGCCATCGCGACGGCGGACGATCTTCGGCTCATCGCCGAACCGCTCTACGGTCCTACGCTTCGCGACGCACTGCCGCTCATCTTTCAGGCACTGCGCATCGCGGTGAACGATGAACTCGGCGCGCTTTCCCGTCTGCTCACGGTTGCTCCGACGATGCTCGCTCCTGCTGGACGTTTCGCCGTCATCAGCTATCATTCGCTTGAGGATCGGCTCGTCAAACGCGCGTTCCGTTCGCTCGTCACTCCCGACAAGGATCCCGTGACGGGTGCACCCCTCTCCGCTCCCGCTTATGAGGTGCTGACGAAGAAGGCGTTCGTGCCCGACGACGAAGAGAAGCGACGAAACCCGCGTTCACGCTCCGCCAAGCTCCGAGCGATCAGAAAACTTCCCCTCCCACACTCTCCGTGCTGACAGCGAGTCT
>CAYWPP010000024.1:5406-7080 GCA_964460475.1 uncultured Candidatus Peribacteria bacterium
TCGGGATACTTCGAGAGAGTGAGCGTTTCCGCGTGCACCCCCCAGACGAGGCCGAGCTGACGCTTGACGGTTTCGGATTCCGTGAACGCGAGAATGGGCAGCAGCGGACGGTAGCGCGCGAGGGCGCGAGCGGTGCGTCCCTGTTTCGTAATGACGATGATCGCATGTGCATCAAGCTTCTGCGCGAGGAGACACGCCGCACGCGTTTGTTCGCTGCGGACGTCCGTCTCTCCGAATTCGCCGACGGAGACGAAGCTGTCTGTCGAGTCGATGTAGCGCTTCTCGGTGGAGGTGAGAATCTTGCTCATCGCCTGTACGGATTTCACCGGATACTTCCCCGCGGCGGTTTCGCCGGAGAGCATGGTCGCATCCGCCTGCGTGACGGCGGCATGCGCGACGTCCGTGAGTTCCGCGCGGGTGGGAATGGGCTGCTCGATCATGCTTTCGAGCATGTTCGTGGCGACGATGACGGGCTTTCCCTTTCTGCGACAGAGGGAGACGATTTCATCCTGTACGCCCGGCACGAGTTCGAAGGGGATTTCCGCACCCAGGTCGCCGCGCGCGATCATGATGCCGTCGGCCCGGTCGATGATGTCCTCGATGTCGTCGACGGCCTGGCGGGTTTCGATCTTCGCGATGATCCTGGCGTCGCTCTTCTTCCGCGTGAGGAAGGCGCGCAGTTCATCGATGTCCTTCGCGTCGCGCACGAACGACGGCGCGATGAAATCGACGTTCTTTGCGATGCCGAACGCGATGTCTTTCCAGTCCTTCTCGGTGAATGAGGGAAGACTGATGTGTGCTCCCGGAACGTTCACGTGCCTGCGCGAACCGATGCTCCCGGCATCGAGTGCTCGTGCGATGACAACGTTCCCGGTCGTTTTCACGATGGAAAACTCCAGAACGCCGTTGTCGATGAGGATGGTTTTCGAACCGCGCACGTCTTTCGCAAATCCGCGGTGACTGACTTCGATTACGGTTCGCTTCTCGTTCTTCGGGCGCCGGAAGGCAAAGACCACTTCCTCGTTCTTCGCGATCATGATCGGGCGTTCGATGGAAGCGGAACGGATTTCGGGGCCGTTCGTATCGAGCAGGACGGCGATGCGTCCCCCTTGCTCGCGATTGACCGTTCGGAGCCAGTCGATCGTTCTGCCGTGGACCTCATGCGAGCCGTGCGAGAAATTCAGGCGCGCGACGTTCATGCCGTTCTTCCCGAGCGCTCGCAACATCGCAAGGCTGGATGTGGCTGGCCCGATGGTGGCGACGATCTTCGTGAAACGCATGTGTGTCTTCCTCTTTATTATACAGCAGAAAACGCGAAACTGCCACTGAACAGGAGGCAGAGAACGACGAGCCCCCACCATGTTCCCGTGCAGAGGAACCGCGGAATCTTCGGGAGAGAGAACATGCCTTCCAGCGCGAAGGCGAGGAGAGGGACGGCGAGCAGCGTCGAGTAGCGGAAATCCTGGGAGCTCGGGAACGGTGCCAGGATGCGCAGAACAAGCTGCCCCGCAGTGAGCACGAGGAGAACCGTCAGGAGCGGAAGGAAGAAATGACGACGTTTTCGTCGAGCGGTGAGAATGCCGACAGCCGCGAGGATGAGAGGAACGAGACCGAGCGCGAGCATGCCGCGCGCGAGGGGAAGTCTTGCTTCGCCGTGATCCTGCTCGTCGAGGA
>CAYWPP010000025.1:0-5535 GCA_964460475.1 uncultured Candidatus Peribacteria bacterium
TGGTACCTTTCGTGCCTCAAAGAGAGTCCTTGCCCGTGTTTACGGCCTTCAGGAGCTCTGCGAGTTTTTCCTTCAGTTCATCCACGGGAAAGGGGGAATGGAGCGCTTCTATCATAGCAGAAAGCCGCTTTTCATGCTATAATGATCGGATACATGTCTTCGCGTCCTTCCCTCCTCCAGGCGCTCGAGAATCTTGCCGTTCCACTCTCCGTTTTCGGCGGGGTGTTCCTGATCGGCATGATCGGGCTATCGGTCCTCTTTTCTCCCGGCAGATTTCCCGTTCGCCTCGGCGAACGCATGGTACGATTCCGCGATTTGCAGACCGAGGAACAACTGCTCATCGCCCGGCAGCAGGAATTGCTCAAAGAACGGGCGCGAGTCCTCTCGCTGACGCCGGCGCCCACGCTTGCGCATATCGCTTCGCTGCGCGCGGAACGCCCTCCCGTTCTTCCGGCTTTGGTTGCGCTCGAAACGGCGCGTCGCGAGATGATGACTGCGGGACGGGAGAATATCGTGATTCATGGGACGTTCTATGATGCGTCGGACGGTAGACTTCGCGTCGAAGGAGACGCGTTCGATGCCGACGGAGGGTCAATCCGCATGCTTGCGCTCTTCGTCGATACGCTTCGTGCCTCATCCTCGTTCGCTTCGGTGAGTGAGCCCGAATACCGCGAGGTACGCGACGGAAGCGGCGTGGTGTCTTCTCCTTTCGTTTTGACCTTACGATTGCCCGATGATGCGTAGCACGCGCTTCCCGAGCGGCCGACGCTTCTCACGACTGCTGGCGTGGGCGGGAATCGGCGCGATCTTGCTTGCGCTCACGATCTTCTCCGTCCGTCTGCAGCGCCTTTCCGTCATGCGGGAGGAAGCCGTGCATACGGGCAACAGGCTGCCTGAGCTTCGCGCACACATCAGACTGCTCGAGGCCAGACTGGCGGCGGATACCGCGTATGGCAGTGATCTCCGTGCCTCGCGTGAAGAACAGGCCGCGGCGTACGTGCTCCCTTCGTCCGTGGACGGCAGTCATGTCTTCCGCGTGTTCCGCGACGCCGTGACCGCGCTCGGTCGTACGGAAGTTGGAGCCCCCACTATCGATTCCCTCTCGGTCGAACCTGCGACGCCGGAGGCGGCATCGGCAATGATCGTTATTCGCGGAAGAGGAACCTCCGCGCAATTCGGAGCGCTGTACGGCATTGTCCAATGGAGCGGGTATCTGACGGTCCAGGACGCACTCGACTCTTCCGCGGATGCGTTCCTCGAGACCGTCGAGCGCGCCGCACCCCTCTCGCTTCCCGCAATCGAAGAGTTTCTCCGTACCGACCTGCTTGCGTACGCAGCCGATCCCGACGCGATCGAAGCTCGGATCTTCCGGGACATGACGCCGTCGCTCGCCGCCGAGCTGAAAACGTCTCTCCTCCGGAGCGGACTCGGTTCCGTGCGTTTGACTCTGACGCCCGTGGCGTCGTTTCTGAAAGAGCGAAGGGCGTGGCCGTTGCCGTTCCTCTCGCTCTCCGACCTCTCCTTTGCCGACGGGGTCATGGAGATGAGACTGGCAACGGAACGGCGGGAGGAGGGGAATGCTTCTTGACGGCGGCTCTCGCCTCCACGACAATCACTACCTGCCTACAGCGTTCCCCACGTTTTTCCTTGCGTCAGAGATCGTCATCCCGCTTCCAGCACCGTCACGCAACGAACCAACGCCGTCCGCGTTCCAATGAACAGATCACCGCGAAGGAGGTCCTCCTCATTCTCGACGGCCAGCCGCCGGTGAAGCTATCGCGCGAAGATGCGCTCGCGAGAGCCAAGAGCGAGGAGCTTGATTTGATTGAAGTCTCGCCGAAGGCGGTGCCGCCCGTCGTGAAGATCGGTGACTACGGCAGCCATCTCTACCAACTTCAGAAGAAAGCGAAGCGTCAGAAGGCTCACAGCAAACAGGCCGGCGTGAAAACCATCCGCATCGGTTTTCGCACGGATGTGGGCGACGTGGAACGTCAGGCCAGTCGCGCGCGCGAATTCCTCGCCGAAAACCACATGGTGAAAGCGGGCATCATCCTGCGCGGGCGCGAGAACACGAACAAGCAGTACGCCATCGACAAGCTTAAGCGATTCGTCGCGAGCCTTTCCGACGTCTCCGACGTCGAGCAGGACGTGCGCAAGCAGGGGAATCAGTTCATCATCATCGTGAAGCCGAAGAAGTGGATCGTCCGCGCGGAGCAATGAAGCGCAGTCGATTCCAAAACATGGTGCGAAAACTTTGACAAGACTCCGTACAAACGGGGAAAATGGAAGATCCTCTCGACTTGTCCATGGATCTTTGGTTCTTCCTCGCGCTCGGCACGGTGTGCGGCCTCACCATTCTCATGGAATGCACGATGTGGATCCTGTTCAGGAATCGTATCGCGAAACTGGTGTTTCCGCACCATGCGGATGCATCCATGACGGGATTTTTCACGGTGGCGCGCATGCTTACGGTAGTCACGATTCATGCAGTCGTTCTCCTCGCCCTGTTTCTGCTCGCTTTTTTCCTCCTATGGTAGACGAGCGCGAACATGATCCGGCAACCGTCGATTTTCAGGGCAAACATGCGGAGGAAACATTCCAGTTCTACTTTCGGCAGCACTGGATTCGTCTCGTGTGGCCGTTTTGTCGCATGGTCTTCTACACTTTGCTCCTCTTCCTGGTCGGGTACGTCGTCTTCGTGCGGGTGGGGCTGGAGGACACGGGAACACGGAGGGCCACTCTGCTCGTCTTCTGCTTCCTGCTGCTCGTTGCACACGTGGAATTCCTCGTTCGTTTCTATCGCCATTTTCTCTACGTCGTCATCGTGACGGACAAGAAAGTGCATCGCATCAAGAAAACGTTGCTTGCCATCGACGAGCATCAGAGCATGGACCTGTGGATGCTGCAGGACATCAACAAAATCCAGCACGGCATCATCCAGAATTTTCTGGGTTTCGGCAGTCTGTCCATGGAGGCGCAGGACACGGCGCTCCGCATTCACTTCGTGCCCCGGATCACCGAACAGTATGAGGTCCTTTCCGGGCTCCGCGAGCGGGCCCGTTCCCGCATGGGATACATCGGCGGCATGGTGCAACGAGGGGCAAACGGCCTCTAAAATCCTTTGCATCCCGCCGTTTTCCCTCTATACTCTGCGCCCGTTTACCACTCTCATGCCCAAACTGAAGTCCCACAGCGGTGCGAAAAAGCGAGTCAGGAAGACCGGCAGCGGCGCATACGCGTACAAGCGCCACGGCCGTAACCACCTGCTCCAGCAGAAGAGCAAGCGCCAGAAGCGGCTCCAGCGCACGCTGGTTGCCGATAAGACGAACGAGAAGGCGCTTCGCGGACTGCTTCCCAACCTGTAATCATGCGTGTCAAACGAGGTGTCAAACGTCATCGGCGTATCAAGAAGCTACGGGCCCAGACCAAGGGGTATCGCGGCATGCGTCGCACGACCGTGAAGAAGGGAAAGGAGGCGATCATCAAGGCGGGCCAGAACGCCTACCGCGACAGGAAGCTGAAGAAGCGCACGTTCCGCTCACTGTGGATTGCGCGCCTCAACGCTGCGCTCCGTGAGAACGGCACGAACTACTCGCGCTTTGCGAAGGCGATGAAAGACAAGAAGGTCATGCTCAATCGCAAGACGCTTTCGGAACTCGCCATTCATGAACCCGAGGCGTTCCGGGCGGTGCTGAAGAAAATCTCGTCGTAAAAAATACTAGAATACTAAAATACTAAAATGCGAAAGAAACTTTCTAAAATGCGAAAAGAAGTAAAGAGCGAAAGAATCTTCGTCTTTCCGCGATTCGCAGTTTTTTTAAGCTTCTCGATTCCTTAGAGGTTTTTTAGAATTTTAGTATTCTAGATTTTTAGTATTTTCACCCCAGGATCATCTTCATCCTCGGCACCATTTTTTCCGTCGCCGCCTTCCCGTCTTCCATGATTTCTTCCGCTTTATCGAACCGGAAATACCCCGCGCGGGGTTGTGGTTCGATCAGCAAATCGCATGCCTTTCTGCTCTCCTCCAGCGATGCATTGCTTGCCGCGAGAAATTCTTTCCATGGTCCTGGCAGAATCTTTCTGACAATGCCGTGTCGCGGCGCAGTATCGGTTCCGATGACGATCTCTGGATGATACCGACTGCGGAGCGATCGTGACGGAAGCGCGCCGAAGTTGCAGAGATCCACGAATTCGTTACTGTCGATCGTATGAGGGGAGAAGAGGACGGGGATCGCACTCGATGCCATGACGGCATCGAGAACCTTCGTTTCCGGGGGAAAGACATACGGTTCCACTGCCTTCATGGCATGTGTCGTGAAGCCTTTTTCCACGATCCTTTTCCATTGAATCGGCTCATTCACGCGTCCCGCCAGACACACGAACGGCATCTCGCACTCGCCGATGGTACGGTCCTGTAGCAGCGGCTCCAGATAGCCTTGTAGATTCTGTCGCAACAAGCCTCCATGTAACCCGCCGTGGAGCGCGCGGCTGCTTTTTGTAACAAGCTTCGTCCACTTGATCGCTTTCATCAGTGCGCGCATGTCATCGCTTCGATGGCCGGTTGCGAAGAGCGCCGCCACGATGGCGCCCATACTGCTGCCTGCGATGAAGTCGGGTAGCAGTTCCTCGCGCTCCAGCACGTCAATGACACCCGCGTTGGCAAACCCCCACGCAGCACCGCCGGAGAGAGCCAAGCCCCAGGAGGAATGAGAGGAGGAAGACACGGGAGAGAAAATACTAGAATACTAAAGTACTAAAATACTAAAAAAACTTTTTAAAAAATCTAGAAGCTAAAAAACCGGGAATGTCGGAAAGGAAAAGAGTCTTTCGCTCTTTGCTGTTTTTGCACTTTAGAATGTTTCTTTAGTATTTTAGTATTCTAGATATTTAGTATTTTCATCATTTTCATCCCTGCTGTGCTTCGATGCTCGCCTTGATCCGCATGGTTGCGATGATGGCGGAGCGCTCGGATTCATCGAGCTTCATTTTGATGTACTTCACGGTTTCCTCCAGATCCGGAATCAGCTTGTGTTCCAATGCATTGACACGTCGTCGCGTCGTTTCCAGTTCCAGTGCGAGGCTTTCGGCCTGTTTCTCGATCTGTGCCAGCTGAATGAGCAATGCGAACGCTTCGTCAAACGCGGTGACTGCTTCATCAAGCAGGGCGTTCGTCTTCGCGAGTCCGTAGGTTTTCACCGTTCCTTCGCGTTCCAGTTCGAAGAAGGGGATGCGCACGCTCATCACGTTCTTCGTCTGTACCGAAAGTTTCATGGTCGCTTGCGGACTGGAGAGCGCGGTGGCCATATCGCCCTCCGAGAGCCACATGGACGCGAAGAGGAACTTTCGGAAGGCGAATCCGAGCTTCTCCTCCACCTCCGTACGCAGCTTCTGGCAGTCGCGGACGATCTGCATGAAATGCTGCATCAGGCCGTCCTGTTTGTCCTTCAGGAGCTTATGGCCGCGTTTGGCGCTCTTCGTGCGGACCTTGAGGTCCATGAGAGCCATGCGGGTGGGATTGACGTTGAGGAGGGCCAT
>CAYWPP010000026.1:0-2940 GCA_964460475.1 uncultured Candidatus Peribacteria bacterium
TCGCACACCCGGTGCACGCGACGAGCGCGAGGAACGTGAGCATCATGCTCTTCATTGGTAGCCTCCCTGTGACAAAGACCATTGAACTGACGGCCACCGTGGCCGTAATTATTATTGTAAAATAAATTGTATTTTGTGTCAATTCCCCCTCCGAAGCACTCCCCGCTCAAAAAACTCCTTCCACAACGGCATCGTGACGAGCAGTGCATCCGCATCATCGACAAGCGGCGTATTCTCCACATTCCCCGCCCACACACCGATCACGATGTTATCCGTATACCCGAGCGTCCAGGCATTATTCGTCCGCACATGCATGCACGTGCCGTACGCGTCGCGCTCCAGACACACGTTGCTCGTACCCGTCTTGAGTGCCGGTGACGCGCCGTCAATGTCCATGTTGTAGCTCCAGTCCGGCTCACGTGCGTTCTTATCGGAGAGAATTGAGGTGAGGTCAGCCGCCACCTGAGGATCGAGCACGCGCACGGGGCGTCGCTCTTCCAGGAAGAGAGGCGTGCCATTTGTATCGAACACACCGCGCATGCCCGTGAGCGCCTGATATATGCCGCCGCGTGCGAGCGTGGCGTAGCCTTGGACCATCTCAAGGAGCGGCGTCTCCGCCGAACCGAGAGCCAGCGGCCAGGCATACCGGAATGACGGATCGTCCTGCACCCGCGATTCTTTGTACGTCTTCGGGTAGGGAATACCCATCGTCTCGGCAAGGTCGAGTACGTTCTGCTCGCCGCTCATGAAGAATGCACGAATCGCCGGTACGTTGCGCGAGCGGCCGAGCGCGTTTCTGACCGTCATGCGTCCGTAGTAGCCGCGCTTGTAGTTGTGCGGCTGATAGATGGACGGACTGAGCGGCGAATCGTAAATAAAACTGCCGGGGGAAAGTCCGCGCAGGAAGGCGGCGGCGTAGACGAACGGTTTGAAGGAGGAACCCGGCTGGCGCGGCGTGCGCGTCATGTCGATCTGCCCGCCGTGCTCATCGTCGAAGAAATCCGTGTTGCCGACGGATGCGAGGATCTCACCCGTACGCGGATCCGCTGCGACGAGCGCGATGTTCCGGGCATCGAATTCCTCGATCAGTCGGGAACGATGCTCCGCGACGATCTCCTCCGCAATGCCTTGCAGCCGCGGGTCGATGGTCGTTTCCACCACGATGTTCCCGCCGTCGATCCCTCCCTCCGACAGAAGCGTTTCGATACGGTCGCGCACCGAGAGCACGAAGTGCGGCGCGCGGATGGGATGCGAGAGCTCGCGAAAGTTCATCGTAGAGAGTTCCCGCGTTGCAACATCGTGCTCCTCATCGGTAATGAACTCTTGTTCACGCATGGCGTTGAGCACGATGTTCGCGCGTCCCGGCAGCAGATGAAATCCGCTTCCCAGCCGCACCTCTGTTCCCAGAAGTCCGATCGTGACATCGGCGGCGGCGATAGCCTCGGCATCGAGAATCTCCCCTTCCCTGATGCGATGCGCCAGATTCTCGGATACCGTCGTGCGCCGATGCGCGCCGAACGGACTGAAGTACGTGGGGCGCTGCGGCAACGCCGCGAGCACCGCGCTCTGCGCCACGGACAGATCGTGCGCCGGAATGCCGAAGAATCGCCGACTCGCCTGCTCCACGCCCGCGATGCCGTGCCCGAACGAAATCCAGTTGAGGTAGAGCGTCAGAATATCCTCTTTGGACCGCTGCGACTCCAGCGTGCACGCGAGCATGATCTCGCGGAGCTTTCTCTCGATACTCTTGCTGCGCGTGAGGAGCGCCGTCCGCACCAGCTGCTGCGTGATGGTGGAAGCTCCCTGCGACTTGTACTCGGAGAGATTCGCGATCACCGCGCGGGTGAGGGCACGCACGTCGATGCAGAAGAAGCGTGAGAAGAATCTCCTGTCCTCGATGGCGACCGCCGCCATGCGGATGAACGGCGACATTTCCTCCCGCGTCAGGAGCGTCCGGTCTTCCTCCCGCACCACGCGGTAGAGTTCTCCGCCTGCACGATCGCGGATCACCATGCTCTCCTCCGCGCGGAAAACCGAAGGATCGGAGATGTCGGGAAGAGAGCGCCAGACGTCGAAGAGCAACGCGAAGACGAACACAGCGAGAATGGCGGACATGATCACGCACGCGTGCAGCAGCACGCGAACGCGTTTTCCTGGCCGGCGAACGAAACGGGGAATCCGCAAAGTGGCGAAGTATAGCGGAGTGCTAGACTGTCGTCATGCAGGAAGAAACCCATGTCACCCTCCCCGCTGCGGCCTGGACGGCCGCCCTGTTTCTCGCCCTGTCCTTTCTGGCGTTCGGTCTCTCCCTTGGCCACGGCTTCGCGATGGTCGACGATCCGTTCCTCGTGGTGAATAACCTCGCGATCCGCTCCATCACCTTCTCCACGCTGCACACGATCTTCACTACGTTCGATCCGGAGCTCTACATTCCCCTCACGTTCCTCACGTATCAGATCGATCATCTGATCGGCGGCGGTTCGCCCGCAGCCTTCCACTTCACCAACGTGCTGCTCCACGGCTTGAACGCATGGCTCGTCGCGTGGCTCCTGCTGCTGCTCACCAAACGGAAGAGTGCCGCGCTTCTCGGAGGCGTGATCTTCGCGGTGCATCCGATCCATGCCGAAGCGGTGAGCTGGATCGCGGGACGGAAGGATCTTCTCTCGGCCTTCTTCTTCCTCCTCTCGTTCTGCCTGCACTTGCGGTATCGCGAGGCGGGCGGAGGACGACGGTATGCGTTGAGCCTGATCTTCTTCCTCTGTTCACTGCTGTCGAAGGTAATGACGCTCACGCTGCCCGTGTTCCTGCTCTTCGCAAACATCCTTCTTGAACGGCGCGTGACGAAACGCATGACGCTGGAAATCGCGCCGTACGCCCTTCTGTCGGTTCTGTTCGGCATCATTGCGCTCTTTGGGAAAGAACGGGTTCTGAGCGAGAGCA
>CAYWPP010000027.1:0-2638 GCA_964460475.1 uncultured Candidatus Peribacteria bacterium
GCGCTCAAGTGGTACATCGAAATGCTTGTAGATGGCGACGTGGGTTCACTGACGAAAGAGCAGCAGGAATACCTTCAAACGATGAATGCAAGCGCGGCGAATCTCGCCGACCTTTCGAGCATGATTCTCGACGTGTCGCGCTTCCAACTGGGCAAACCGAAGCTTGATCGCGTGCCCGTCAATCTGCATCAGTTCTTTGAAGACATTCTCAGCGTCATCGAACCGAAGGCGAAGGAGAAGCAGATGGACTTCAAGAAGAAGGTCACAAAGAACCTGCCGAAGGAAGTCATGCTCGACAAGCGATTGACGCGCATGACAGTCGAAAACCTCCTGAGCAACGCAGTGAAGTACACGCCGGAGAAAGGCGCGGTTTCGTTCACCGTCGAAAACAAGGACGGCGTCATGCACTTGGCGGTAAAGGATTCGGGCGTCGGTATTCCGGCGGAGGACCAGAAGAAGATCTTCGGCAAGCTCTTCCGCGCGAGCAACACGAACGGCATCGACGGCAACGGCTTCGGTCTGTACGTGGCGAAGAATGCCATCGAAGCACAGGGCGGAAGCATCCGCTTCGAGAGCACCGAAGGAAAGGGCACCACGTTCTTCGTGGAGCTGCCGCTTGTGAGACCTTCTGAGGAAGGTACGAAAAACGCCGGTTAAACATCAAAAAACACGTGTTCTTCGAACTCAAAGAACCTCTTTCGTCATTGTGGAGAGCTCTTTTTTTCCAATTTGACGTGCCTCCATCACCATGACCAATGGCAATGCATCACAGGAGATCTACGATGATGTCGTGGATACACAGTTAACTTCTATGCGTACCACTCTCATTCCTCTGAAGCCCGATCATGCACGCGTGCTCCACCTTGCATCAAAAGATACGCAATTTTTACGGGGTTTGACCTATGAAAAGCCTCTGTCGATGGAAGAGGCGAAGCAAGACATCTCGCGTCTTTTACGAAAGCAATCGAGAAAAAAGGCGGTCGTGCGTTCCATTGCATGTGAAGGCGTGGTGATCGGGCGTATCGGAGCAATTCTGAGGGGAAAGAAATGGTACCTGTTTTATTGGATCATTCCGCCTTATCAGGGCAAAGGATGTGCAACCTGTGCTCTGAAAACATTTCTGCCACTTGCACCCCACCCGCTCTGGGCTGTCGTTCATGAATGGAATATGGCAAGCATCGCATTACTACGACAGGCTCACTTCAACATCATGGCAACGAAAATGGATTTTCTGCGAACGTAAGCGACATTCCCTTTAAAGGGGGCACCTCCTCACCGTTCCCCCCTCCCAAAGAACCTCTTTCATGGCTTTCTTATGCGGAAAAATGGTCGTGGTCGTTTTGGCCATTTTCCCATGCTCATGACGGGGAAGTCCCTCTTCCCCGATACTGGTGACACTTTCTTCCTCACCATTCATGACGCACCGCAGCTCCGCCTCACCGACTGAATCATCGTCTGTTCCCTCCGCCGCATCCTCGCTTCCGGCGGCTCCCGTGCTTCCCGGGTTCGCGCAGCACATCCATGCCGCGGCACGGAGCATTCTTGGTGAGCGGGCGCCTCGTGAGAGGACACGGCGGATGCGTCTGGAATCCCTGGAGCCTCTGCTCATGATGGACGGACAGGGCATGGAGGCGGATACCGTGACCGCGGGGGTCGCAGATCCTTCCGCTCTCCAACTGGAAGAGGTGATCGCGGAACTCGCGGCGGCAAGGCAGGTTCTTGCTTCTCCGCGGGAGGCAGATCTTCCCCAGGCAGTCAGGGAAACGGAAGCGCTCCTCTCCGGACTTTCGGAGGGTGAGCGGAGCATGGAGGCAGAGTACATCGCGCTCGGCACGGCATTGGGGGAAGCGCAGGAGGAAGAGCGGATGCTCGGCGCAACCCTCTTCGCCATCGAGGAGAGGCTTGCGGAGATCGATAGCGAGATCCCCGCTCTCGCAGAGCAGGTGGAGAGGGCGAGAGAGATACTCGCAGAAGTGAGGACGGAACTCGCGTCCCTCCGGGAGAACCTTGCCGCGAAGGAGGGAGAGACGGCCGCACTCCGAACGAAGTCTGAAACATCGGGAATGATCGTGGAGAGGCTGGGGGCACCCCATGAGCATGCGCTGGCTTCCCTGCGCGAGGCAGGAGAACGCATAGAGAAGATGGCGGAAGAGTACGGCATACGCATCACGAAGCTGCTCCGGAGAGCGGAGGCGTATGACGAGGTGCTGTTCCGGACACTCGACGGCGTGGTGACGCTCTTCGCGCAGAAGAAGAGGCTGCCTGTGGCAGCGGTGGAGCGTGAGATCGCGGAGGCGATGCAGTCGGTATCGGCATACATCTCGGCGCGTATTCCGCTGTATTTCGCCGAGGTAACGCACGGGAAGAATCGTGAGGCACTCTTGATTGCCGAGCGGGACGTCTCTGAGAGAGAGGAGGAAGTGGCGGAGCGAACGGGACGCATCGACGAGCAGGAAGGCGTCCTCGCGGAAGCGGAGCGGGCACTCCTGTCGCTCGAAGAAGAGAGAGGGGAACTATTGCTGCGTGAAGAAGAGACGAGGAAGGATCTCGGGCTTGTCTCGGAAGAGATGACCGGAGATCGCGATGCGATGACGGAAGCGAAGGAGAAGCTCGGCATGCTGCGGACGCAGCGAGAGGA